>NZ_JAWRYM010000011.1:0-162373 GCF_046534555.1 Bacillus sp. SIMBA_074 | reverse complement strand
CTTTCTCATTAACATAAGAGAATAGTAACGTGCTTTTAAGTTTAAGAATAGTCTAAATCCTTAAGTTGATGGATGTGGGGAGCTTCCACAAGTGCTTACCAAGTAGAAGGGGCCTATAATGAAGATGGAAAAGGCCTTTCTGTTCAAGATGTGAAAGTTATTCCTGAAGGTACGTCAGATTTTACAGTTTGTAGTGATCATTATCATCATTTTAAAGAAGATGTGAAGCTTTTTTCTGAATTAGGGCTAAAAGTATATCGCTTTTCAATAGCTTGGACTCGAATTCTCCCAAATGGTACGGGAGAAGTGAATGAAAAAGGTATTACATTCTATAGCAATCTTATTGATGAATTGCTGAAGCATGATATCGTACCGTTAATAACGATGTATCATTTTGATTTGCCGTATGAATTAGAGAAAAAGGGTGGCTGGAGTAACCGTGCTACTATCGATGCTTTTGTTACATATTGTGAAATCCTTTTTGAACGTTTTGGAGATCGGGTAAAGAATTGGTTAACAATTAATGAACAGAACATGATGATATTACATGGACAGGCTGTTGGGACATCGATAGTATCTCAAAAAGAGCTATATCAGCAAAATCATCATATGCTTTTAGCAGAGGCAAAGGTAACAAACTTATGTCACGAGATGATACGTGATGCGAAAATTGGTCCAGCACCAAATATTAGTTATGTGTATCCGAAAACATGTAAGCCGAATGACATTATTGCAGCTCAAAATTGTAACGCAATTCGTAATTGGTTATATCTAGATATGGCTGTATATGGACGATATAACAACATAGCGTGGAATTTCATGAAAAGCAAAAATATCGAACCAGTTATTCTAGAGGGAGATATGGAGATTCTAGCTAGTTCAAAACCAGATTATATAGCTTTTAACTATTATTCTTCTATTACTGTTAGTGAATATGATGAAAACTTTGTAATTGATGATGCTGGTGATCAACAAATTGAAGTAGGTGAAGAAGGATTCTTCATGGGTGACGATAATGAATTCCTAGAATTAACCGATTTCGGTTGGGAGATTGATCCAATTGGCTTCCGAGCTACATTAAGAGAAGTGAATGATCGTTATCACTTGCCAATTATCATTACAGAGAATGGAATAGGTGCTTACGACAAAGTAGATGAAGATGGATTAGTGAAAGATCATTACCGAATTGATTATTTGAAAAAACATATTGAACAGATGGAATTGGCAATTGCAGATGGAGTGGATGTAATAGGTTACTGCCCTTGGGCCGCAATCGATTTAATTTCTACGCATCAAGGTTTCAGAAAAAGATATGGTTTTATTTATATAAATCGTGATGAAGACGATTTAAAAGATTTAAAAAGAATAAAGAAACAGAGCTTCTATTGGTATAAAGAAGTTATTTCATCAAATGGAAAAGAACGATAACATATAGTTTTGAATTTTACATCATAGAGTGCGTACTTCAAGAAAACATTATTTCTTTTGAAGTGCGCACTTTTTGTATGAAAAATAACTGTACTTCTCACTAAATGGAAGATAAAGCGGTTTGAACCGAAATGAATACCATCAAAATGTACGAAAGAAATATATGTATTTCCTACACTGTGTATATACAAAAACTTTTTGAATATAGATATAATTTATTTACAGAACATTTAAAAATTTATTCAAGGAGGTAGCAAAATGACAATTCAAACAATTGGCATTGTCGGTGCAGGATCTATGGGTTCTGGCATTGCAAATCTAGCTGCATTAAATGGGTTTACAGTTATTTTACATGATATTGAAGAGCGTTATTTAGATAGTGCAATGCAACGTATGAATGGTTTTATGACTAAGAGTGTTACAAGAGGAAAGATGACGGAAGAAGATAAAGAAAAGGCACTTGACCGAATGCGGCTCACTACAACTTTAGAAGATATGAAAGATGCGGATGTAGTTATTGAGGCCGTGTTAGAGAAGTTAGATTTGAAGAGGGAAGTGTTTGCAGCTCTAGATCAAATCGTTCCTGAAGGGGTTATACTTGCAACAAATACTTCATCTATGTCGATAACAGAGATTGCTTCAGCAACGAATCGTCCAGAACGTGTGGCAGGTATGCATTTCTTTAACCCTGCACAACTTATGAAACTTGTAGAAGTTGTTCGCGGCTATAAAACGAGTGATGAAACAGTCGAAGAATTGAAAGCGCTATCTAAAAAACTTTCGAAAGAACCAGTTGAAGTAAAGAAAGATTCACCTGGATTTATTGTAAATCGAATTATGATTCCGCAATTTATTGAAGCAATTAAATTGCTTGAAGATGGAGTTGCATCTGCAGAAGATATCGATAAGGCTGTTACACTTGGCCTCAATTATCCGATGGGGCCGTTTACACTACAAGATTTTGCAGGTGTAGATATTGGGTATCACGTGATGGAGTACTTCAAAGAAGAACTAAATAATGATCAATACGCGCCGCCGCTTCTTTTAAAACAGCTAGTTAGAGCAGGTAGACACGGCAAAAAAACAGGTGCAGGTTTTTATGATTATGAATAAAGAATGGGGGATTAAGTTATGAATTATGAGTTTTTAATTTGTGAAATTGAAAATAGAGTTGCGATCGTTACAATTAATCGACCACCTGTAAATCCATTGAATACACAAGTGTTTCATGAACTTTCCGGTCTATTTGGTGAACTAGAGGCAAATGAAGAAGTACGAGTAATCGTTCTTACAGGAAGCGGAAGGAAGGCATTTGTTGCAGGCGCTGATATTAACGAAATGGCAGCACTTGATCTTGTCGGTGTAACCCAAATGAATAAGACTTCACGAACGGTATTTAGCAAAATTGAAAATATGTCAAAACCAGTTATTGCTGCGATAAATGGATTAGCTCTTGGTGGTGGTTTTGAACTTGCACTCGCATGTGACTTACGCATTTGTTCGGATCAAGCAAAATTCGCCTTTCCAGAAGTAGGACTCGGAATTATTCCTGGGGGCGGAGGTACACAGCGTCTTCAAAAGATTGTCGGCCAAGGTATAGCGAAAGAATTACTTTACTTCGGAGATATGTTTGATGCAGAGCGTGCTTTCGATTTACATATTGTTAACAAAATAGTACCTGCGGAAGAGTTGTTTGAGTTTGTAAAGGAATGGGCGTATAAATTGGCAAAAAAACCACCAGTAGCACTTCAAATGTTAAAAACGGCGGTAAATGTAGGCAGTAATGCTGACCTTGAAACAGGCTTAATAATTGAAAGTACCTGTTTTGGAAATGCGTTCGCAACAGAGGATCGTAAAGAAGGATTACAAGCATTCGTTGAAAAAAGAAAACCAGTTTATTTAGGGAAATAATGAGGTGAATGGGATATGAAAGAGATTGTTTTATTGGAGGGAGCTAGGACTCCATTTGCTGAAATTTCGGGATCGTTCCGAGGCGTGAATGCAACAGATTTAGGGGCGATTGCCGCTAAGGAAGCAATACGAAAAGCTTCTATATCCGCAGAAGATATTAATCAAGTTGTATTTGGTAATGTTCAGCAGTCTAGTAAAGATGCACATTTATTGGCAAGGCATGTTGGATTAAAAGCCGGAGCGCCTATTCATGTTCCCGCTTTGACGATTAATCGTCTTTGCGGAACTGGTGTTGAATCTATTTTAACGGCAGCTCGTTATATTCTATGCGGAGAAGCAGACGTTGCACTTGCCGGAGGAACGGAGAACATGAGCCAAGTTCCACATGTAATACCTGGAATGAGATGGGGAAGTCCACTCGGCGGTCCGGCTATAGAAGATTGGTTATGGGATGGTCTGTATGATACGTATGGTAAATGTACGATGGGAGAAACTGCAGAAAATTTGGCTGCAAAATATAACTTAACGAGAGAAGAAGTAGATCAGCATGCACTCTCTAGCCATGAACGGGCTCTTTTAGCAAGGGAAAAAGGATATTTAAAAGAAGAGATTGTTCCAGTAACAGTGAAAGGAAGAAAAGGAGAACAGCTTATACATGAAGATGAGCATATCCGTCATACGAGTCTAGAAAAATTAGCGAAATTAAAACCCCGTTTTGCTGAAAATGGTGTCGTAACTCCAGGTAGTGCAAGTGGGATGGTGGATGGTGCAGCGGCAGTTGTTTTAGCATCTAGTGATTATGCAAATGATAGAGGATTAAAACCGATTGCTAAGCTCATTTCTTGGGCTGTTGTTGGAGTAGAACCGAAGTATATGGGGATTGGACCGGTTCCAGCTATTCAAAGTGCATTAGAAAAAGCGAATCTAACTTTAGCAGACTTAGACTTAATTGAAATTAATGAAGCATTTTCTGCGCAGTACTTAGCTTGTCAAAAAGAATTAGGATTCGATCTTAATAAAGCGAATGTAAATGGCGGGGCAATTGCGATTGGACATCCACTTGCTGCGAGTGGAACAAGAATTTCTCTATCCTTAATTTATGAATTAAGAAGAAGAAATAAAAAATATGGGGTATCCGCTGTTTGTATTGGCGGAGGGCAAGGAATTGCAGCGATTTGGGAAGCGTTGTACTAGAAAAACCAGGGAGAGTCCTTCCTGGTTTTCCTACATCGTTTGTCCTGCTATAAGTATGGGATAAAAAACGCGAGCTAGTAGGTAAGACGATAGAAAGTGAGTGAGAGAATGAAAAAGAATAGGAACTTATTAGCGGTGTATGAGCTGTTAGAATCTGTTACTTCATCTTATGGTGAAAAAGAAGCGATATATGATTTAACGAGACGAATTACATACAAACAATTGAAAAATGAAGTAGATTGTTTGGCTACTGCATTTAAGAGACTAGGAGTAAGTAAAGGAGACCGTATCGCCGTATCTCTACCAAACTGGTCCGAAACAGTAGTAATTTATTTTGCAGCAGCAAAATTAGGAGCAATAATCGTTCCTTTTAATCCAAAATATAAATCATATGAAATTGAATTTATATTAAAAAGTTCAGCTCCGAAGCTATTAATAGCATCCGGAGAATTTGAAAAGAATGTTGGTTTTGAAAAAGTACTTACTATGGTACAAAAAGCTATTACAGTACGGTTTCCGCAAGAGAATCTCAGTTCGTATGAGCAGTTAATGCGTACAGAAACAATAGATATTGAACAAGTAAATATAAATGTGAATGAAGATTTGTTTTGTATATTATATACGTCAGGAACGACGGGAACCCCAAAAGGTGTAATGGTTACACACCGTGCTGTTGTACAATCTGCACAAACGATAGGAATAGAGCTGCATTGTACACAAGATGATGTATTTATTATTTCAGCACCACTGTTTCATATTTTTGGTATGGCAATTAATATGCTTTGTGCAGTAGCGATGGGAGGACGAATGATACTACAAGAAAAATTCCGTCCGCGAGAAACTTTACAATTAATTGAACAAGAAAAGGTAACCATCCAAAAAGGCGTACCAACAATGTTTATAAAAGAACTAGAATTAGAGGATTTTAATAAATATGATTTATCTTCATTGCGTGCTGGATTAGTTGGAGCTGCACCTATTCCGGCAAAAACAGTGACGGAGATACGAGACCGTATGGGCATTAACCTTTGTCAATCATTTGGGATAACTGAAACGGTTTCTATTACGATGACCTCGTATGGTGATACAAAGCAGAACATAACAGAAACTCTTGGAAAGGCTATCCCAGGAGTAATATTGAAAATTGTCGATGAAAATAGAGTGGCGCTTCCGCCCGGGGAAGTGGGAGAAATCGCAGTTAAGGGATTTGGAGTAATGAAAGGTTATTATAATATGCCTGAACAGACAAAACAGGTTTTGGATAATGAAGATTGGTATTATTCAGGAGATTTAGGTACCCTTGATCATCAAGGATATTTAAGGTTTGTAGGGAGAAAGAAAGAGATGATTATAAGAGGTGGCTTAAACGTTTATCCACAGGAAATTGAAGCAGTCATTATGAAACATCCAAAAGTAATCGAAGCAGCAGTTGTAGGTCTTCCAGATAAAGTGCTTGGGGAAGTTGCGTGTGCGGTCATACGATTAAAAAATGGAGAAGTAAGTTCAGAAGAAGAAATGAAATTCTACCTTAAAGAGAAAATGGCAATTTATAAACTACCAGAGAAAGTGATCTTTACTGATGAATTCCCTGTAACAGCAAGTGGGAAAATTCAAAAGTTGAAATTGAGAGAACAAGTATCTTCAAATATTAGTCCAACAGTTTGATAGATAGGAGGGAAGGCATAATGGAAGAATATACTTTTCAAGTAAGGTGGGGAGACACAGATGCTGCAGGCATTGTGTACTATCCTAATTTTTATAAATGGATGGACGAAGCAACTCATGAATATTTTAAAAAAATTGGTTTTCCTTCCGCCGAACTTTACGAAGAACAACAAATTGGTTTGCCCTTACTAGAAGCAAAATGCCAATTTAAGTCACCTCTCCGTTTTGAAGATCAAGTAGTTGTGAAAAGTACTGTGAACGAATTGCATAATAAAGTTTTTACAATTCAGCATGTTTTTGTAAAAGGGGAACGGGTTGTAGCAGAAGGTTATGAAACTCGTGCATGGACTTCTTTCAAAGAAAAAGCGAAAGCGCATCCAATACCTGAGGATATTCGGAAGAAGATGATGCCGGAGATAAAAACTGTAGAGGGTTAAAGAAGAACGAGTGAGGATAGCGTAATGGGAAATTGTTAATAAAGGGGAGATATTGATGGGAAAAGAAAAAAAATATGATGCCATTGTTGTTGGTGCGGGCCCGGTAGGACTTGTAGCAGGACTTATATTACAAAAGAAGGGGATATCAACTTTAGTAATAGAGGGAGATTCATTTGGAAGACCACGTCCAGGAAGTAGAGCAATTTATTTACACAGTGCTTCGTTAAAACTACTGGAGGAGACTTCAGAAGGCCTCGGTTTCACACTTGCTCATAACGGAATTATTTGGCCTGTAAAACGAACGTTGTATAAAGGAAAAGAAGTATATGTACGAAATTACGGTAAAGATGAAAATCTTAAGTTTAACCGATTGCCTCATTTCACAGCTCTTCATCAAGATGAGATCGAAAAGCATATGTATGAGGCGTGTATAAAAGCGGGCGTTGAATTCCTTTGGGATGCTCCAGTTAAAAATTTACACATTACAGACTCTGGAGTAGAAGTAACAATCACAAATGACGAAATCTTGAAGGCGCAGTATGTAATTGGATGTGATGGAGCTCGTTCAATTGTAAGAGAGCAAGCGGGATTAAAGTTTGAAGGCCCACGCACGGCAGATACTTTTATTGTCGTGGATGCAAAAGAAGATGAAACGGATCCACTTCCTTTAGAAAGAATATTCCATTACCAGCATCCAGCTATGGAGGGAAGAAATGTAATGTTTGTTCCATTTAAAGGCGGATGGCGTATCGATTTACAACTACTTGAGTCAGATAACCCAGACGATTATACAAATATTGAAAGTGTTAAGAAATGGTTGCCAAAAGTAATGGATGCTAAGTACGCAGAGAGGATTACGTGGGTGTCTTCCTACCGTTTCCATCAAGTAGTGGCAAATTCATTTACTGATGCAAAACATCGTATTCTTCTTGCTGGAGAAGCTGCGCATTTATTTGCCCCATTTGGTGCACGGGGATTGAATTCTGGTATTCCAGATGCTGTTCTCGCTGCGAGAGGTATTGAGAAGGCGCTACAATCTAACTCTGAAGAAGAGCGGATAAACGCGATTGAAGCAGCTGCAAACGAACGCCGAATTGCAGCTAAATGGAACCGTGATGCTTCAACTACTGCGCTTCATCACCTTCAGGGGAACTCTCCTGAACTGAACATGAAACGCGACATTGCTGCTTCAATGGTATCTATCGTTCCAAGGCTTGGAAGATGGCTTGATGAGGGGCCATACGGACCGAAATTTGGACCTCCTGAACTGACAACAAAATATTAAAAGTATAAAAATACTTAGATGGGTAACATGAACGATATGAAAGGAGCGATAAGAAATGGCTTTGTCTCAATTCATGAATGAAGAAAAATATGGTTCTCATGCACGTTCTACAAATGGAATGATTGAACGGTTAATGACGATGAACTGGTATTGCAACATTGGACAGCAAAATGTAGAGGCTGAGAAGAAAATTGATCAATTTATGAGTTCTCTAAACATTAGTGAATATGAAATCAAATGGATTTCAAGAAAACAATTAAATGAAACAATTGAGCGGATTTCATTTGAAGATAACGATTTATGGGGGGCACTAGCAGCAGTGCCTGATCAATTGAAAGAAAAAATTGTAAGTGTAGGTAACGAGAAACTTCTTGTAGATGTAGTAGATAAAGTACCAGAAGCAATCTTTCATGGTGTTTATAAAGAAGCTTTCAAGCATGTCGGAGAGGAAAAAACAGTGAAATTTCTCGTTGGGCATGCGATGTACATAAGTGTTGTTGCATGTGCTGCTGAATTAGCTGAAGAAAAAAATGTATTTCTCCCAATTATAGAGTTAATAGAAATGGGACATGTACCACTTGGCCCAGAAGGAAATACTTTTTATCTTTTATAACAAAGAGTAGGGCCGGAAAGTTATACGTTACTATCGTTCAAGGTAGAATTTTCATTCATTTAAAGGAAAGGGAGATTACTATGAAACTTGTTACTTTTACACGTAATGGAGAAACGAGAATTGCTGCGTTAGAGAACGGGAATTTGATTGATTTGCATGCTGCTTTTAAAGCGAAATTGACAAGCGAAGGAAACCTTAGGGCCGCTCAAATTGCAGAGGCGTATATACCAAAGGATATGAATGGATTTCTACAAGGTGGAACAGCGAGTATGAATCTAGCAAAAGATGCTATCACTTATGCACTTATGAAAAAACATGAAGATAAATTGGTATTTGAAGAAGGTGAAGTGAAAATAGAAGCTCCAGTACCTGCGCCAGGAAAAATTATATGTGTAGGTCACAATTATCGTGAACATATTTTGGAAATGAAACGCGAATTACCTGCATTTCCGGTCATCTTTGCGAAGTTTGCCAATACAGTAATCGGTCCAGAAGACGATATTCCGTTTTACCCGATTTCTGAGCAACTAGATTACGAAGCTGAATTTGCTTTTGTAATCGGAAAGCGTGCTCGAAATATTTCAGAAGGAGATGCCCTCCAATATGTAGCTGGTTACACAATTGCGAATGATATTACTTATCGTGATATTCAGCGCCGTACCATTCAATGGCTTCAAGGGAAGACAGTTGAAGGAAGTGCTCCAATGGGACCGTGGTTAATTACATCAGATGAATTAACGAATCCGTCTGGCTTGGATATTGTCTTAACAGTGAATGGAGAGAAACGTCAACAATCTAATACTGCTAATCTAGTATTCTCGGTACAATATCTCGTTTCGTTTTTATCCGGTTTAATGACACTAGAGCCAGGGGATGTCATTTTAACAGGTACGCCAGGTGGTGTAGGTGTTGCACGTAATCCGCAAGTATTTCTTAAAGATGGAGATATCGTTCGTATTGAAGTTGATGGAGTAGGCGTACTTGAAAATAAAGTAAGACAAAAGTTAGAGGTGCCAGTACTATGACGAAAAGCTTGCAAGTCCACGCAGCCGAATCTATTTATGAATCAATCGATAAGATCAAGACTATTGTTAAGTCTTTGCCAGAGGAAATCATCTATTGGAAACCTTCAGAAGATGAATGGTCAATTATGCAAATTATTACACATGTAGCGGAAGCTATTCCGTATTGGGCAAAAGAAATTAACAATATTAAATTAAATCATGAAAACTTATGGGGCCGCGGTTTAACTGATGAAGTGCGCCTACAAGCAGTTTCAGAAGAGAATATAAATGACAAATCTGTAGAAGCAGTCATTCAGCAGATTTCTACTATACCAATCATCATAGAAGATGTACTGAGCACATTAACAGACGAAGAGTTGAAAATTCAGGCTCCAAGTCGCAATCCTCGTTTCAACAATAAGCCAATTGACTTTATCGCTAATCACCTTATCGTAGAACATACAGAAAAGCATTATAAACAAATCGAGCGGAATTTATCTAAATTTAATGAGCAATAAAGGAGGCAAATAAAATGGCGGAAAAAAATGCTTTTTTTGAAAGTACACTCGTACAAGATTTCAATCGTGATATAGAACAATATCATCTCGGACCACTTTGGAGCGCGATCCCAGATTTAATGAAACATACACCTGAGCCTCATGCACAAGCGTACCTTTGGAAAGCGGAATTGCTTCAAAAGAAGTTAACAGAGGCGACGCAAATATTTACACCAGACCGTGGTGGAGAACGCCGGGCCATCTATTTACAAAATCCAGGACTTAATTATAGAAAACCTTGGGGATGGGCATCGACTACACAAACGTTATATGCTGCGGTTCAATTAATACAACCTGGAGAAACTGCTCCGTCACATCGGCATGTTCAAAATGCGTTACGTTTCGTCATGGAAGGAGAAGGGGCTTACTCAATTGTGCAAGGAGAGCGTATTTTCATGGAACGAGGAGACTTCTTAACAACTCCAAATGGACTGTGGCATGGACATGGCCACACTGGTGACAAACCGATGATTTGGATGGATTGCCTTGATATTCCGACTATTTATTATCTGGGTGGTACGTTCTTTGAGCCGTATCCAGAGAAAATTGAACAGCCAAATGTGCCAGATAATTATACTGCTCAGCGTTATGAAGGTGGAATGGTTCGACCGGTTTCGGACCGATATACAAAGAAAGCTCCTCTTAGTTCCTACAAATGGGCAGGAACGGAAGCAGCGCTTAATGGATTAAGTCGTTTTGAGCCAGATGTTTACGATGGTTATGCTGTTGAATATATAAATCCATCAAACGGTGAGACAGCATGTCCAACGATTGCAGCTTGGATGCAGAAGCTACCGAAGGGATTCAGAGGAAAAGCACATCGCCATACACATGCATCAATCTACCATGTGCATGAAGGGGCAGGATATACAATTATTAATGGTATTCGCTTCGACTGGTCTAAAGGAGACTTCTTTGTTGTACCAAACTGGGCATGGCACGAACACGTTGCGCTTGAAACTAGTTATGTATTTTCAACAAATGACCTTCCGATTTTAGAAAAATTCGGGTTAGAGCGGAAACAGGAATATGAGAGCAATAATGGATTTCAAACAATTACAGGAGAGTTTGAACCAGCTTTACCTTAAGATTGTATATAAAAAGGCGCCCTCTAGTAAGGAAAAGTATCATACAAGAGGGCGCTTATTACTAGTTGTTTGGATTAATAAGCCTTCAGTACATGAAGCAAATAATCCTTCCGATTCAGCGGATTAAAGTCAACGCGCTTTCGAGTAGGAAAAGGAGCCGTAAGTTTTGTGAAACCACCTGGCTTCGTTGTGAAGATACCTTCTCCTTCAGTAAATGAATGGAGCATTCGCTTAAAATTCTCTGTTTTCGCAACAGGTAATGACCCTGTTAAATGGTAAGAGTCATTATGCAATGTAGGCTCTGCAAAAGTCGCTGGGATGGCAGCTAGTTTATACATTGCGGTACTAATCGCATGCTCTGGTACAGTTAATTCAAATTCGTTTAATGGCTCATATACATATGTTCCAGCTTGCTTTAAAGCATCCATTAATACGAGCGGTGTTAAGTTTCTAAAGTCACTCGCTGTTGTAACCGGGCTTGCGTATCCGGTATGTGTTAACGTGACGATAATGTCCGTAACTTCCCATCCGTATAAACCTTGTTTTAACGTTTGAAATAAAGTATCTTCAATCGCTTTATGAAATGCTAAAGGTAGTGATCCAAGTTCAACACCTAAGTTGTACGTTATGCCAGAGTTAAGCACGCCACGTTCAACTTTGAACCCAATTGTTGCGTAAAAAGGATTTTCTTTTTCACCCATTACTTCAACGCTATTCCCTAAGTCAATTGGTTTTTCAATACATACAACTCGCGTGTTTGAAAAGGTAACTTGTAGACGGTATTTTTCATAAAGTGTTGTTTCAATAACTTCTTTTTGCACTTCACCGAAAAGGCGAATGTATAGTTCATTATGAACATTGTCTTTCCAAACCTTAATGAGAGGATCTTCTTCGCATAGTTCCATAAGTGCAGCGTATAAATCATGAATTCGCTCTTTTGCTACTACATCAATAGCAGCTTCCATTTGTGGTTCGGCAAAGTGAATGTCTTTTATATAATCCGTCCGTTCACCGATAATATCACCAATTTTAATATCACTCAGTCCCCACACTTTACAAAATTCTCCGTTATGAACGGTAGAAGTTTGTACGGCATCTCCATTATGAAACATGCACATTTTTTTAATCTTTTCTTTATGGGGTAGAGACTTACTACGCTGAATATCAACAAATTTTCTAACGTGTAAACTACCAGAAAAAACTCTTACATAAGCAATTTTTTCTCCGGAGGGTTCACGTTCAATTTTAAAAACAACACCAGATAACGTTTCATCTTCTGCCGATGTATTAGCTAGAATTAGGGATGAAATATTCTCAAGTAGTTTAGTTACTCCTATACCTGTCATTGCTGAACCGAAAAAGATTGGGTACACATTTGCTTGATGTATTTGTTTTTCTAATTCTTTTCTTAAAAATGCGTCTGGTATTATTTCATTATTTACATATGATGCAAGCAATGACTCGTTATATGGTGCTAAAAGTTCCATACAATCGTCATATGATTTATAGTCAATAATACGAGCTTCCTTTGTTCCTTCGTTCTCTACAGAGTAGAAGGGAAAGACTTCATTTGAAAGAATCTCTTTTATTTGCTTTACAACTTTTTCAGTATTTGCGCCACTACGGTCTATTTTATTAACGAATAATATAGTCGGTATGTTTAGTTTCTGTAATGTTCGCATTAAAATTTTTGTTTGTGCTTGCACACCTTCAACGGCAGAGATAACTAAAATTGCACCGTCTAAAACGCGGAATGATCGCTCCACTTCAGCGATAAAATCAGCGTGTCCAGGTGTATCAATGACATTTACTTTTAAGTCATTTATAAAGAAAGAAACGACAGAAGCTTTAATCGTAATTCCGCGTTGTCTTTCCAATTCCATTGAGTCAGTTTGCGTATTACCACTATCTACTCGGCCAATTTCTTTAATCACATTCGTTTCATAAAGAATACGCTCAGTCAAACTCGTCTTGCCAGCGTCTACGTGCGCTACAATCCCTATATTTATTGTTGTCATATATGAATATCCTCATTTCGTTTTCCATTTTTATTTCCTCATTTCTATTTGTGTATTGCCGCATTACAATCACTCTCCAGTCATTTAAATTATTACTATTATAATGTAATTTACATTTTTTGTAACGCTACAAAGCGCCTTAATTTGGAAAAATAGGAATGAAAACAAAATGCTTGCATTCTAAATCGATATAGATTATATTAATTGACATATCAACTATTGATGCATCAAATGTTTTTGATTTGGATGTAAAGGAGGGGTAATTTGACAAGTTCATGCTCAAAAGAAGCGATTATTTTATATAAATTACACTTTCTAAATAAAGAAGTAAGTTCGAAGTTTGAAGGGTGTACGGGTATGAGCCAGTCTCGATTAGAGCTTATACTTCAGTTATTTGAAGTAGGTGAAATTAGTCAAAAAGCACTTCAGCAAGAAGTGAATATTGATAATGCTGCGATTACGAGGCATTTAAAACAGCTAGAAGCAAACGGAATGATTACAAGACGTAAAAATCCAGATGATAACAGAATTACGTTAGTTTCTCTTACTGAAGAGGGGCGAAATAAAATTCAAGCGTTTCAAGAGGAAAAAGAACGTTTTGCAGCATCTGCATTTAAAGGATTAAGTGAGGAAGAACGCGATAATCTTTTAAATATGTTAAATCACATTCAAGAAAATATAAAAGAATTATAAAAAAGGGAGAATACAACTATGACTAACTCAGTAAAAACAAATGATTTTAACGAAATTTTAACAGGACGTCGTTCAATTCGTAAGTACGATCCTTCAGTAAAAATTAGCAAAGAAGAAATGACAGAAATTCTTACAGAAGCAACACTTGCACCATCATCTGTAAACATGCAACCATGGAGATTCCTTGTTATTGAAAGTGACGAAGCAAAAGCAACACTTGCGCCACTTGCGAAATTCAATCAATCTCAAGTAGAAACATCTTCAGCGATGATTGCTGTATTTGGTGACTTAAACAACTTTGATAACGCAGAAGAAATTTACGGTACAGCAGTTGAACGTGGTTTAATGCCAGCTGAAGTAAAAGAAGATCAAATGAAAAAACTTTCAGGTTACTTCTCAATGGTTACACCAGAAGTAATGAAAGATACTGTACTAATTGACGGTGGTCTTGTAGGGATGCAATTTATGTTAGCAGCTCGCGCTCACGGTTATGACACTTGCCCAATTGGTGGATTTGAAAAAGACCAAATCGCAGAAGCATTCGGATTAGATAAAGAACGCCACGTACCAGTTATGTTAATTTCAATCGGAAAAGCTGCTGACAGTGGTTATCCATCAGTACGTCTTCCAATTGAAAAAGTTGCTGAGTGGAAGTAGTTTTATAAAAAAAGAAATAAGTGGAATATGAGAGGGGAAATACCATGATTATTATTCACGCAATATTTCAAGTAAATCCAGAAAAACAAAAATCATTTTTAGAACAAATTCAGCCACTACTTCATGGTTCAAGAGAAGAAAGTGGAAATGTGTCTTATGATTTATATAAAGATACAGAAAAAGAAAGTGTTTATACGATGGTAGAAGTATGGAAAGATGAAGCGGCAGTTGCGAGTCATAATACGAGTGAACACTTCACATCTTTCGTTAGTAAAGCACCACAATTTTTAACTGCTCCGCTTGATATAAAAGTTTATAATGGAGAGTTAGTAAAATAATAAGGTAGAAAAAGATGACTTTAGCGTATGGCGAGGCCACTGAAAAACTTACGTTTTTCAATCCATAAAACATATGTGAAACGAAAAAGGCGACTTTCCGTTCAATTTTGAACGGAAAGTCGCCTTTTTCTTATGCTTTTTTACTTCTTTTCTTTCATTAATGTCATGATTCGTTTTAAATTAACTGCGAATATAGCCATCGCTCCTTGCATTTGCATACCAATCAGACCCGAGGAAGATGCCACATCATACCCGTGTCTATGCTTTAGTTCACTATTTTTTGCCTCGATTTTATAACTCTCTTTTGTTTTTTCTTTAAACAGCTCGCTTTCTTGAAAATCTTTTTGTTTACTATGTTCTGTTGAGTGGATAGTGACTGAATATGTTTTTGATTTTGCGTCATTTTTATAACAGCCTTCTTTGAAAGGGCATCGTTTACATTTTTCTATATCAAAGTAATAGGTATCTCTCTGATTTCCACCTGTATTTTTCTTTCCTTCTCGTGCTTTGCGAATGGCCAAATGCCCAGCTTTACACACGTACATACCAGCGTCCTTATTAAACTCAAATTCATCTTCTTTTTGACGTGTACCTTGTGTAATATTGGGGTTTAATTTCGATACTAATTGTAATTTATGTTCGTTCGCATATTGAATATTTCCCTTCTCTGAATAAGCAGTATCTCCAATAATCGTATCGATTTCCATTCCTGTTTCACGACTTTTCCCAACCAATGTTTGAAGGTATTTTCCATCGCTTTTTTCACCAGTTGTAATCACCGCAGCCGTAATGATACGTTCTTCGTTCATCGCAATATGTGTTTTATATCCAAAGAAAGGGGAATCGGATGTTTTATGCCCAATTCGTGCATCAGGATCTTGTGAAAATTGAAGGTGTTCTTGGTGATCTTCCACAATTTCTTTCAAATAGTTAAGTTTTTCTTTCACATTTGGATAGTTACGGATGATTTCTTCTTTTTCTACCGCTTCAATAACTTTTTGACAGTATTCTAGTTCGTCATCTAAGTCATTCGTTGTTGTTTTAGCAGGGAATTTGTCTTTCATTCCTTCATCAATTCGATAAACCGCTTTACGGAGTAGTTTGGATTTCTCCATTAAAAATTCTTTTGGTGATTTTTGATTGAAGCGTGCTTTTGTATGCGTAGCGTCAACAATAATAGATTTACTTTGAATCAAGTTCTTATCGAGCGCAATTTCCACTGTTTTTTGGATGAGCATGTCAAGCAAACCTACATCTTTTAAACGAAGCTTACGAAATTTCGTTAATGAACTTGGATCAATCACCATATCTTCTGGTGCCATATCTAAGAAATATTTAAAAGACATGTCATATTTTGAGCGTTCTACAACATCTACATCAGATAAATCAAAAATAGATTTTAACAATAAATATTTGAACATACGAACAGGCGGTACTGCATTACGACCGTTATCGAGACAATATTTATCTTTTAACTCTTCAAAAACAAAAGAAAAATCAACCATTTCATTAAATTGACGAAGCATATTGTCTTTTGGCACGACGATATCGTAAATCGCCATGAAAGGGCTAAACTTAAAAGATTGTTGATTTGAAATCATCCGAAACACCACCTAGAATTAGTACAACCATTATTCATAAAAAAAATGAAAATTATACATAAAAAGTGAAAGCTTCTTCGATTTAATCGAAGAAGCTTTCACTTTTTCAGTGGCCTCGCTTATGGCTGAGGTCATCTTTTTTTGTATAAGTGGGATCTACTATCGACACAGTTATATTGAAATATAAGTGTTTCTCTTATTTTCAGTAATAGTAGTGAATTGTATACCGAGTCTAAAAATTCGGTTTATTAGAATATTTTTCCGTGGTATAATTTTGTTGGAAATAAAAGGTAGGTGGTAAGTGATGGGAGAATTTCAAAGTAATTTGCATACGGCAACGCAACTTGCAACGAAAATGAGAAATGCTTCGGATAGAATGCAAAGTGCTACTAGTTGCTCTATAAATAAGGCAACGCGTACTACGCTATCTGTGAACTTCAAAGCACAAGAAGCAAATCAACAAAATTTACACATTACGAAACAATTTTGCGCTGCTTTTCAACAGACGATTGATAATATCCATTCCGTAGCAAATGAATTTGAGAAAATGGATAACGGACTTCAAAAGACTTTTCAATAATGTAACGGCCTACGTAAAGGGGAAAAGGTAGGGAGAAAAGATGAGTCAAGAAATTGAAACGAGAATCAGTCAATGTAATCAAAAATTACGAAGTATATTTGAAGAACAAAATGAAAACCGAATTGAGCTGCAAAATCAAGAACGAGCTGAGGCTAGTTTTCATGAGTGGAAAAATCGAAGCAATCGTTTATTTAACAGAATACTAGAAACTTGGCATGGTGACAAAGAAGTATTTCACCTTTTTACGAATATGCGGCAAGAGATCGGACAGTATGAAAGAAAACGACCTTTCCTATGAACAGCAGCAACTACAAAGGGAGGTCAATACATGAGTTTAAACATGTATTTGGGAGAAGTACAAAGTCAAACTCAAAGTATGAACGCTATATGTAATGCTACGATTCAAAGTATGGAACAAGCTATTCAATCTATTGATGCCTTTGCGATAGATACAGTTTTACAAGGACAAACATACAGTAGTGCAAAAGCCTACCTTGTCCAAACATTTCGGCCATTAGCGCAAGGAATCATATGTTTATGTGAAGAATTAATTCGCCAAAATGATGCATTCCCAAACGAGTTCCAAGCAAAAGTTGCTTCGACAGATGTGATCGAACAAGAAATAAGAGAACAAATACGGGGAATTAATCAATCGATTACAAGTATAGAAGCAATAGAAGTACTTACACCGATGCCCGGAGTAGGTGCAATTGTAACGGTATTAGGTGCAATGAGAAAAAAACTGGAAGAAAAACTAGAACATTTATATGAATTCAATCATACGTCCAGCAACAACTACAGTATCGCCCTTCAATTAGCAGCTAGCATCACAGCCGGTCTCGCTGAAGTGCAGAGCGGGAAAGGATTTAGTCCTATAAGTGGTACGTTTAGTACACAAGGGTTGAATATGGATTGGGTGAGTTCTATTCAGGGGATTATAGAAGAAACAGCCCGAAAAAACGGTCAGTCAATTAAGGATATAGAAACAAATAACATAATTGAGGAGAAATCTCTGGTTAGAAATGCTTGGGACGATACGGCAGACAGTATAGTTGGCATATTTGAAATAGTGAAAAAGATGTGGGAAGGTACTCAAAGAGGATCTGGGAAAGCTATTGGAGATGAAATCGAGTCTGCAGTAGCTTTAAGTAATATGGACATAGGAACTTTTATTAATGTCACCTATGCACTTTTCCATTTGGATGAAACTGCAAAAAATATGTGGCATGCATTTTCAAATAAAATAAAACGAGATATGATAGATGGAGATGCAGAGAGCCGTACTGAATTGTCTACTTATGTATTAACGCAAGTAGCTACCGCATTTTTGGGCGATAAGGGACTAAATAAAATAGGTCATATCGCAACAGGAGCAAAAGCATCAAGTGGAATAAGTACAATTGCTAATGCAGCAAAACTAGCAAAAGAATTGAAGCCTACGCTTGAAATGTTACAATCTTTTAAGAGAGATGCTTCATATGAATTCTCTAGTGTTGGTGGAACAATCATAACCAAAATACCTCAAGGCGAATTGATAGAAGCTTTTTATAAGTTTGCGAAGTCTAAAGATGGGGGTAATGGTAAAGCCAGCAGTAGCAAAAATACAAATATAGCTGATTTTGATGCAAAAACAGCTACAAATAAGCAAAAAGGTAATTATGGTGAAATAAAATCAAGTGACAATTTATTAAATAATGAAAGTTTAAAAGATGCTGGATTTGATCTAAAGCCAGTCGGAAAAAGTGCACCATCAGGCATAAATGATAAAATAGTAAAAGGGATTGATGGATTATATGAAAATACAAATCCAAACTCAAATATTAAATATGTTATTGATGAAGCTAAGTTTGGTAGTTCACAATTAGGAAAAACTAAAGATGGACGACAAATGTCAAATGATTGGTTGAATGGTGCGAAGACCCGAAAAAGTAGGGTATTGAAAGCTGTTGAGGGAGATGCAAAATTAGCATCAAAGATTACGAAAGCATTACAAGATAATGAAGTTGAAAGAGTATTATCAAAAGTCGATAGTAGTGGAAATGTGAAAACATTTAGGATAGATGTAAAGGGAGACATAATTGGAGAATGGCCATAATTTAAGACACTAGGAGGAATTGAATGGTATGAGAGATCATTTATGTATAGAAGAAAAATGTAGAGAAGGAATAGAATATAATAAAGAGTTTATTGAAGAAAATAGAGAGGAGATTAAAAGTTTCGCAGAAGATGAAAGGAATGGTATTCAAAGAAAGCCTAAAGATAATAAAAGCCTTATAGAAGGAAGATATCTATTAAATTTTAATTATGAGTTGGAGGATATTAACGCAAAATACTCCTTAGGAGAAGCTATCCATACAATAGAAGGAGATTTTGACAACGCTCTTATTGATTTGGGGCATATAGGGGAAAGAGAAGTTGGATATTTAAATCTAATTTGGATGATATCTCTAGGAATTTTATTAGAGACGGAGAAAAAGAATCTTCTAAGTTTAGCCAAGCTAGTTGAGAAGGAAAATATGAACGACGCAGTAATTGATTTCCTCTTATGCGCTAGTGATATCGGATACACAAAAATGACGAACAGGTATTATAAAGAAAATCCATATGCAAAAACAAGAGAGATTATAGAACTTGCAGAAACAGATAAGAAAGAAGCATCAAAAAGATTAAAAACATATATGGAGAAAGAATGGTTTAAAGGACATTATGATTATGAATGGAAAAATGCGCATAAAGAACCTGGATATGTAGGGTATTGGAGTTTTGAAACAGCAGCGCTTGCGAAAATTTTGGAACTTGATGATACGAGTTTAAAAGATAATAATCACTATCCTTATGATTTGGCACATTACAAGAATGAAATGAAATTCAAGCATATAGACCTAAGTGAATATCACTATGAGGATGAGACAGAAGAAATCGAGGGAATAGTAGAAGGAATTGAAAATAATCCTGCATTGGAAAACATTATTCCGCCCAAATGGCATTCATTGGTCAATGAATTAATACATGATTATAAGAATATGGATGATGGTAGTTTTTATGAAAAATATAAAAAAACGATAGGAATAGGTCAAGTGTGGTTTTTACCACAAGAGTATGAAGAAGAAAACGAGCAAAAAGATCTCTTAGGAAGTTTAATTGTGTTCGCCCTTACGGTAAGAGATTATATTTTACAATTGGACTATAAAGAGGATTTAGAGGACTACATTGATAATCTTAAAAATTTCTGGAATAGTTCAGAAACAAAGTTAGTTCAATTTATTTTAGAGAATGATCAAAATTATTATGCATGGGTACCGAAAGAAGTAAATATTCCAAATATGTATGAAGTGAAAATAGATAGTGTCGATGTAGAGGAAGTTCTATAACGAACAAATTAAAATATTGTGCATCATGAGTAACGCTGAAAAACTAAATTATACGGAATTTAATGAATTAATAGATTGGAAATAGTGGTAGTTTGGAGAATCCAACTGCCACTATTTTTGTGTTTGCGAATGGTTTTGTAAGTTAAGTAGAGTATTTTAGAGTTTGTATATTATGTAGGAGAAGTAAAAAAGTTAAAGGCACTAAATAAAATAGGTCATATCGCAACAGGAGCAAAAGCATCAAGTGGAATAAGTACAATTGCTAATGCAGCAAAACTAGCAAAAGAATTGAAGCCTACGCTTGAAATGTTACAATCTTTTAAGAGAGATGCTTCATATGCATTCTCTAGTGTTGGTGGAACAATCATAACCAAAATACCTCAAGGCGAATTGATAGAAGCTTTTTATAAGTTTGCGAAGTCTAAAGATGGTGGTAAGGGTACGGATAAAACAATATCTAAAAAGAAATCAATACCCGATTTTGTGAAAAAACAATGGGAAGCAGGAAATAGATTTAATAAGGAAAATCGTCCTCGATATCCTTATAATGAAGTTGATTTAGAGAAATGGGAAATAAATGAAAAAAGATGATGTATTTATATAAGGGATTAAATAGCTAATATGAAAATTCCGGGAGTTAAGCACTTCATTGTCAGCATACGACAATAGGTGCTTTTTTACATGTAGCGAAGAAAAAATATAAGTTTCCTTGTTACTCTATTTCATCTTCACATTACATGTTATAATTTGGAAAATGTATATTTGTAATTTTTAGATAATTAAAAGGTGGTAGATACTAGATGAGTACATTAAAGAAAATCACTAATAATATTTCAAAGGTCATTATAGGAAAAGATGAAGCGATTGAACTCGCAGCAATAGCTCTTATAGCAAGAGGACATATTTTATTAGAAGATGTACCTGGGACCGGAAAAACAACTTTAGCGAAAAGTTTAGCAAAAAGTGTGGACGCTAAGTTTCAAAGAATTCAATTCACAGCTGATACTTTGCCTGGAGATGTCATTGGCCTCGAATATTTTGATGTGAAAGAATCGGAATTTAAAACGAGGTTAGGGCCTATTTTTGCAAATATTGTATTAGTTGATGAAATTAATCGAGCTGTACCGAGAACACAATCTTCGTTACTTGAAGTTATGGAAGAACGTACTGTTACGATTGCGAAACAGACACATTCATTACCAGAACCTTTTTTAGTTATTGCAACGCAAAATCCTCTTGAATCGGCTGGTACATTTCCATTGCCAGATGCTCAATTAGACCGATTTTTACTTACTATACGCCAAGGTTATCCTACGAGAGAAGCAGAAAAGGAAATGATGAATCGGTTCCAAACGAATGATCCGTTAGAAACGTTACACTCTATTATTTCGAGTGAAGAAATTATTACGGTGCAAAAACGTGCAAGAGAAGTGTTAGTAGGGAACGATGTGCAAGAGTATCTACTTGAAATTATTGAGGCAACTCGTAAACATGAGCTAATTGAAATTGGTGTAAGCCCGCGGGGGACATTGGCATTTATGAGGGCGATTCAAGCACGGGCGATATTAAATGAAAGAGATTATTGTACGCCAGATGATATAAAGACGCTTGCTGCAGCTGTGTGTGCTCATCGGTTAACGCTAACGATTGAAGGGGAGATGAAAACGACAAAAGAACAAATCATGAAAGAGATTCTTCATACGATTAGTGTGCCAGTGGAGAATGTACGATGAAGCAACAGTTTGTGTATACACCATTAGCGGATCCTGTCGTAATAGGGGGTATATCAGTTGTAGCCGTTATTTTATGTGTATTTTCAAGTAATCTACTAATTTTATCTCTCGTATTTTTATATTTAATTTTAATGAGTGCTACGCATGTATACATACGGAAAGTATCTCGCGTTAACTGGGAATACGATCAAGGAAATTCGAACGTTTTTATAGGTGAAACGAATACGTGCAAAATAAAAATTTCAAACAACTCGATATTTCCTATTTTCAATATCGTATTTCGATTTAAATGTGAAAATAAGCTAACTTGGAATCATGATGAACTAAACAAAAATCATAGTACTGGTTCAAATTATTATATGAATTTCAATATAAAAGGCGGAGAGACTGTTTCATTTGATTTACAAGCAATAGCGTTAAAAAGAGGCATCGCGAAATGGAAAGAAGTTGAAATTGTTATTGCGGATCCCTTTGGATTCATAACGAACCACATAACATATAGTCATGTTGATACACCGTCCTATTTAGTTTTGCCAGCTGTTCCGAAAATGCTAGTTCCTGAATTACAAGAATGGTCACGCGGATTTCGAAAAGCAATGTCTTCTCCGCTATATGATGAAACGAAAGTAATGGGAGTGAAATCTTATGAAAATGAAGATTTTCGTTCTATCCACTGGAGTGCAACAGCAAAAACAGGGACGATAACCGCGAAAAAATACGAACGAACACAATCGGATAAATACGCGATTTATCTTAATTTACAAAATAAAAGTGGCGTTTCTTTAAGAAATGATATTGAAGAGCTTATTGAATTAACCGCAGGTATATGCAAACAACTGCTTATGCAAAACTGTTCATTTGAAGTATGGATCAATAGCGTAAAAGATAATGGATTGTTGCATATAAAGAACGGCGATAATCGAAAACATTTGCAGAATGTATTAAAGGTACTTGCCTCGATATCGGACCAAGATACCCCTGTATCTTCTTCTTATTTTTACACAGCAGGCTTTCGTCGAAAGGAATTGGATGCGGTTCCTTTAATTCTTGGTACTTCACCAAGGAAATATAGCAGAACGAATAAATGGGTTGTAATTAAAGAATAAGAAAGGGCTTATGTCATGTTGAATAAAAAGCAGCATACGAAAGTGAAGTTTTGGAGTGTAAAAGCTTTAATCATACTTTTCTTTGCGATTAGTGCGATAGCGTTATCACAAGGTGTTGTGCATGTACAAAACATAGTAAAAGAGCGTTTTTTTAGTGAGGAAAAATCTGAAAAAAATTATAAGGAAACAATAAACAA
Source organism: Bacillus sp. SIMBA_074 (assembly GCF_046534555.1). Classification (NCBI taxonomy): domain Bacteria; kingdom Bacillati; phylum Bacillota; class Bacilli; order Caryophanales; family Bacillaceae; genus Bacillus; species Bacillus sp. SIMBA_074. The sequence continues at coordinate 138,897 of NZ_JAWRYM010000011.1, read as the reverse complement.
TGAAGATAATGAAGATTATGGCACACCTTTGGAAGATACAAAAGTAGGAGATAATGGGAATAGAACGACAACGGGTAAAAAGTTTAAAGGTTTTGAAAGGGAAAGTTCATGGAGTGACGTATTTTCTGTTCTTTCAGATACATGGATTACTATAGTTTTTTATATAGTTATTGCAGTGGTAATTATATACGTTCTTTATAAATCAGTTAGGAAAAAGTTAACGAAATCAGAAATAGAACAGGAGAAACAATCGGTTACAAAAGAGAATTCAGTAAGAAGCGTAAAGAATGAAAAAGTCATTAATCAGTTAGAGCAGTCATTGCCTGCAGATACGATAAGGAAAACGTTAGTTGAATGGGAAAGAACTTTACCATTTCACGAACAGCGAAGGTCTTATGAAACGATGCAACAGTGGTTAAGCAGAATTTGTAGAACGCGAGATATTATTCCGATATATGAGTCTGTTCGTTATGGTGAAAAGACGTATACGGAGTTAGATATTGATAAGACTATGCGGTGGATAGAGCGGGATGGAAAAGGGCTACATGAATAGCAGAATGTACTATATCAAAATAAAAAAGATGGCTGAGTTAATCTGAATATAAAAATTATATAAGTAAATAAAATTAATTGTAAATTAATTTTATTTACTTATATTTAATTGCATGTTAATGTATACTTAATTTTTTAATATCTATACCAGTGGAAAAAGAATATACAAGCTATATGGAACTCTTTGTAGAGTATTGCTTCTTTAATTGTTCATGAGTGTATCTTTGTTTCATTAATATAGAATGAAAAAAGGATACATTAGAGCTAAACGATTAACGGGTAGCATGCTAATAAAAACTTATAATTTATTTTTAAGGGTGTGAAAATATAATGAAACTGGTATTGAAAAGCATACTTATTTCCTTTGCTTTTTCTGCAGTAGGGATGTGTTGGTTGCTGTTCATGTTATTTAGAGGGGGGGGAGACTGGTTATTGTCTTGGGTAGGTGTATTAATGGCATTTTTATCTTTATACACTTTAATAGATTTATATTGTAAGTATACATACGAAAAAACATTAAATAAATTGCTTATAAAATCAACAGTTACTACCTTTAGTTTTGGAGTATTAGGAATCACATTTGGTATAATACACGAGCTATTAACACCATGGAGTCTCAGTTTAATGGTTTGGTATTGGTTGCTAACTCTACTTTTATTTTTAACGACCATAATATTATTAGTTATTTTAGTATTTGTAAATCGTAAAGATCAAAATTTCCCCAGGGTATATAGATTACTTATACTTCTAAATTTACTTCTTACGTTAGGACCAGTATTGTGGTCACTATTTCTTACTATTATTGGAAATGGCATGAACGCTAGTGCAGGATGGTAAAAGTGAATGAAATAAAAAGTTGATATAGGGTTTTAAGTATGTAAGTGAACGTGTTCTGATAAATTGAAAACACGTTCTTTTTTATTGTTAATCTTAATATGAACTCCTTAAATTTATAAGATAATTCGATTGGGAAAAAGATATGTTACTGGAACAAACATATATGTACCTTTGAAACGAACACAATTAATGAATCATCTTAAAAATAATAAAGACGAGGTGAAATGAAAATAAGGGCAGTTAAGTGGCTGTCCTTATTTTATATGCCCTTTTTATTTTCATGCATAGCTCTTTCTCAGTTTATCGTATCAAAATTTGAACGTAAGTATTTCGTAAGGAATGGATAAGAAAAAAGAGAGTTTTATCATATAGGATTAAAGTATAACTTGAATTAATCCTATATTAATAGAGGAGAGGGAGCCTTATGAAAAAATGTAATTCAATTAAGTTAGCAAGTTTGGCAGTTTTATTAGCGGGTACTACTCTATTCACACCAGGTTTTACTGTGAAAGCAGAGTCTGTTCAAAATTTATCTAGTCCGTCACAATCACATGATCAAAAGAATCGGAATGGTTGGAAACAAGTAATGCAGGAAACAGTACAGCTTGGAACCCCAGGAATATTAGCGAAGACGTCTAACAATGGAAAGATTAGTAGTTATACTGCTGGCGTCGCGGATTTAAATACAAAGAAAACAATGAAATCGGATTATCGTTTTCGGATTGGGAGTGTGACGAAGACTTTTACCGCTACGACTGTTCTTCAATTAGTAGGAGAAAATCGCGTGCAACTTGACGATCCAATTGAAAAGTGGCTACCGGGTCTCATTCAAGGTAATGGGTATGATGGCAATCAAATTACGATACGTCAACTTTTGAATCATACGAGTGGTATAGCTGAATACTTAAAGTCAAAAGACGCTGATATTATGAATTCGAAAAAAACGTATACAGCAGAAGAAATAGTGAAAATAGGACTTTCTCTACCCCCAGATTTTTCGCCAGGTAAAGGATGGGCGTATTCAAACACAGGATACGTAATATTGGGAATGCTTATTGAAAAAATAAGTGGCAATAGTTATGCAGAAGAAATTGAAAAACGAATTATTGAACCTTTGGATCTGTCAAATACGTTTTTACCAGGGAATTCACCCGTTATTCCAGGAAAGGATCATGCTCGTGGGTATATGAAAATAGACGGAACAAGCGAGTTGAAAGACATAACGTATTATAATCCGAGTATAGCTAGTTCAGCTGGAGATATGATTTCTAATGCGGACGATTTAAATAAATTCTTTTCATCTTTACTTGGAGGTAAGTTACTGAAGGAAAAGCAGCTAAAAGAAATGCTTACTACAGTTCCTACAGGGATCAAAGAACTTGGCCATGGATATGGTCTTGGAATCTATGAGACTAAGCTTCCAAACGGTGTTTCAGTTTGGGGGCATACAGGAGGGATTCCTGGATTTACCACTTTTGCTGGGGGAGCAATTGGAGGCAAACATACATTGGCTATTAGTATTAACTCTTTAGGTGCGATTGATATTAATACGCAGTTTAATAAAATGATGCAAATTGAATTTAATAAATAGATGAAAAGAAAGCGAATGCGATCCTGCTTTAGTTGTAAATAAAAGAGATGCTTTTTAATTTCGCAGATAAGGACAGTATTAGCATTCATGGTATGGCAGCAATCAAGTATATGTAGAACATAAATACGGATACAAGTGTAATTCAATCTTATAGTTTAGTATAAAAAAGGATGTCGGTTATAAGACATCCTTTTTATTGAGGATCAAAGAGGTATGTTTATAAATTTTGAAAATTGTTATTTTTGTAATCATTCCATATAATAAAGGGTATAGGGGATATACAGGGGAGTTATGAATGGAGAATACTTTAGTTAGTTAATTATTTTTGTTTTAATAAATAAAAGTAAATTGATGTGGAGTGAAATACATTGGGACAAAATCAGTTTAGATGGAGTAACACACAATTACGAGAACATGTTGAAGTAATAGATGGCACAAGAAGCCCGCACATTTTATTCAAGAATGCAACATATTTAAATTCCTATATGCACGAGTGGGTGCAAGCAAATATTTGGATCTATGATGACCGCATTATATATGTAGGAGAAAAACTGCCAGAGCAACTACACGAATGTGAAGTCATTGATTGTGATGGAAAGTATGTAGTTCCTAGTTACATAGAACCGCATGCACATCCATATCAATTATATAATCCTGAAACTTTAGCAAATTATGCGATGCAGTTTGGGACAACGACTTTTATTAATGATAATTTAACTTTGTTTTTCACGTTACAACGTGAAGAAGCATTTCGTTTGTTAGATGAATTTAAAAAGATTCCAGCAAGTATGTATTGGTGGTGTCGTTTTGATGGACAGACTGAACTGCAAAATGGGGAATCTTTATTTAATAGTGAAGAAATAATGGAGTGGCTGAAGCATGAAGATGTTCTTCAGGGCGGCGAGTTAACAGCATGGCCAAAACTATTAAATGGCGATGATGAGATGTTAAATTGGGTACAGGAAACAAAGCGGTTACAGAAAAAAGTAGAAGGTCATTTTCCGGGAGCATCTGAATCAACGTTAGCGAAGTTAAAGTTACTAGGTACGGATTGCGATCATGAAGCGATGACGGGGCAGGAAGCATTAACACGTCTTATGCAAGGTTACACCGTTACTCTTAGAAACTCTTCTATCCGTCCAGATTTAGAAGTTTTACTGAAAGAATTGCTGGAATTAGGTGTCAAGAAATTTGATAGATTCATGTTCACAACAGATGGTTCACATCCGTCATTTTATGAAAACGGAATGACGAATAGGATGATAGAAATCGCGATAAAGCAAGGAATACCAGTAATTGATGCCTATAATATGGCAAGCTATAACATTGCTCGTTATTATAATATGGAGCATTTACACGGCGCGATCGCGACAGGAAGAATTGCAAATATTAATATTTTGGAAAGTAAAGAAAATCCGATTCCAATAAGTGTAATTGCAAAGGGGAAATGGATGAAGCGTGACGGAATAAACAAAAATGCATCATTACATATAGACTGGAGTAAATTCAAAGTAACTCCATTATCATTAGACTGGTCTTTAAAGAAAGAAGATATGATTTTTTCTGAAACAACAGGTATAAAATTATTAAATGATGTTATTTCAAAACCATATGTAACTGAAATCGACTTAAACGGTGAAGAACTTTCTATTGAGCATGATGAATGTTTCCTTATGATGATTGCTCGTGATGGCACTTGGCGAGTGAATACAGTTGTGAAAGGTTTTGCGAATGGATTAGGAGGTCTTGCTAGCTCTTATTCCGGTACAGGTGACATCATTCTTATTGGAAAAAGGAAAGAAGATATGCTTACAGCTTTTCATAGAGTAAAAGAGCTTGGCGGGGGAATGGTAATAGCGGAAAGAAATGAAGTGTTACACGAAATTGCATTACCATTGCTCGGGATTATGTCTAATTTGAAAATGAGTGAATTAATACAGAAAGAGAAAAAAATGGTGGAATTACTACAAGAGCGAGGATACACCTATAATGATCCAGCATTTACGATTTTATTCTTTTCTGCGACGCACTTGCCTTTTATACGGGTAACACCTATAGGATTATATGATGTGAAAAGTAGTAAGGTACTTGCTTCGCCGGAAAATTTAATAAACCAATATTAAAAGGAAAGGTCCTATAAAAAGTATATTTTATAGGACCTTTCACATTACTAGCATAAGAATATCTTAAGCCTCAAATAATATAGTATCTAAATTACTTGAAGTGATGTTTAAATATGAAAAAACTATTGTATGTTTTAAGTATATTTATTTTGTGTGTATCTATTCAACAGGTTGTACATTCTCAAACAGATGTACCAAGGCTTTCTTCGGATTGTCTGGAAGAAAGTAAAATACGTGATGAAAAGTATGTGAGAAATATAATGAAGGATATTCAATCCGCTTTTAATTTGAAGATTGATGAGAGTGGGTTTATGGAAGTCAGTAAAAGAGATTTAGACGCTGCGCACTTCATGTATGGTGGACGGGAAAATGATACTTATTATAATTCGTTAACTAAAGCTTTTGAAAGTGGTGGATATAGAGGAGAGCCTAGGTTGTTTGTAAAGCCGCTTGAAGCATTTTTACTTTATAAAGAAATAGACGATACAAATGTTATGAAACGCTTAAACCTTGAAAAAGGGGAGTGGATCGTTACCGAAACGAAAAAGAAGCCAGGAAAAATAGTGGAATACAAACCGTTACAATGTGAAAAAGATTATCTGAAAAAGAGAAATGAATAACAAAATACTTATTAATGCTGTTTTTATCCAACGATATTTTCTGTTGATTTGAAATAGGAAAAGGTAAATAAACATATTAGCTTTATGTAATATGTTTGTTTACCTTTTTTTGAGAGATTTAAAAATTTGGGATGTTGTTAGTTGAAAATTATTTACTGGCTAATGAACATAACATTCAATGAATTTATTCTTCATAAAAATTAGATTTTGTGTCAAAAGATTTATACAGTGCTGAACCATCTATGTATATTTTATTCTACAGTATTAATAAAAGAATGTTGGCTATTTATAAGAAATAGCATTGGCACAGTTTTTGCTTATATTAAATGTAAGGAAGGGGAATTGTATGTAAGGAATCTGTATTCGTAATAGTATAAAACAAGCTACTATTGCATCATTGATCATACTTGTATTTATAGCGGAACTGTAAATACATACAAATAAGTATGTTCTAGTTTTAATATTCTGAATTTTATTTAAAATAATTAGGGGGCAATGGTATGGTTAAATATTCGAAAATTTCTAAGCTGATTCTTGGTGTGGGACTAGTGACAATATCATGTAATGGTTTGCAAATTCAAGCAGAGACAAAAGAGAAAAATGTGAAGAGCGTATTACAAATGGAGCCGGTAGGAATACAAAAATCTGTTGATGAGTTGGCGCACTCTTCAACAGTACAAGAAAATGCATCTTTTACAAAACGGTTAAAGTTATCGGATTTATCGCAGCGTCCGCTAGCACCAAACAAGGATGTTAAACCGTTAGCTGAAGAAAAAAAGTATTCGATGGCTGAGTTAAATCAATTAAGTAACAAACAATTAACTGATCTTCTTGTGACAATTAATTGGTATCAAATTCCGGAATTATTTCAGTTTAATAGTGATAGTCTCAAATTCTATCAAGATGATAGCCGAATGCAAGCGATTATTAATAAACTAGCAGAACAAGGACAAGCTTATACGAAAGATGATTCAAAAGGGATTGAAACATTAGTAGAAGCTCTACGTGCAGCATTTTATTTAGGTTTTTACCATGATGAATTAAGCAAACTAAATGAGCGTAGCTACCATGATAAATGTTTACCGGCTTTAAAAACAATTGCAAAAAATCCGAATTTCAAACTTGGTACATCAGAACAAAATAAAGTTATTTCATCATATGGAAAATTAATTGGAAATGCATCGGCTGATGTTGAAACGGTTTTATATGCAGGTGAAATTTTTAAACAATATAACGATAATCTTGCAACTTTCATTGAAGACCGAACGAAAGGAGACGCTATTTATGAGTTGATGAAGGGAATTGACTTTGATATTCAGACGGATATGTACACGACTGGAAAAGAGCCAAAAGATACGATGTGGTATCGCAATATTGATAACTTTATTAATGAAGTAAATCGTTTTGCACTAATTGGCACTGTAACAAATAAAAACGGATGGTTAATTAATAATGGAATTTACTATGCTGGTCGATTAGGCAAGCTTTATAGTACACCAACAAAAGGCCAGCAAGTTGTTACAGAAGCGATGCGGATTTATCCACATTTAGGGGAGCAATATTTTGTTGCAGCAGAACAAATTACTACAAATTACGGAGGAGTAGATGCGAACGGAAAAACAATAAGTTTAGATCAAATTCGAGAAGAGGGTAAAAAGAAATATTTACCGAAAACGTATACGTTTGATGATGGAGCTATTGTCTTTAAAACAGGGGATAAAGTTAGCGAAGAGAAAATTAAACGTCTATACTGGGCTGCAAAAGAAGTACGCTCTCAATTTTATCGTACAGTTGGTAGTGATAAACCACTTGAAAGTGGACATGTTGATGATGTGTTAACGATGGTTATTTATAATAGTCCAGATGAATATCAATTTAACCGTCAATTGTATGGATATGAAACGAATAATGGTGGAATGTACATTGAAGGAACGGGAACTTTCTTTACATATGAGCGTACACCAGAGCAAAGTATTTATAGTTTGGAAGAATTGTTCCGCCATGAATTTACGCACTACTTACAGGGAAGATACGAGGTTCAGGGATTATGGGGCCAAGGGGAAATGTATCAAAATGAACGTTTAACATGGTTTGAAGAAGGGAATGCAGAGTTTTTTGCAGGTTCAACGCGATTAGATAGTGTAGTACCACGAAAAAGTATAATTGGTGGATTATCTTATGATCCTGCAAAACGTTATACAGCAGCACAAACATTAAATGCGAAGTATGGAACGTGGGATTTTTATAACTATTCGTTTGCATTGCAATCATATATGTACAATAACCGTCCTGAAATGTTCGATAAAGTGCATGATTTAATTCGTGCAAATGATGTTTCAAGTTACGACGCATATCGTTCTACATTAAGCAAAGATAATAAATTAAATGAAGACTATCAATCTTATATGCAAATGCTTATTGATAATCGCGATAAGTATACAATTCCACAAGTATCAGATGAGTACTTAGCGCAGCATGATCCAAAATCGATTTCGGATGTTACATCAGATATCACAAATGAAGCAAAGTTAAAAAATGTGAAAGTAACAAAAAATAAATCACAATTCTTTAATACATTTACACTACAGGGGACATATACAGGAAGTGCGGCAAAAGGAGAAATTGAGGACTGGAAAGTGATGAACCAAGCAACAAATGATATGTTGAAACGTCTTTCAGGAAAAGAGTGGACTGGTTATAAAACATTGACTGCTTATTTTGTAAATTACCGTGTTAATAATGCTGGACAATTTGAATATGATATTGTATTTAGCGGAGTGAATACGGAAGAAGGTACGGCTGTAGAAAAAGAACCGAATAATTCATTTGATACAGCGAATCCACTATCTTTGAACACTTTATTAAGAGGAAACTTAAGCGATCAAGATCAGGGGGATAAATTTGTTATCGATGTAAAGGATCAAAAAGATTTACAGATTTCTGTTACGAACGAACAAAACCTTGGAATGAACTGGGTATTATATTCTGAATCAGATCTAAATAATTATGTAGCTTATGCAACTAAACGTGATGGAAACAAATTGCTTGGAAATTATAATGCGAAGCCAGGGAAATATTACTTAAGTGTATATAAATATGGCGGGGGAACAGGGAATTATACAGTGGAAGTAAAATAGTTCACTATAGTTGGTTTGAGAGGCTGCTAGTTATATTTTTTAGCGAAGTAAAGTATTTAATGTTAAATATTAAACTACTTCAATATACCCCTGTTCTATAATTAGAACAGGGGTATATTGGTTTTATATTTTTAAATTATATAACCTCATTGGATTTTGACAAGAAAATAATTAATATAGATTTGAATTCTCATTCGTAAAGCATGTTTTAATCTTCTTAATGCTCTTTCATTTTTGTCCCAATGCTTGTTTTCAAATCAGTTGATACTTGATCGAAATACCCCAAAACTATCTTCCTAATATCATCGGATATAACGTTCAAATCACTAGCTAAATTTTCAGCAAGGTGTTCTTTCTCTATTTGTGTTAACTTTTCATAAAATTCACCAGCCTGCCCAAAGTCATCTTGCTTAGTTACAGAAGTTCTTTCAAGTGTGCCCTCAACATATCTTCCGTCACCGCTTGTTACTTGATTAGCAGGTGTCCAATCTTGCTGCTGGTTAATCGTTAATTTACGAAATTCAGGACCAATTCTTCGTCTTTGAGAATCGCTATAAATATTAGCGCGGCCTTGCAACATTTTATCGTCAGATAGTTCTGCACCATCTAGTAAATTAGAAGGAGAGAAGGCGACTTTTTCTACTTGTTCCATATAATTTTCAGGATTTTTATTTAATACCATTTTACCGACTGGTATGAGAGGGTACGCCTTTTCGTCCCATACTTTTGTATCATCTAAAGGATCATAAGAAAGATGTGCTTCATCTTTTGGATCCATGAGCTGGACGTATAAACCATACTCCACTGATTTACCAGCCTCAATTACATCATATAAATCTTTCCCACTATAATCCGGATTTTCAGCAGCTAGTTTATTAGCTTCCTCACTAGTAATGAATTGTACACCTTCAAAAGGATACCAATGATACTTTACGTACTTTCGATTGCCTTCAGCATTTCTCCAAACGTATGTATTTACACTATGTCCTGGAATGTGGCGAAGACTCTTTGCCGTACCGGCATCAGAGTATAAACGGACAACAAAATGAATTGATTCGGGTGCTCTAGCGACAAAACTCCAAAATCTATCCGGATCTATTAAGTTATTTTTAGGTGAAGGCAACAACGCTTTAATCGTTTCAGGGAAACGCATCGGATCACGAACAGAAAAGACAGGAATGTGATTACATAAAAGATCGAAAATGCCTTCTTTTGTATAAAATTTTGTAGAAAAGCCGCGTACATTTCTAGAAGTATCTGGTGTTCCTTTCGTACTAACAGCTAACGAAAACCGTACCATAACAGGAACTTTCTCATTTGAATGTTGTAAAAAACTCAGCTTTGTATGTTCAGACATCGGATATATCGTTTGAAAATAACCGAATGCCCCAAAACCTTTTACATGAACAGGTCTTTCTACAATTTTTTCATGAATAAATTCTTGTAACGTTTCGTGTAGTACACTATCTTGCTTGAGAACAGGTCCACGTGAACCGACAGTTTGAGAGTGAAGTTTAGCTGGTTCATTAAGTTCTCGATGTTTATTTAAGTCTTCTCCTAATAAAGATTGCCTCTGTTTATCATATTTTTCATTCATCGATATAGCCTCCAAATTTTTTTCGTCGATTGTTACTAAATATGATTCTTTAGTCTTGATTATGTATTACATACAAAGTTCAAAGTAGTAACATACCGCTAGATGAAAAAAACGTATATGTAGTGGACCTGTTGAAATAGAAGAAATTATGGAAAAATGAATATCGGAAAGAGAAATAACACGTTTTAGTAAAAAGGTGGAAGAGAACCACTATTAAAATTTCAATCTTAAAATTAATTTAAAAATGACTTTATAGATAATGAACATGAAAAATAGGGAAAATAATTAGGAGGAATTTAACATGTCGGATTGGTTTCAATTAGATAAAGAATATATGATGCCTACGTATTGTCGTACGGAGGTTGCGATAGAAAGAGGAGAAGGTTGTAAACTGTATGATGTGGAGGGTAAAGAGTATTTAGATATGTTTTCTGGTGTAGGGGTAAACGTATTAGGATACAATCATCCTAAAATTGTGCAAACGACCATGGAACAAGTTACGAAATCTCTGCATCTCCCATTTCATTTTTTAAACCCAGTTGCGATTGAGTATGCAAAGAAATTAGTTGATTGCTCTTTAAAAAATGGAAAAGTATTTTTTACAAACTCTGGTACGGAAGCGACAGAAACAACGTTAAAATTAATTGATAAATATAGAGCTAATACGCATGAGGAACGTGAAGGAATCGTAGTGCTGAAGAATAGCTTCCACGGGCGTACTTTAGGGGCACTTCATTTTACGAGACAAGCAAGTGTATATCAAAATTTCCCTAAAACATCGATTCCTGTATATGAAGTAGAGCGCGAGAATATAGAGCAATTAGAAGAAACAATTGTTAAAGAAAATCCAATTGCGATTATGCTAGAGCCTGTATTAGGTAGCGGGGGGATATACCCTTTATCAAGTGAATATTTACATGGTGTTCAAAACTTATGTGATAAATATAATGTCATTCTTATCGTTGATGAAGTACAAAGTGGTATGGGCAGAACTGGAAAACTATTTGCTTATCAAAATTTTAATATTACACCGGATATTATTCAAATAGGTAAAGGAGCAGGAGGCGGGATACCGCTTGGCGGAATTATTGTAGGTGAAAAGTTATGTGATGTATTTGCACCAGGAGATCACGGCACAACGTTTGCTCATTCTTCAATGGGAACGGCTTTAGGGTTAACGGTTTTAAATACATTGATTGACGATGGTTTAATGCAAGAAGCGTATGAAACATCACACTATCTAAATGATAAATTGCAAGAAATTCAGAAAGAAAATTCTTATTATATTCAGGAAGTACGTCATGCTGGAATGATGTTTGGAATTAGTTTGAATGATAAGAATGAAAATGTTAAGAAATTACAGGTGGAGCTAATGGAGAAAGGAATGTTAGTTGATGTTACACAAGGGAACATCATCCGTTTACTTCCTCCATATATAATTACTAAAGAAGAAATTGATGCATTTATTTATGAGTTTATCTCCTGTATTCATAGCTTATCAGCTATAGCGAGTGTTTAAAAAACTTTATAAAAAAGTACCTTATTTTTAATTCAAATAAGAAGAAAATAGGGGTGAAAAAAATAAATTTACGTATTAAAATAAAAAGCTGAAAAAGGTACTCGTATAGCGCCTTCTTCAGCTTTTTAAAATAGTAAATTACTTAACATAGGAAGCATCTCATTGGACAAATAATTAATTATATGAAACAATAATAACAGATAAGGAGACGTTGCTTTTCCTTAAGTGCTTCGTATTGAATTTATTCTAGTAAGAGAAGGTGTGCTTAAAGAAGTTAAATTAAATAAGGAGCTGTTTTACTATATGCAACAAAATAATGATTTAAATTTTGAACCTCAAGACGTTAATATTGTCAATTCTAAACAAGCGAAAAAAGCAGTTATTGCTACTGGCATTGGGAATGCAATGGAGTGGTTTGACTTTGGATTATACGCGTATTTAGCGGTAATTTTAAGTCAATTATTCTTCTCAGGTGTGGATAATAGTGGTTTGCAACTTGTACTTACATTTGGTACATTTGCAGCGGCCTTTCTCGTTCGACCAATCGGAGGTATTTTCTTTGGTAGAATAGGAGATAAGTATGGCCGAAAGATTGTTTTAAGTACAACTATTATTTTAATGGCACTTTCTACATTATTCATCGCATTACTACCAACCTATGAACAAATTGGTGTATGGGCACCAATACTACTTTTAATTGCTCGAATGATTCAAGGCTTCTCTACAGGCGGCGAATATTCAGGAGCGATGGTTTATATCGCAGAATCTTCTCCAGATAAAAAGCGTGGTATACTCGGTAGTGGTCTTGAAATTGGAACACTCTCAGGTTACATTGCTGCCTCGGTAATTGTTACCATTTTGACGTTATTATTAACAGATGAGCAAATGCTCAGCTGGGGATGGCGTATTCCTTTCTTAATTGCTGCACCAATCGGTTTGGTCGGTTTATATTTACGACGTCATTTAGATGAATCTCCAATCTTTCAAGAGATGGAAAAAGCACAAGAGGAATCTGAAGACAACGAACAATTTTCATTTATGGATATATTAAAATATCACAAAAAAGACTTCTTATTAAGCACAGTAATTGTTGCCTTCTTTAACATTACAAACTATATGATCCTTTCGTATATTCCTTCTTATTTAACACAAGTACTAAAAGTCAAAGAAACAACTGGCTTATTAATTATTTCAATCACGATGGCACTTATGATTCCACTGGCACTTTATTTCGGTAAATTAAGTGATAAAGTAGGTAATAAACGCGTAGTGCAAATTGGTTTACTTGGTTTAGCATTATGTTCAATTCCAGCATTTTTATTAATTGGTAACGGACATATTGTAGCCATGTTTGCGGGTATTTTTATTTTAGGTTTCTTCCTTAGTGTATATGAAGGAACATTGCCTTCGTTATTACCAGCACTCTTTTTCACCGATGTACGTTATCGTGCGCTTTCTATCTCCTTTAATATTTCTGTATCTATATTTGGCGGGACGACACCGCTTGTATGTTCATACTTAGTTCATGCTACTGGTAATCCACTGGCACCAGCATTTTATTTAACAGGTGTAAGTGTAATTGGATTAATTGTGTTTAGTGTACTGTTTGTCACAACATCAGGACGTGCACTAAAAGGTTCTTACCCTACTGTAGAATCGAAAAAAGAAGCACATCAAATTGCTAAAGAGGATCCTGAAGAAACACTTTGGTGGCATGAAGAATCTTTAGAAATTGAAGCAGGAAAAAAAGCATAATTTGTGAAAAGCAACGTGGACTTTTACACAAAAAGACTCCTAGTTTAATAGGAGTCTTTTTGTATACATCATTTTCTCTTCTTCTTTAAACTCTTCTGATACGCATAAAGCTTATGAACCTCTTCCTTAAATTCATGCAGAAGTATAGTATCTTCGCGATTTGAATAACGTACTGCATTATACGCATCTATAATAATATGACTCTTAATATTTACATCTTCTTCATGTTTTATTCTTTCTAACCAAGCCTCAACAGTTTCTCCTCGTTCACGGTTTAAAGGAGGGGATAGTTTACTCTCCAGTTTGAAAATTTCTCTTCGAATTTCGTTATGTGGTGGTTTATTCCGCTTCATTCGTTTTTGACTAATTCCTTCTTTATCAGTAATGATTGTAGATTCAAAGACAGGCATATTTGGTAAACTTAAATGTTTTCGTTTTTTTACTATTTTCCAAACGACATAAATAGCGATAGTTGTGCAGACCAATATTGTAATGCTATTTATGAGTATTGGGTCAAAATCAGGAAGTTTTTTCCCGTCTTCAATTCGTGGTTTTAAGAGATGTCCTTTATTTGCCCAAACACCTTCAGTATCTTTTGCTTCCGCTGCTTTAATTAATGGTATTAGAGCATAGCCGACTCCTAATGCGATAACTTCCGTCATAAAACCAAAAATAAGTCGAATAAAAGGAAACACTTGAACAATTAATATACTTATTACGCCAATCGTAATAATAGAAGCAAAACGTAATAGTTGTTGTTTGCGATTTGCCCCGGTTAGCCAAAATGTAATCATAAGATGTAAGGCTAACATTAATAATTTCCATAACGGTGGAAAGGGTGCATAAAATATAGCTGAAACGACAAACCATACAATACCACCTAGCGATTTTTGAACTGGATATCCAGGTCCGACCGCTTGTACGATAAAGAAAAATAGTGGTAATATGATTGTGCCAAAAAGAGAAAAAGGTAGAAATAAAGAAAAACCGACTATTTGAAGAACTAACAGTATTACAAATCCTGTTGTTTTTTTCTTCATTAATTTATGAATAAGAAATACTCCTACATAGCCTGTTGTTAAAAATATAGCAATACCAATTAGTTCATCTCTTTCTGTTAATAATGAAAGCAGGAGGAGCAGAATGAAATCATGAATGTGATATAGCCAAGTTTTCAACTGGTTCCACCATCCCTTCATTATTAATGAGAAACGTAGGTTGTGTTAGAAGAGGAAGCTCATTCTTCTGCAAACCAATGTATATCATTGTAGACGAGCGCTCCCTCTTTCTCGTTACATAGTGAAGAAATCCTTGTTTCGGAAGTAGCGTACTATCATCTGAAATACGTGCCAATTCCTCTAATGCCTTCCCGTAATGCGCTTGTCCTTCGTTTAATGGTAAGTGCAGAGGGCCACCTTCTGCTAATACACTAATAAACAATTCAAACGGTATTTGATGCTTCGTTGCGTATTGGCAAATGTATGTGGTAAATGAAATAAGGTCTTCTATATTCTCTTTCCAACCGAATCCTCGATCAGCAGCTAAAGAAAGACAAATCGTCCAACTATAATTTTTTACAGGCTCATATTGCTTTGCTTGTAATTCCTGCATTTTAGCAGATGCTTTCCAATGGATAGAGCGGAAAGACTCACGTTCATATCTTTTTACACCGATAATAGATGTTTCATCATTGTAAAAAGAGAAATTCGTTCGATAAGAACCGTTTAATAGTTGCTGAAGTTCTTGCAAACCGGCTACCTCTTTAGGTGAAGGATACACAATAATTTCAGTTCTTAATTTATCAAAGACAGGTAAATGTACAGTTAAAAGATGAAAAGGATCTTTTAATACACATTCGAACTGTTCAATTTGAAATACACCACGCTTCGTTGCAGTTAATGTTAAATCCCATTTTTGCGCCGAATGGGCAGGTTGAGAAAATGGGAAAGAAAATAACGTTTTTGATATTTGTTCAATCCCTTGATCCTTATGCGGTATAAGGGACGAATTTAAATGGAAATAACAAACACCATTAACGAGTGGTATATTTGCCCCATTTTTTAAATGAATAAAAAACTGTCCAGATTCATCAGGGAAAAGCCGAGTTGTTTGTTTTTCATTTATAACTTGAAATCTTTTCTCTATGTAAGCGACATATTTATAAATGAAAATCGCAAATAAATAGTAGAAGAAAAAGAGAAACATAATAATTCGTTGCGGCAGAAAAAATGTAAAAAGTAAAGCGATGGGCACAGTTAATTGAATAATATGGAGTTGAAAAAATAAAGGTACAGTTACAACGCGCTGTCCATTCATGCTTGCTCTATCTCCACAGGTACGTCAACTTCTTTTAATATCCTTTGCATTAATTCATTTTTTGTCGTACGTAAAGCTCCTTCCATTGACAAGACGATACGATGATTCCAAATGGAAGGAACTAAAAATTGTATATCTTCAGGCGTGCAATATTCTCTGCCGCGTAAAAAGGCTAGTGCTTGAACTGCGCGTACTAAAGCTAATGTGGCACGCGGGCTTACACCGTTAGCAATGTAATCGTGATTTCGAGTAGCTTGCGCAAGTTTAATAATGTAGTGTTCTAGCGCCTCTGATACAAATACTTCTTTCACTTGTTTCTGCGTCTCTAAAATGTCTTCTAAAGAAATAACAGATTTGACGCTTTCTAGTGGTGCATTGTTACGAAAACGACGCATCATTTTTAACTCATCTTCAGGAGACGGATAGCCAATTGAAATCGTCATTAAAAAGCGATCAAGCTGTGCATCTGGAAGAGGGAAAGTTCCTTGTGATTCAATCGGGTTTTGCGTCGCAATAACAAAAAACGGTTTCGGAAGAGGAGTAGACTGCTTTTCAAGCGTTACTTGCCGTTCTTCCATCGCTTCTAACAAACTAGACTGTGTTCTCGGCATCGCACGGTTAATTTCATCCGCAAGTAATATGTTTGTCACGACTGGTCCAAGCCTTAACTCGAATTCACTAGTTTTCGGATTGAAATATTCAATACCTGTTACATCACTCGGAAGTACATCAGGGGTAAATTGAACGCGAGAAAAATTACCACCAATGCTTTTAGAAATTGTTTTTGCTAGTAATGTTTTTCCAGTACCAGGTACGTCTTCAAGCAGTACATGTCCATCAGCAAGCAGTGAAACGAGGAGTAAATCAATTACATTTTCCTTACCGACAAAAACAGATCCTATGTTTTCTTTTAATTTATTTATCATATGTATCATTCCTTTCAAAATAAAAGTGGATATTTCTATATTTTAACAAATTATTCAGAAAATTGGTATGATTTTTTAATCTGAAGAAATAGATATTTAATTTTAATATTACACTTGTATATTTTGGAATATGATTATACAATATCGTTATACGATGTATCGTAAGTCGATATATCATGAAGCGATGTATCGGAGGTAGTTATAATGAATGCGAAAGCGCAAAAATACATTCCATTAACTGAGGCGACATATTACATATTGTTGTCACTTGTAAAGCCAATGCATGGTTATGGAATTATGCAAATGGTAGGAGAGATGACAAATGGGGAAGTAAAGCTCGGTCCTGGTACTTTATACGGGAATACTACGAAGTTATTAAAAGAGAAATTGATTGTTGAAGTTGCCTCTACAGACAGAAAGAAGTGCTATGAGTTAACACCGTTTGGGAGAGAAGTGTTAGAGCTAGAGTATAACAGGTTACAGAGATCTGTAAGGAATGGAAACAGTATATTAGGGGAGTGAATGGAAGATGGAGACAAAAAGGGTATTTAAATTTTACGCGGGATGGAGTTTAGAAAAAGAAGAAGCGTTTTTAAGAAAAATGCATCAAAAAGGTTGGGCATTACAAAAATATAATATAATGTATACGTTTAAGAAAACTGAGCCGAAAGATGTAATATATAAAGCAGATTTTAGATTGGATTATAAAGATTCAAAAGAAAAACAAAAAGAGTATATTGATATATATGAAATGTGTGGGTGGAAACATGTAACGAGTTTTGCGAAATGGAATTATTTTTGTAAAGAGGTAGAAGATGATAATGAGTTACCTGACATTTACTCAGAAAAAGAGACGAAGGTACAAAAAATGAAGGAATTACTACAATTTTTTGCATTTATTTCAATAACTATATTACCCTCAATGTATAATGCATTTTTAAGTTCAACAGAATCAAGAGTGCCAATTTGGGCGAAAGTTATGCTGGGGTTTGTTGGCTGTATGTATATGTATCTCTTTATAAGGCTCTCTTGGAAAATTAAGAAATTGAAAAACGAAATATTATAACAAAGAGTGGATTTTTAAAGAAGATGATTATTGGAATCATCTTCTTTAATTTTTATGTAATTCTATTTTGTTCGTTCTTTTTTACACAATAAAAAACTATATATTTAAGGCATAGAATTAGCAGTTACAAAGTAATCCCAGTAACAATACCTAAAAAAATCATAAATGAAGAAGAAACGATTAATAATAATGAACTACCTATTAATACAATTTTATTAGTGTTCTGATGTTTAAAGTGGTAATAAAGTAAAAAGCCGCAAACAGTAGAAACAATCCATATAGGTAGATCGTAAGGAGTTGTTATCTTCTTCCAATCGAAAATCCAAAAGTAGAGTATGATCATGTGGCAAACTAATAGTAGTAATGCGGATGGAATCATTAATCTGTTATTAAATATCATTTATCATTTTAGCCAAGAAGACTCCTTCCTCAAGGAACGCGAAGTGAGTAGGTGGGAGATGAATTGGCTTCGGACAAGGGATGGCAGAAAGCCATATTAATTGTTCGACATACATAAACTGTTACTTCACTATCCACCGAATGTATGTTTGTTATATAATAGAACTATATCGAAATGGGGGTGAAATGAATGATGATCAATAAAGCATATAAATTTCGTATCTATCCAAATAAATCACAAGCGACACTAATCAATAAAACGATTGGTTGTTCTCGTTTTGTATTCAATCACTTCCTATCTCTATGGGATCATGCATATAAAGAAACAGGAAAAGGTTTGACATATGGGACATGCTCTGCCAAACTTCCTGCCTTGAAGAAAGAGTTTGTTTGGCTAAAAGAAGTGGATAGTATTGCGATTCAGTCGTCTGTTCGCAACCTTGCGGATGCTTATACACGCTTTTTCAAAAAACAAAACAGTGCCCCGCGTTTCAAATCTAAGAAGAACAACGTACAATCTTACACCACAAAACAAACAAATGAAAACATTGCCGTTGTAGGAAACAAAATGAAATTGCCAAAACTAGGTCTTGTTCGATTTGCCAAAAGTCGTGAAGTAAAGGGACGTATTTTAAATGCTACGGTTAGACGGAACCCTTCTGGTAGATACTTTGTGTCATTGTTAGTTGAAACAGAAGTGCAAGAACTTCCGAAAACAAATTCTTACATTGGAATGGATGTGGGACTAAAAGATTTCGCCATTTTGTCAGATGGAACAACCTATAAAAATCCGAAGTTTTTTCGATCGTTAGAAGAGAAGTTGGCAAAAGCACAGCGTGTTCTTTCTAGAAGAATGAAAGGATCTTCTCGCTGGAATAAACAACGAGTAAAAGTAGCTAGAATTCATGAATACATGGCAAATGCTAGAAAAGATTACTTGGAAAAAATCTCGACTGAAATCATCAAAAACCACGATGTTATTGGTATAGAGGATTTGCAAGTATCGAATATGTTAAAGAATCATAAGTTAGCAAAAGCGATTAGTGAGGTATCATGGTCACAATTTCGAACCATGTTGGAATATAAGGCAAAATGGTACGGCAAACAAATCATTGTCGTATCGAAAACATTTGCTTCAAGCCAATTATGTTCTTGTTGTGGATATCAAAACAAAGACGTTAAAAATCTAAACCTACGTAAATGGGATTGCCCTTCTTGTCATACACATCATGATAGGGATATTAACGCAAGTATCAATCTAAAGAATGAAGCAATAAGGCTTCTAACCGCAAGGACTGCGGGGTTAGCCTAATAAATTAGAGTTCGATAGAACTCTTTACTTAGGAATCCCCCACTTCTAAACGAAGTGAAAGTGGGGGTAGTTCAATTCACCTCTCTTATGTAAATATTACCAGAAGAGTATGGAGTTTAAAATAAGGAAGAAATACGTTTTGTACTACCTCATTAAAAGGAAAAATCCCTTAAAGAAAATCTATTTCTATAAGGGATAGTAATGATTTTATGAGAAAGACTGATTTTGCGCAGGTTTTATAAATTGTTCTGGGTTTTCAACAAGCCCACATACAGCACATTGGACGCGGTAAGTAGGTCCTTGATAAGCCATATGAAAAGCGTTCATCGTTTCATTTGTGTATTCTTCTTCTACTTGACCAGTTTGTGGATTTAACTTTACTGGTTTTACTTGTTGCTCAAGAATATTAAAGCGCGTTCGGTTCGTTTTACAGCTTGGACATAGCATTGGTTCCATATGTATACACCTCCATTTGTAGCATTTCTTAAGCGGTATGATTTTATGCAAGTAAAAAAACTTTCTCAATATAAATAGGTGTTTATTATATTTAAAATTCAGAAAAAATAAAATATAATAAATGTAAGAACTGGTTATGTCCAAACCAAATCTCCTGTTTTATGCCAATAAGCTGGGGGGCCGAGAAATCGGCCTCATTTTTTTGTGCTCATCTCAATAAGGTACAAGGTTTTTAAAAACATTTGTCGAATTTTTAGAGGTGAAGGTAAAGGGGGAATAATTATGAACTTAAAAATGAAATACATTATTTTATATGTAGAAAAGTTTGAGCAATGTCTTCAGTTTTATAAAGAAATTTTAAGATTGCCAATAAGAGCAGAGCACGGTACATATATTGAATTTGAAACAGGAGCAACAATTTTAGCGATGAATACACGAGAGGATGTTAAGGAGTTAACGGGACTACCTCTTACAGAAGGTGTACTACAATCCTCTCATTTTGAGTTAGGGTTTGTTGTAGAGGATGTAAAGGAAACGATTGAGAAATTAAAAGAACAAGGGGTGAAAGTTCTAGTTGAGCCAATCGTAAAACCGTGGGGACAAACAATTGCTTACATTGCCGATCCAGACGGTAATTATATTGAAATTTGTAGTTCATTAGAATAGAAGGAGAAAAAGAGGATGGGGTTTCCAAAATTAGAGACAGAACGTTTACTATTAAGAGAACTTACACTGTTAGATGCAGAAACGATGTTCCATTATTTTTCAAAAGAATCCGTTATTCGTTATTTTGGGATGGATGCTTTCGAAAATATTGAGCAAGCGAAAACGACAATTCAAACGTTTAGAAAGCGTAATGAAGAGGGAAGCGTATTTCGCTGGGGAATAGAGAAGAAAGGAACGGATCAATTAATTGGTACGTGTGGATTTCATTTAATTAACAATCATCATAAACGGGCTGAAATTGGTTATGAGCTAGATGATACATATTGGGGGCAAGGATACGCAACAGAGGCACTGCAAGCAATACTAGCTTACGGATTTGAAACGTTGCACTTTATAAGAATTGCAGCTGTCGTATATATAGAAAATGAAGCTTCCCGTAATTTATTAAAAAAAATCGGATTTCAAGAAGAAGGATTACTTCGGAAATATATGATTCAAAATGATGTTGCTCATGACACGGTCGTTTATTCATTATTAAAAGAAGATTGGCAAAAGTAATGAGCACAAATGAAATAATGAAGGTTATTAAGGGACATAAAGATAAGCAATTTATAATAGGTATAGACGGACTAAGTCGTTCGGGTAAAACAACATTGGTTAAAAAATTAGAAGGAAATATGAAACGAAATGGAATTCCGTTTCATATTTTTCATATTGACGATCATATTACCGAGCGTAACAAGCGATATAATACTGGATTTGAAGAGTGGTATGAGTATTACAACTTTCAATGGGATATCGATTGGTTGCTGCGAAACCTTTTTCAAAAGTTACAAAGCGCTATTGAATTAGAATTACCTTTTTATCATGATGAAACAGACTCATGTGAAATGAAAGAAATACAGCTTCCTTTAGTAGGTGTAATAATTATAGAAGGAGTTTTTCTGCAGCGAAAAGAATGGAGAGATTTTTTTCATTATATGGTGTATTTGGATTGTTCAAGAGAGACAAGGTTTCTACGTGAAAGTCCAGAAACGCAGAAGAATCTTTCAAAATTTCAAAGTAGGTATTGGAAAGCTGAGGAGTATTATTGGGAAGCGGAATCACCGAGGGATAGGGCGGATTTAGTAGTTACAAAATGAAGCTAAGTATAAAGAAGTGCATGAAAAATTTGATAGTAAGATGAAAACCGAAATAGTTCCCAAAAAGAAGTACAGTATAATAAGCTATATATCTTTACTCATCGGAATTATGTGTTTTTTATTCGTTTTTATAACTCCGACGAGAATAGCGAATGCGGGAAATATAGTTGGAGATTATGTAACGATTGCTCTTACAGGTGTAGGTATTATACTTTCAATAATCACAATGACGAAAAAAACAGAGAAGAAGGGGATAGCTATTATTTCATTAGTACTGTCCTCATCATTTTTTATATTTTGGATCATCGCAATTATTTTAGTTTTGACGGGTCAAGTTAGCTTCGCGCCGTAATGAGCAATAAAAAGAGTCCTTCATTAATAGAAGGACTCTTTTTTATTCGGTATCTTCAGGTTGATATTCTAAAATATCCCCAGGTTGGCATTCTAATGCTTTACAAATAGCATCTAAAGTTGTAATTCTAATTGCTTTTGCTTTTCCATTTTTTAATATAGAAAGGTTAGCCATTGTAATTCCAACCTTCTCCGAAAGCTCTGTTACACTCATTTTTCTTTTAGCTAACATTACATCAATATTAATTATTATTGCCATGTTATTCACCTCAGACCGTTAAATCATTTTCTGATTTTATATCTATCGCATCTTTTAAAAGTCTTTGGAGAACGGCAGCAAAGACTGCGATAACCATTGAAGCAAAGATTAGGAGCATGCCAAGTATAATAATACCTGGTGCATCAGCTCTCTCCGCCACAAGATAGAAGAGTGGCATGCCTGCAACATATAAAATACTAATTGTTACTGCGTAGTGTTTTATCTTCTTTAAAGCTCTAACAGATAATTTCGAGAAAGCGTTACCCTTGTCAATGAAGCTTACAAGTTTAAAAGCTTGATACAGAGCAAAATAAAAAGGTAGCACCGTTGCATACAGATTGATTAAAATAAGATATTTTATATATGCAATATCGGGATACAATTCCGCTGCATAATTCCCTATGTTAGGAACTAAAAATATACATAAAGCAAGAACAGGGATTCCAATCAGAATAATAGCTGTCTTTAAAAAGAGTGTTGATCCTTGTTTCATATAAAGCACCTCATTTAAATATTATCTATTTAATCTAACATGAAATTTATCGTTTAACAATAAACTTTTATTTATTTTAATCTTGTTTTTATTGTTAAGTAAATTTAAATTTTAGATGAAAATAAAAAGTACTACTCTTTATAAAAAAGGGCGCCAAACAAATAGACTTCCTGTAATAAAAAAGTATGGTGAATATGGTGATATATATCATTGTTCCTTTGACGAAATATAGTAAAGATAATCGTTCCTTCTTTCTGTAAATGATGTTATGTTAAAAGTAACGATTAAGTCTTTCTTATCCCGCTATTTGTGGGCGGTAAGACTCCCACCTCAAAATTCGGCTGGGCAAAGAAGTTAGGTAGGAATCGGGCTGCTCGTAAAAGCCCGATTGGTGTGGGCTAATAATCAGTGGGGAATGAACAAAACCCCCACTGATTAAAGTTTCACTTTATAATAAGAGTTTTTAGAAAATCAATATTTTACGTAATTTGACGAGGTGTTAATGAAATGAAATCGTACACACAATTTGAACGAAGAAAACACATACTAGATGAGTTAGAAAAGTACAACCGGGTTATGGTGAATGATTTAGCGAAGGTATTAAATGTTACAACAGAAACGATACGAAGAGATTTAGATATGTTGCACAAGGAAGGGCAGCTTACGAAAATACATGGTGGTGCAATTAAGAAAAAAGATCAGACACTAGAATTTCATTTTAATAAGCGCCGAGCTGAAAATATTGAAGAAAAACGAAAAATTGCAATGGAAGCAAGTAAACTCGTAGAAGATAATGATATTATCGCAATTGAAATTGGGACAACCACAATGCAAATTTTGGATTACATACACGATAAAAAGAATTTGACGATTTTAACAAACTCGATACCAGCTGTAAATAAAATTATTGAGCTTAAAGAACAATATGATTCCTTTGATTGCAGGTTAATAGTCATTGGAGGAATATTGAATACAAATTCATTAGCATTGTCTGGAGAAATGACGTTAAACTATCTTGACCATTTCACTGTTAATAAGTTATTTGCTTCGTGTGATGGAATTTCTTTAGAAAAGGAACTAACATGTTCGTATATTGAAGATGCACAAATATATAAGCAGTTAAAGCATAATGCAAAACAAGTTGTAATGATGGTAGATGAGTCAAAGTTTAATTTAACAAAGTTTTATAAAAGCGGGAATTTTAGTGATATAGATGCATTATATACAAACGCTAAGCTCGATGAGGCGTGGCAAAATGTGTTAACAAGTAATGGGGTAGAAGTAATAACAGTATAGAAAAACAAAAAGAAGACTATTTCTTAGTAAGTTGAGAAATAGTCTTCTTTTGTTTATGTGTTGTTTTATTTTGTTTATTTGTTGTTTTTACAATTAGTTAACAAATTAACAACATTGTGTTAATAATATACTCGTACAATATGAATTAGGAGGTGGCAAGAATGCAAATAAAACTATCAAAAGCTGTGTTCTTTTTGATACCAGTTGGAATACCTCTAATATTATTTTGGATTATTCCGAATTTCATTAGTTTAGGTATTAGTTTTACTGATTGGGATTTTATGACGAATGATTTTAATTTTGTTGGTTTAGAAAACTATTTCAATTTATTTACACAAGATTCTTTTATGCAAGCATTGCTAAATACGTTTTATTTCGGAATTGGAACAGTGATTCCAACGATTGCATTAGGTTTAGGATTCGCATTATTCTTCCGAAAAAAATTCAAAGGTTCTGCATTGTACCAATTAATGATCTTTTCACCTTGGGTAACGCCAACAATAGCTGTATCCATTGTGTGGTCACTCTTATATGAACCTCAATTTGGAGTTATTAATAAAGTTCTAAACTTTTTCGGGATACCAGGTTTGGACTGGCTTCAAAGTAGTCAAACAGCGATGTTAGCAGTCATTATTGTGACAGTTTGGAAATTAGTTGGTTGGACGATGATCTTCTATATCGGCGCATTAGAGAAAGTTCCAGATAGTTTATATGAAGCAGCTAGTATTGATGGAGCAAATTCATGGCAGAAATTTCGATATGTAACACTGCCTATGGTTTCATCAACAACGTTCTTCTTAGTTGTTGTCAATACAATTTCTTCAGTGCAGGCTTACGATCAAATAAAAATTTTAACACAAGGTGGACCTAGTGGTTCGACGCGTACGTTACTTTATTTATTCTTCCAACAAGGGTTTGAACAATTTGATATGGGATCTGCAACAGCAATCGCATTTATCATACTAATCATTACAATACTACTATCTGTTATAAACAAAATAATAGGTGACAAGTGGGTGAACTATTAAGGTGAATAATATGAAAAAAGGTCCATTAATCGTAAAGCATCTCTTTCTAGCATTATCAAGTATACTATTTATTTTTCCATTCATATGGATGGTGCTTGGTTCGTTTAAAACATCTAGTGAAGTATTACAAGGAGGTTTTTGGCCTAAAGAATTTCACTGGGAAAATTATCAGCAAGTATTAGATATACTTCCATTTAGCACATATTTATTTAATAGTTTCTATACTTCTTTCATCATTACTATATATGTACTTGTTTCGTCAGCGCTTTTTGCTTATATGTTGGCATTTTATAAGTTTAAAGGCAAGAATATTACGTTTAGTGTTGTGATGGCAACCTATATGATCCCTGGAGCTGTATCGTATGTTCCTGTATATGTAATGTTAGGGAAATTTGGTTTGCTTGATTCACATTTTGGATACATGATTTCTATGGCTGTTAGCGTATTCGGTATTTTCTATTTGAAACAAACGTTCCACAAAGTTGGTTTTGAAATAGTAGAAGCAGCCAAAATTGATGGAGCGAGTGATTGGCGTATTCTTTGGAAGATTATTTTTCCAATGACACGATCATCATTTGTAACATTAGGATTGGTCACATTTATTGGTAACTATAATAATTACATTTGGCCAGCTCTTATTTTGAAAGATAATACACAAAAGTTAATTACGAATGGAATTGCTGATTATTTCATTAATAGTTCTTTAGGACGAGATTGGTCACACATTATGGTTGCAAGTACAATCGCAACGGTGCCGCTCTTAATCGTATTTTTAATTCTACAAAAATGGTTCTTATCTGGTGTTACTGATTCAGGAATAAAGGGGTAATTAAATATTAAAGGAGATATGTGGGATGAAAAAACTATTCATGCTTCTAACAGTTTTAACATTGTTTGTTAGTGCACTTGCGGGTTGTTCAGGTGGAAAAGGAAGTACGGTTAAAGCAAGTAAAGAAGGCGAGAAGGTTGTTGTTCCATTCATAAATGGAGTGGGTGGTTCTCTTGCAGATCGTGTAGACAAGATCGTGGAAGAATACAATAAAAGTCAGGACAAATATGTAGTGAAAACGACGAAAGCGGGTAACTACGATGAGTCTTATCAAAAGCTACAAAGTGGATTTGCAGCGAATAACCAAGAAGCAATCGCATTACTAGGTTCAGACGTCATTCAAGAATATGTTAAAAAACAGTTAATCGTACCTTTAGATGAATCTGTTAAAAATGATAATAATTTCAAAAAAGAAGATTACGGAAAAGGTTTTATGGAGCAAGCAACAATTGACGGAAAGTTATATGGAATTCCGTTTTACGGTACAACACAAATCTTTTATTACAATAAAAAAGCATTAGCGGAAAATGGCTTTACAAAAGAGGATTTAAAGACGTGGGAAGGTGTAGAAAAGGTAGCAAAAACAGTCGCAAAACGTGGTGAAAACGGAAATGTTTCATATGCTGGCTGGATGCCAATGTGGGGGACATCAAACTTAATTGATGTAGTCCGTAGTGCTGGTGGCAATGTATTAAGTGAAGATGGTAAAAAAGTATTAATTAACGATGATACTTGGGTTACGGTATGGGAGAAATTCCGCACATGGCTTCATGAAGATAAAATTATGAAAATACATTCAGGTGGTACTGGATGGGAATATTGGGATAAAACGGTAATTGATTTAGTAGAAGGCAGAACATTAGGGTTTACAGGATCATCTGGTGACCAAGGATTTGTTTTCAAATCATTAGGTAAAGGAATGACGGAAGAAGAACGTCTTAACACGTTTGACGCATTGCCACAACCAGCTTGGGATAATAATAAACCAGCACCAAAATTAGAAACATATTTATTCACATTAACGAGAAATATTGATCCAGAAGTAGCAAAAGGTGCATATGACTTTATGAAATTTGCGACAAGTACGGAGAAAACGGCTGAATGGTCAATGGCAACAGGCTATATTCCTGTTCGTAACAATGTAACAGAGTACGGTCCATATGCTGAATTTGTTAAAAAACAACCACAAGCATTAGTTCCGTTAGAACAAGCCAACAATAATGGAGTGGGACCATTTGTAGATCCAACGGGCGGAAAAATCAATGACGCTTTAAATGTAGCAAAAGATAAAGTAGAGATTGAAGGGGTTCCAGCAAAGAAAGCATTAGATGAAGCAGCTAAAGTTGCGCAAGAAGAATTAGATAAAGTTCTGAAAAAGAAGAAATAAACCTGTTTGTAGTATGAACGTGAGGTGCTTTTGAAGGAAGTGCCTCTAAAATTCACTTAAAAAGGTGTGAGAACTATGATCGAAATAACAAGTACGATAACACTTTCTCCATTCGTAAAAAATAAACACTGTTTCCAAATGGATGAAACTAATATTGCAAACTTTACATTAACAATTGATCAAGGGGATAGCCGGAAAATTCCGCTTTTACTAATCTTGAGAGATCCTAACGGTTGTGTGCGCATACAATATCAAACTCCAATTGTAAATGAAAAACTAGTCATTTCGAAAGATTCAAAGTTTTGTTCTGCTGGTTGTATTGGAGGAGACATGCAGTCAGGTAATTGGGAATTAGAAGTCGTATATATCCCTCATTGTGCAAAGAAAGTAGTGAAATTTACTGGGGAAAAAGTTGACTATACAGTAAATATAGAAGTGAATGATCAGTTGGAACGAAAGTATAATAGAGAGCATTTTTGTAAGGGCAATGTTTTTATCGATGAAGACCGTTTTAATAAGGTAGTAAATGAAGAGCATCGCTGGTACAAAGGGGATTTTCATGAACATACAGATTTAACAGATGGCGAGATAGATGATGAACTTGGAATGCAAGTATGTGAAAAACAAGAATTAGATTTTTTATATGCGACGGAACACAATATTGTTATGCCATCTTATGAAAAAGGAAACACATTAATTATACCATCTATGGAACTTACAACTCCTTACGGCCATTACAATATATTTGGTATAAGAGAATTCATTGATTTTACAGAGTATGTAGATGAATCATTTAGTGCTGAAAAAATGAATGCATTATTTTCACTCATGAAAGAAAAAGGTTATTTAGTGAGTGTGAATCATCCATTTATGAAGCCTTGGGCGAACCAAGTTAATATTAACCTAGAAAATGTTCATACGATGGAGATTATGTGTGATCCAACTTATAAAAAAAGTAAATCATCTACTTTAGAAGCTTTGCGTTGTTTCGATCAAATGTGGTCAAATGGTCTTAAAATCTGGGGAATAGGAGGAAGTGATTCTCATTTACATCCATCTAAAACATTCCCAGGATCAAAAGACCCATCCATTTACGGTGATCCAGGAACATATGTATTATGTAACGGTTTATCAATTAAAAACTTGAAATTTGCGATCAAAAACGGAAGAATTTATTTCTCTCGATTTAGAAAACTAACGATAGATATTCAAAACGAAGGTGAAACGATTGCTGTCGGAGATGAGGCTAAAGGAAATATTATTTATAACGTTCAAGCAGATAAACCGTGTGAGTGGAGATTACTTATAAATGGAAGAACGATTGAAAAAGAATACGGAAGCGATGTAACCTTTGCATTCTCTTTAAATGAAGGGGCGTACGCTAGAGTTGAGGGATGGGAAGAGGACGAATTAGTAGTATTTATTAATCCTATTCATAATAAAGTTCAGAATAAAAATATAAAAACATGGAATGAAGTTATAGGGGGAATAAAAGGTGAATAAAGCGATTATTTTTGATAAAGATGGAACATTAATACAGTTAGATTCAGTTTGGTACAAAATTGTGCATCGTGTGTTAGATGATATATTTCAAACGTATCCAAATGAAAAAAGTAAACGAGATGACTACTTAACGATTATTGGTATGAATGATAACGATTTTGAGAGTACGAGTTTACTAGCTTGTCGCACAAATTACTTTATTGCGGCTGCATGGTATTCGTTGTTAGAAAATCAACATGTGAATAAAGAGGATTTTATTCAAAATGTATGTCTTCTATTCAAAAAGTACTCTACTGCAGATGATCTTGTATTTACAGAAGTGGAAGGTGCAAAGGAAACGTTACGATATTTAAAAGACAATGAATATATTATTGGGGTTGTTACGGCAGACGATGTTGATGCAGCTATTCATTCTCTGAAAATGACTGAGTTATATGATTATGTAGATTTTTTAGGTGCAGATGATGGTGTGAATAGGACAAAACCTGAAAGTGACTTTTATCATATGTTTAAAGAAAAATTTTCACTAACTGAAGAAGATGTGCTTATGGTAGGTGATACATTAACAGACGTTACATTTGCGAGAAATAGTAACATTAAAGTAGTGGGCGTTTTATCGGGTGCGAGCAGGAAGGAAGATTTAGAAGGAAAAGCGGATTATATTTTAAACAGTATGAAGGATATTTCGAAGATTTTATAATTCATGTCATCATAATTTTTAACAATATCTATAAATATAGCTCGAATTCTAGGAGGATATTATGGCTCAACTATCATTCAAAAACATTTACAAAAAATATGATCATGATGTGACAATCGTAAAAGATTTTAACCTAGAAGTAAATGATGGAGAATTTATCGTTTTGGTTGGCCCTTCAGGGTGTGGGAAATCTACAACATTACGTATGATTGCAGGACTTGAGGAGATTTCAGAGGGCGATTTTTATATTGACGGAAAACGTGTAAATGATATTACACCGAAAGATAGAGACATTGCAATGGTATTTCAAAACTATGCACTTTATCCGCATATGAGTGTGTATGAAAACATGGCATTTGGATTAAAACTACGAAAGTATAGTAAAGAAGAAATTGACCAGCGTGTGCAACATGCAGCAAAAATTCTTGGACTTGAGCAGTATTTAAGCCGGAAGCCAAAAGCACTTTCAGGTGGGCAGCGCCAGCGTGTTGCCTTAGGCCGAGCGATTGTTCGAAATGCAAAAGTATTTTTAATGGACGAGCCTTTATCAAACTTAGATGCGAAATTACGCGTTCAAATGCGTGCTGAGATTACAAAATTACACAAGCAGCTGGAAACAACAACTGTGTATGTTACACACGATCAAATAGAAGCGATGACGATGGCAACGCGATTAGTTGTATTAAAAGACGGGATTGTACAACAAGTCGGTACACCGAAAGAAGTGTATGATAATCCAGAGAATGTATTTGTCGGAGGATTCATTGGTTCTCCTGGAATGAATTTTTTCAAAGGAGTATTAATAGATAATGCAGTTATGATTGATAAGTGGAAAATTGAAGTGTCAGAAGAGAAGAGGAAAGGCTTGCGAAATAAGGGATATACGAATAAAGAAATCATAATAGGAATACGTCCAGAAGACTTTTATTATGGAAAAGAAATCGAGGATTTACCATATAACACAAAAGTAACAGTACCGATTGATGTAGCAGAATTAATGGGAGCAGAAACATATCTATATTCTAATATTAATGGACAATCCTTTGTTGCACGTGTGGACACATCTTTAGATGTGCAAAGTCAATCTAATATAGATCTAGTTTTGAATATGGATAAAGTTCATTATTTCGACTCTAAAACTGAGAAGCGAATTGTTTTATAGATAATAATTAATATGATTATACCTTTAGAATTTCTTCAACTACTACAAATAAATGAATAGTAACACGGCCGATTATCCTTTAGATTACAGGAAATCGGTTTTTTTATATAAAAGATCGCTTAGCGTACGAAAATCGCTTTTTGTTGGCAGTGCCCTGTCACAATCAAGCTGAGAAAAACAAATAATCCAAAACGAGAAAATTCTTAAGTTGATGGATGTGTTATGCTACTCCTATGTTAAGGTTCAAGTCATTTGAAACAGCAACCTCTATATTGAGTGGCGTTAAAGCGATCTATATGATAAAAAAGATGTATCGCTTGTAAAAAAATTGCATCACCTTGAATGAGCTAATACGACAAGAATTCGTGTCGGGCCTAATTAGGGAATACAGTACAGATCAGTATATAGTATACAAGCATTCCCTTTCTATAAATACGGTATGTTTTTAATATAATTAAAAGAAAATCTTTGTGTTCTTTAATATGATGTGACATAATACCAGCTTTTTTCTATTTTTGTGATTTCTTTATATTCATTATTAAAGTCGTATTTGTTTGGTCTAGTATCATTTGGTGTGTAAATAAATCCTGAAAAATTATCTAATATACCACGATAAGTAAAAAAGAAAACAGAAATACCATTTTTATTTTGTTGAATAATTACATCCCCACCGTTTTTGGAAGTGGATGCAAACTGTTTAGGTAAATGAATTTGTTTACTATCATAATGAACATTAGGAGTTAACTCTTTATGTTCTATAAGTGCTATAACTTTTTCACGATCTTCTTTATAGATAATAAAATCTAAATTTATATAAATCTCATTAAATGGTATACATATCCAAGTAATTACTATGATTAGTTGAATAATTAACGATTTCCAATTTTTGTATTTAATGAGATGTATGATTGTGAAAATTAATATTAAGAAAAACAATCCATGAACTATTATTGAAAGAAATGGCATAACAAATGGGGTAAGGAATTCAACTAAATACCATTTAAAAAAATGATAAAGTATAAGAGCGATACCGTTTATTAATGTAATTTTGGTTAAATTCTTATTCAAATTTTGAATCTCCTTTCTATACTAAAAACTATGTGATTTTAGTATGAATATAAAATATGTTTTTTCATAAATTTCCCTTGTTTTCATTTTATTAACTTTGTGTGATTAATATTTTGAATATATCATAGATTTGAAATTAAATAAACGGACGTTAAATTTTTATATTTTATATAGAATAACAGTTAAATAAAAGTGAGGGAAGTTTTCAAAATAGACTAGTTTTTTATTTTAAAAGTAATTTGATTTGTTCATGAAATAGATCCAGTTCCGGTAAAATCAGTTGCAACAAGTGAACATTACGTATATCGATAGAATAAGGTGAAACTAAGAGGAGCATATCAAAGTCGGTGACACCGACTTATGGGACAGTTCACTTCTGATTGTGGAAACGGGGCAGTACAGAAGTGAAAAAAATTCTGTGTTTCTTTTTAATTAATATATTTATTGGGAAAAACTTCGGAATTTCCGGCACAAATGCTCTTTCTTTCCTATAATAGAAGCTATTCTGGACGTAAGCAATTTGTAAGGAATGAGTAAGAAAAAAGAGATTTTCATAGTATAAAATATTTATTATACCTGCGTATAACACCTACTACTAATAATGTGTTATAATACGAATTAGCAACATAAAGGAAAGGAATTAGAAAAAATGACCTTACAAAATACTAAAAATTTAAAAAAACAAGTTGCTCCTTTTGAAAAATCAACGGCAAAAAAAAGTGTTTGGCAAATCATCAATACGGTAGTGCCATTTATTATCTTATGGTACCTTGCTTATAAAAGTTTGTCCGTTTCTTATTGGTTAGCATTAGTTCCAGCTGTGTTAGCCGCTGGATTTATGACACGGGTTTTCATTATTTTTCATGATTGTACCCATCATTCTTTCTTTAAAAGTCGTCGTGTAAATAGAATAGTAGGGACATGTATGGGTGTTTTAACTTTATTCCCGTTTGATCAATGGGGGCATGAGCATTCCGTTCATCACGCTACAAGTGGTAATTTGGATAAGCGAGGTACAGGAGATATTTGGACCCTTACAGTGAATGAATATTTGGCAGCGCCATTTAGACTCCGTTTAGCATATCGTTTATATCGCAATCCATTGGTTATGTTTGGGTTAGGTCCGATTTATGTTTTCCTACTTAAAAATAG
The DNA here is from genome assembly GCF_046534555.1 of Bacillus sp. SIMBA_074. Lineage (NCBI taxonomy): Bacteria > Bacillati > Bacillota > Bacilli > Caryophanales > Bacillaceae > Bacillus > Bacillus sp. SIMBA_074. The sequence goes on along the minus strand of NZ_JAWRYM010000011.1, from coordinate 105,655 downwards.
ATTTAACAGAAAAGGTGCTAGAAAGAAGGAACGCATGAATACCTATTTGACGAATGTTTTAATTGTTGCTTTAGTAGGATTACTTTGCTGGGCAATCGGATGGCAATCGTTTCTTTTAGTACATGGTTTCATATTCTTAATAGCAGGTTCAATAGGTATTTGGCTGTTTTACGTACAGCACACATTCGAGGATTCTTATTTTGAAGAAGATAAAGAGTGGGAATATGTGAAAGCAGCAGTGGAAGGAAGTTCTTTTTATAAACTTCCCAAAATCCTGCAATTTCTAACTGGTAATATTGGGTATCATCATGTTCACCATTTAAGTCCAAGAGTACCTAATTATAAATTAGAAGAGGCACACAATAATACGCTTCCTTTAAAGAATGTACCAACGATTACTCTTGCTACAAGTTTGCGATCACTCCGTTTCCGTCTTTGGGATGAGCAAAACAACAATTTTGTTAGCTTTAAAGAAGTTAAAAATTTAGTGAAAAATAATGTTTCTATTCCAGTGAAATCAGAACTATAACTTCATCAAATATGACTGACTCCCCTTAATCATTTTCGATTTAAGGGGAGTTTTTGTTTAACTAGTAGATGCACGGTATGGAGAAAACTTAAATGATTTAAATTGTAATGGAGGTGGATTAGGAAATAGTAGGTATTAATATAAGGAGACGATAAATTATTATGTTAACAATTTGAGGCGATTGATACCACAACCTTTTTTAATGGATATTATGCTTAGTCCCTGAGAATATTTCAATAGACATGAAAATGATGTTACCTTAATAATAAAAGGGCATTACGCTATGAAATAAATGATAATAAGAACAGGGGAATTATTTTAGGATAACAAAATACGAAACGGACAAACTCAATTATTCATGAATTTGTCCGTTTATCTTTTAGTGGAAACAGGGGAGTATGTAAATCACATGTGCATAAAGTGTAAAGCTGTTTAAAGATTTGTGTATTCAGCTAATCTGGTCTTTTTTGCAGTTGTTACTTTTTAGTTTGACCGGATAGTTCAACAGACTTTTGCGTACAACGCTGCATAGCTGAAATGATGGCTGTTCGTAAGCCTTTTTCCTCTAATGTTGCTACAGCTTCTATTGTTGTTCCGCCTGGAGAACAAACCATATCTTTCAATGCACCTGGATGTATTCCTGTTTCTAGTACCATTTTTGCAGAGCCTAATACAGCTTGAGCTGCGAATTTATATGCTTGATTTCTTGGCATACCATCTAGTACGGCAGCATCTGCCATCGCTTCTATAATCATATATACGTATGCTGGCGAAGAACCACTTACAGATGTTACAACATCCATTAATTTTTCACTTACTATTTCTGTTTGACCAAAACTATTGAAAATGTTTAGTACATCTTCTAAATCCCTTTCTGTCACCATTTCATTAGGACATAACGCAGACATTCCTTCTCCAACAAGAGCAGGTGTATTAGGCATTACTCTTACAACCCTTAACTTTTTATGAAAAGCATCCTCAGTACTTTTAATGCTTTTTCCTGCAGCGATCGTTACGACGATAACATCGTTTTTTATCACTTCTTTTATTTCGTTAATTATTGATGCGTATAGGTCTGGTTTAATTGATAAAATTAAAATATCAGCATTTTTAGCTACTTCATTGTTGTCAGTAGTTGTAGTAAGTCCATATTTTTCACTAGCATTTTTTAAATTCGTAGTGTTTAAATCTGAACAAATGATTTTATTTGAAGACACTATATTTTTGTTTATCATCCCGCCAATCATAGCCATTCCCATATTTCCGCATCCGATGAATCCAATTTGTTTGTCCATAATAACTCAATCTGGCTCCTTTTATCATAAATTATATCGGTCTGATATTATTATTTTAAAATAATAATGATATCTCCATGCAATATAAAGAAACATTCTAAGAGAATATATTCCTTTTTGCAACACCAAAAGTTGAAAATCAATTATATTCGACATTATGTAAATATATACACTTTAATTTTAGGTTTTATGTTGATGAATATGAGTTAAACTTATATCGATTTGTATTTTCATTCAGTAGGGTAATAATTTCATACAAGTAACTTGCCGCTCTATTTATTTTTAAAAATACTTCTTGACACCAAATCACATTATATCGCATAATATAAAAAATTAAATTGAAAATCGTTGAAGGGAACTAGTACATATGTCTTCTTACGAAAGAGAGTGGAATTCACCGGCTGAAAGATTCCTCGTATAGAATGTATCGAACCTATCCCCGAGTCTTAAATGAAAGTTTAGGCGTACGCCTGCGTTATAGGCGCCAAGTGGATATCTATGTATATCAATTAAGGTGGTACCGCGGAACAATGACCGTTTCGTCCTTTTTATTTTATTAAGGGCGAAGCGGTCATTTTTATTTTGCCCTTTAGTACTATAGGTGCAGCATTGATGAGGATAGACATAGCTGCAAACTGTATAAATAAAAGTGTAATTTATTAAAACTTTGATTTTAGACTTGGGGGATAAAAAAGTGAAAAAACAACGAATTATTGTAAAGATTGGGAGTAGTTCCTTGGCAGCGAGTCATGGAGGCATCTGTAAAGAACAACTTTCAGATCACGTTGCCGCATTGGCACGAATGAAAGAGGAAGGGCATGAAGTTTTACTAATTACATCTGGGGCCGTCGCTGCAGGTTTTTCTGCTCTAGGGTATCCTAGCAGACCTGTGACAATTAAAGGGAAACAGGCTGCTGCCGCTGTCGGGCAAAGTTTATTAATGCAGGCATACACGGAGGAATTCCGTAAATATGGTATCGTTACTGCACAACTTTTACTAACGAGAAGTGATTTTTCTAGAAAAGAACAATACAGTAACGCTTACGCTACTTTAGGAGAGCTACTAAACCGTTCTGCTCTTCCTATAATCAATGAAAATGATTCCATTTCTTTAGAAGAGCTAACGTTCGGTGATAATGATATGCTGTCAGCTTTAGTAAGCGGACTTGTGTCGGCAGATATGCTTATGATTTTTACCGATGTGAATGGCTTATATGACAAAAATCCTCAAAAAAATACGGATGCGAAAAAATATTATTTTCTTCCTGAAGTTACGGAAGAAATCGCTTCTCTTGCTGGAGATGCTGGCTCAAAACTTGGGACTGGCGGTATGAAATCAAAAATCGATGCCGCAAAGACGGCACTATCTCTTGGGGTGAGTGTATTTATCGGAACAGGACGTGGACAGGAGAAGTTTTTAGATGTTTTGAAGGGCAAAGGTGATGGAACGTATATCGGGAATGCTCCTCAAAAAGTGATTAAGATGAACAAGCAATGGATCGCCTTGCATTCGCTTGTTAGCGGACAAATTGAAGTAGATGCCGGGGCAGTTACTGCCATCATTCAGCATGGAAAGAGCCTACTTCCTGCTGGCGTTACAAATGTGACAGGATTTTTCCAAGCGGGCGAAGTCGTAGAAGTAATCACGCAACAAGGACACGTAATAGGAAAAGGACAATGCACATATAGTGCAGAGGAACTAAAGGGTCTAAAAGGTATGCAGAGCCATGATATTCAAGCAAGAGGCGAAAGGCATAATTATGAAGTCATCCATAGAGATCATTGGGTTTCATTTTAAGAAAAGAGAGCACGCAAATTTTAATGGGCAGGAAAGATTTAGATACTCGTGTTAAATGGTCCTCAAATAATAAACTGATTAACCTTTAAAAAGGAGGAAATGAAAATGAATGAAGTGTTGGTAAAGGGACAAAAAGCGAAAAAAATCGCTAGAGAACTTGTGCTTAAATCTACAAATCAAAAAAACGAAGCACTTGCTGCGATTGCTGATCAGCTGATAGTAGAAAAAGCTTATATTTTAGAGGAAAACAAACAGGATATCGAAGAAGGGAAGGCAAAAGGGTTTTCTGATTCTCTTCTTGATCGTCTTATGCTGAATGAACAGCGTATCATTGATATGACTGAGGGAATTAAGCAGCTAATTGATTTACGTGATCCTGTTGGAGAGCGTGTTAGTGCATGGGAACGACCAAATGGATTATCTATTCAGGAGATGCGCGTACCACTTGGTGTTGTCGGAATGATTTACGAGGCAAGGCCGAATGTGACAGTGGATGCTGCTACAATTTGCTTAAAAACAGGAAATGCAGTAATACTACGTGGTAGTTCTTCTGCTATTCATTCTAACAAAGCCATCGTTAGCGTTATTCACAGGGCGCTCAAACAAACAAGTTTGCCTCCAGAAAGCGTACAGCTCATAGAAGATACAACGCGCGATAGTGCAAAGCAGTTGTTTACATTGAATGAGTACTTGGATGTTCTTATCCCAAGAGGCGGCAAGCAGTTAATAGATACTGTAGTGAGAGAAGCATCTGTTCCAGTACTTGAAACAGGTGCGGGGAATTGTCATATTTTCATTGATGAAACAGCGGATAAACAAATGGCATTTAATATTATTATAAACGCAAAAACGCAGCGTCCATCTGTATGTAATGCAATTGAAACGATTATACTTCATGAGAATTGGGCGCAGCAATTTGGTAGCGAGCTGTTTTCTTCCTTGAAGGAAAGAGGCGTGGAGCTACGTGGTGATAATAAAGCATTGGCAATTGATTCTTCTATTGCATTAGCTTCAGAAGAAGACTGGGAAACAGAGTTTTTATCTCTCACACTGGCAGTTAAAGTGGTTTCCACTACGGAAGAAGCGATTCATCATATAAATACGTATGGATCCATGCATTCCGAAGCGATTATTACAGAGAACGAGGAAAACGTCAGCAAATTTTTCACATCTGTTGATGCCGCGGCACTTTATCATAATGCATCGACTCGTTTTACGGATGGATCTGAATTCGGATTCGGCGCAGAAATTGGCATCAGTACACAAAAGCTACACGTAAGGGGACCTATGGGGCTACCTGCATTGACTTCCACAAAATATGTGATTCGTGGAAATGGACAGATTCGGAGATAAGAATTATAAAAGAACAAGTAATAAGATGAAGACACCCAATTCAGTTTAAGTGTCTTCATCTTATTACAATTATTCATTTACCATACAAAAAGCCCCACAAGCATAGCACTTAATAAGGAAACAGCCATTCCGCTAACAAGAAGCTTCCAAACATTTTTACCGATTATTGATGATTTTTCCCCGCCAAATAATGAATTGTAAGTTCCATAAATCATACCTACTGTACTAAAGTTAGCAAAAGAAGCTAGAAATGTAGTTGCAACCGCAATCGTATGCGGCTGTAAAGACTTTAGGTTTGATTTTAAATCCATCATTGCAACAAATTCATTCGTTGTTATTTTTATCCCCATTAATTCAGCTACATACATAGCATCTTTTCCTGATAAACCGAGTAAAAAAGCAAAGGGGCTAAAGATAATAGAGAAGATTTTTTGAATTGTTAAGCCTGTTACAAAAAAGCTCAAAATACCATTTAAACATGCTGTTAATGCTACATACCCAATTACCATCGCTAAAATAACAATAACCATATTCATCCCAACTAACATACTGTTTGAAATAGTAGAAAAGAAATCTTTTTTTTCATTTTTTGAAGGTGAATAAATAACATCCTCTTCTTTAGTAACTTCTACAGGATTTAAAACATTAGCCAAGATTAATGCGTTAATACAGTTTAAAGGAATAGCGCTGAAAATATATGTTGCTGGAACCATTGATAGATAAGCACCAAGAATGGATCCGCTGACGCTACTCATACTCATAATTCCAAAAGTCAACAAACGATTTTCTTTTAACACAGATAATTGATCACGAACAACTGCAAGTGCTTCCGTATTTCCTAAAAACATCATTTGAATGGAAAAGAAGCTTTCTAACTTTGGTAAACGAGAAATCTTTGAAATGATTGCACCAACTTTATCAATAATCCAAGTTAAGATTCCAAAATACGAAAGAATATCAAAGAAAGTGATAACAAAAATGATAGGAAGTAAGGCGCTAAAGAAGAAATCAACTGTTTGATTTTCCATAGCTGAAGGAAATACAAATCGAATTCCTTCATTCGCACATGATAGTAGCCAACTGAAAAATGACGCAATTTTATTAATGATAATACTGCCCAATTTCGTGCCTAACATAAACCACGTAATAAAAAGCTCCAATATTATTAGAATAACAATTGGTCTCCATTTTATTTTTCTTTTATTAGGCGAACATAGGAAAACGATTAATATTACAACGAAAATCCCTAACATATTTAATATGAAATGCATGTCAACAACTCCTTGAGGCTTATTATTTGTATATAAAAAAGCCTCTATTCTTCCAAATTTGGATTATGATCAGAAGTTATGAAGAATTTAAATTATGTTTGGGATTAGTCTATTTCAATTTATGTACTAAAAATTAATGTTTTTTCGCTTTATAAAGGATATGTATAAATAAGGTAAAGCAACAAAATAAATCTATTGGTAGAACGAAGGACAATTAATAGCTGCATCCATTTTTAAATTGTTTAGGTGAAATACCAGTATATTTTTTAAAGATCTTTGTAAAATGACTTTGGCACGCTGAATATATTGATTTAGAGAAATTCTAACTTCCTTTTTGAAAAGGGAAGATAGATAACTAAGGTTTAATGTGACTATTTCTGCTAGATGGGATAGTGATGCTTCTGAAATGATGGATGATATGCCATTACGAGCATTAGTGAACTTTAGCGCAGGTGCTTTTACAGAAGAAATGTTGAGTGAAATAATTGGGCTATTGAACGATGCACAAATGAATTAATAAGCGGTGAATGCAAGGAAGTAAGGCGGGAGATAATGGCCCGTAAATGCCTAATTAAAGTTTTACTTTATCCATTGAACATTCTTTGTTGAATTTTAATTAAGCTTAATAAATCATTGCAGGACGTTTCTCCAGCATGCAAAAAGGCAAATGAGAGTTAGAATCTCATTTGCTTTTTTTGTACTTATTCTGCTAAATGTAGAATCATATGCTTGTCTATCATCTTTAATCATTGCTTATCCCACTATTTGTGGGCAGTAAAACTCCCACCTCAAAATTCAGGTGGAGCAAAGAAGTTAGGTGGGAGATCAACTCTCCGTAAACGCCCGATTGGTGAGGGCTAATAATCAGTGGGTATGGAAAAAACCCCCACTGATTAAAGTTTCACTTTATAAATATGAACGATGAGATGGCCATGAACCTTGGAGTTTACGAAGTTGTATAATTTGACCTGTATGATATGCATCGTGCAATAGGATATTCATATATTGTTGCCAAACTGGTAGAGACGGACTTGGTTGATCCAGTTCTGCTTCTTGAAGGGATGTTAATGAAGATTGTAAGGCATCATGTACTTGGAGCGTTCGCTTCACTGTTTGTTGCCAAGCATCATCATCATTAGGTCCATCTTGGACAAACGTGTCATCATTATTTTGTGGAGCAACAAATGTGTCATCTTGATGTAAGCGGGACAGTAAGCGTTCTTTAAAGGTTAGTAAATGGTTTGCATTTTCCCAAATCGTATTACTGGCCTTTCCTTCTGGGTGCCAACATGCTTGTGCAGCAGTAAGATTCTTTAACGCTTCTGATATCGGTGGATACCATTCTTCTTCGTAAAAAACTTGCTTGACCCCATTTTGTAATATTTCTTTTTTACCCATTCGTATAGCCTCCTTAACTATGAGATAGACCAACAATAAGTGTTAGATAAATTAGGTAGAAACGTACCTACTTATCATCTGATTGATGTTTGGAAGTTTCTAAAAGAACAATACGGCGCCGTTGTAGTAATTGCAGAAATAAACCTATGCTTTCCAAATCATTTTTATAAACGTAATAAATTCTCCTTTCTCTTCAATAAACCTGCCTCATAGTTGAACAAGAAAATTAACTGCAGCTTAAATTTAAAAACTTGTAGCAATATAAAGTTTCAGAAAGTTTTAAAATTCTAAAAAAATAGAAGGTATAATTCGATAAATATAGAATTTAATACATAGCAAATAAGGAGGGGATAAAATGGAAGTCTTTCACGTGACGAGTAGAAAAAGGGAAACATACAACGTTCAAATGAAGTATTCGATACTTTTCGAATGCGCACTTGGCATTGCGGCAATTACTCATAAGAGGTTAATCGATACTCTTGAAAAGACTCAAAGTGAATGGGAAGAAATAAGAGAATCATTATCGGTAGAGATGAGAGAGCATTTACAGTTTGTAGAAGAAAATAATACATGGAAAGCATTGCTTCAGTTATTGTATGAGGGAGATTTTCAGGATCTATCACAGTTTATTGCAAATATCGATTCATTTTCAGAAGAAGATTTAAAGTATATATGTTTACCGTTTTTAGGAGAAGTGTATCAAGCGAAAAGACGTTTAGCCGCAAGCGGAGAAGCATCTGTAATACACGAACTAAAGGAACTGACACATGATCACCAGTTTTTCTCTACTTATATTGGCTTTATATGTGATGCAGATGTACAAGAACTAAAGGGTCATTTAATCGCGGTTATGACAGGGTGGTATGAGGGTGTTATTAAGAAAGAAGAGGAGCAACTGCTCTCTATATTAAAGCGAGATTATGAAGCGAAAAATGAAATGAATAAAAAGATGAAACCGGAAGAGTTTGTCGAGTGGGCTACAGGTGGCGTTATATATATGCCAGAGCCAAGTGTTCATCACGTACTTCTTATCCCACAAATTACGTACAGACCGTGGAACATAGAAGCTGATATTGAAGATACGAAAGTGTTTCATTATCCGGTCGCAAATGAAAGTATACATCCGGAAGATCCATATGAGCCGAGTTATTTTTTAGTTCATAAACATAAGGCGCTCGGGGATGAGGCAAGATTGCGTATTGTAAAACTACTATTTGAACAAGAGCGTACACTGCAAGATATAACGGAAAGATTACAACTAGGAAAATCGACAGTACATCATCATTTGAAACTGTTACGTGCAGCGAAGTTAGTTGATATACATGACGGAAAGTATGTATTGAGGAAGAAAGCAGTGCAGTCTTTAGCGAAAGAATTAGATGCATTTTTGAATAGATAATATACAACGAGAATGTACATAAAGGGAGGAATTTAATAGAAAAGTTGGTGAGCTATAGTGAATAGTGTATTGAAAAATCGTTCATTCTTTTTTATGTGGATTGGCAGTGCAATTTCAGAATTAGGCGGGGCTTTCGGGACGTTATGTAATTCAATTCTCGTTTATGAATTAACAGGATCAAAAACAGCATTAAGTAGCATGTGGCTATTATATTTTATCCCGTCACTCATGCTGCAACTAATAAGCGGACCATTTATTGATAAATGGAACCGAAAGTGGATTATGATTTTTTCGCAATGGATGCGGGCCTCTGTTTTCTTACTACCTTTAGTCATGTTAGTTACTAGTAGTATAGAAGTTTGGCACGTGTATGTCGTTCAAATTATAATTGGGCTCATCACGCCGCTTTATACACCTGCAAGTCAAGCAATTATACCGAGCATTGTAAGTAAAGAGCACCTTCAAGATGCAAATGGATATATTGATGGGATGACTCGTCTTATGATGTTTCTTGCGCCAGTATTAGGTGGTATCGTTATTAAATTCATTGGAATCAAATTAACAATGTTGTTCGTATGTGTTTGTCTATTTATTAGTGGAGGATTCTTACTTTTCATAAAAGAGGAAAGGGTAAAACAAGAACTTCGAAAAACGTGGCTACAACAGTTCCTTCACGGTTTTACATACTTTTTCACAAAACCAGTTATCGTTTGGCTTGGTATCTTTCTAACATTCGTTCAATTTGGAGTAGGAGTAACGATGGTTACGAATCTTCCTTATATTAAAGATGAACTATCGGCAGGGTATGCTGAATACGGTTATTTTATGGCAGGATTCCCACTTGGCTATGTAGTTGGTTCCATGTTAGTTGGGAAAGTGAAGTATAGAAGCCGTAGATTACTTATGCTTGGGGGATTATTCGTAGGGGGCCTTACTTACATTTCACTAGGTTTAAATAATAGTATTATTATTGCGATTGTAATCGAGGTAATTGCTGGTATATGTATTGCATTTTTCAATGTTCATAACACGACGATATGCCAACAAACTGTCCCAAATAATATGATAGGAAAAGTATTTTCAGTGCGATTATTTTTCATACGATCGGCAATGCCATTAGGTGTGTTTCTTGGGGGAATACTGAGTGAAATGTGGGGAGTGAGAGTATTATACTTTATCATCGGTTCGATTATATGTGTTACTTCTTTAATAGGAATATTGCTTCCGTATTTCAAATTTTTAGATGAGGCGATTGAGGAGAAGTCAGCATAATTATAAAGATTTGAAACTTTATAATTGAAAATAATTATCATAATCAATTATAATAGAAGAATACTAGCATTCGTATTACAAAGAGGGAGTGGAATATATGTTTATCGAAACGAAGACATTTACAGTAAAAGAAGGTACATCAGATATAGTTGTAGAGCGTTTCACAGGAGAAGGAATTATTGAAAAATTTGAAGGATTCATCGACTTAAGTGTTCTCGTTAAAAAAGTAAGACGCGGAGACGAAGAAGTTGTAGTTATGATTCGGTGGGAATCAGAAGAAGCATGGAAGAACTGGGAAACGAGTGAAGAGCACTTAGCTGGACATAGAGCGGGCCGCGGTAAGCCAAAACCAGATCATATCATTAAGGTTGAGCACGGAGTTTATTATGTGAAATCATCGAAATCGGCTTATCAACAGTCGTAAAAATACATTTGTTTAATTATATTCTTTCGAATAAATAACCATCTATCTGCTTACTGATAGATGGTTATTTATATTGAATAAAGAGAATGATTCGCATGTGATGTAAGAAGAATTAACGGACAGGTTAAAACTAGAAATGTTATAATATAAACTCGATCAGTGAGTAAGATTAGGAGGGACAATAATGGTTCAATCGATAGTTCATATTGCATTAGTAGTAAAAGACTATGACGAGGCAATAGAGTTTTATACAAAGAAACTAAATTTCACATTAGTTGAAGATATTTATCAGCCAGAAGAAAACAAACGGTGGGTAGTGGTATCTCCTCCAGGTTCAGTCGGCACAACAATATTACTAGCCAGGGCATCTAAACCTGAGCAAGAGCCCTTTATTGGTAACCAATCAGGCGGTAGAGTATTTCTTTTCTTAAATACTGACGATTTTTGGAGAGATTATAATGAAATGATTTCAAGAGGAATAGAATTTGTGAGAGAACCGAAAGAGCAATCATACGGAATTGTTGCAGTATTTAAGGACTTATACGGGAATTTATGGGATCTGTTGCAACTAAAAGATGATCACCCAATTGCACAAAGAATTAAGTAGATTACTACGATTGACAGCCTTTATCGGTAAATCGAGATTCCGTGTCGAATCGTTCATATAATTTCATTCATTGTATTCCAAATGTTGCATTTTAAAAAACGTTCTAGACTATACGGAACACTTGAATATCTTTCCTTACATATGTAAGTGTTATTAATATGAGTATATATACCCTCTGCTTAAAAGGAGATGAGTGAATGAAGTTGAATCATTTAAATCTATGTGTTGATGATTTATCAGAAGCTAGACATTTCTTTGAAACATTTTTTGATTTTCAATTTTTGGAGCAAAAGGGAAAGGCACTTGTAGTAATGAGTGATGAGAGTGGATTTATACTTGTGCTAAGTGATCCAAAAGCATTTAAGGGGAATAAGGAAGTTATGTATCCTGAAGCTTTTCATATTGGTTTTTTAGTGGAAACTTCAAGTGAAGTTGATCAATCATATAATCGTTTAGTAGCTGGTGGCATTGAAATAGACAAGAAACCGTATTCAATGAGAGGTAGTAGTTATGGTTTTTATTTTACAATGTTTAATGGATTGTTAATTGAAGTATCTTGCCTTGACTATAGAGATGGTAAGAAAGTCTCAAAACTGAATGGCACTCATCAAGAATAATTCTTTGAAGGTGTATATATAGCCCCTTATCCAGTTTGGAAAGGGGCTTGATCATTTTATTCGCTTATTTAATGGAACACCAAAGTAAAAAATAAGCATCTTTTAGTCAAAAGCCCGATTGATTAAAGTTTCACTTTATTAATCTAACCGAATTTCAAATTCAAGCATAGCTTGATCTTTCATAAATGGCATACTTTGTTCTTTAAATAATAAGCTAATTTCAGAGAGATTATTAGGAAGAGTAGGGGAAACTACAAATTGGTAGCTCACATGTCCATCTGTTCCAGTCCAACCTTCTGGCCAGCAATCATATGTATCATTTATCGATAATTCAACAAGGCTATGTGTATTATTCTCATTAAGTGTATTGTTTTTCGGATCCCATTCCTTATATAAATTAATTACACTAGCATTAGAATATTGACGAATAAAGGTTACAGTATACACAGTTTCTTTATGTTCATAAGTTTTTAAAACGGGTATATGTTTTTTAAACTTAGTCGGTTCGACGCGAGGTTTAAACTCATCTTCGTCCATCATAGATGAGAATAATGAATTTAAATAATCGGGATATAATCCGTTCTGCTTTGCCCAATTAGAAATGGCTTCATCTGGTGGGAAACCCGGATTCCCATTCGAAAGTTCTTTCCGTTCTTTTAATAAAGAGCAAATTTTTTCATCAATAGAAGATAATCGTTCATCATAATGATCAGTAGGGCGTTCAAAAGGCATTCGTTGCATAATCATTCCTCTTTTCCTTTATTTTGTTTTCATATTTTATTATAACTGAAACAATTATCATTTTTTACAATACAATCAATTAATTTAAATATTTAGAAAAACAGGATGTTTATGTGTTAAAATAAATATAGAAAACCATTTATTAACTATCGGCAGGTTAATAGAAAAAGGGTGTAAATAGTTAATAATGTCACAATTAAAATGCAACTAGATAGTTAGGAGGAATGATTATAATGGATACTACACAACAAAACAGTAATGCATGGGATAAGAAGGTTGAAGAAGGTTCTAGATACACTCAACCTGTAAGTAGTGAGGTTATTGAAAAAAGTAAATCAGGTGAATGGGAAATCACAGTCACCACAGAAAAATCAGTTCCTAGAGATTGGTTTCCAAAGTCATTAGAGGGATTAAAGATACTTTGTTTAGCATCAGGTGGAGGGCAACAAGCACCAGTACTGGCTGCTGCTGAAGCAGATGTAACAGTTACTGATATATCTAAGAAGCAATTGGAACAAGATGAAATGGTAGCGGAACGGGATGGATTAACTTTAAAAACAGTACAAGGAGATATGTCAGACCTTAGTGATTTTGAAGATGAATATTTTGATATTGTCGTAAATCCTGTTTCTAATTTGTTTGTAAAAGATGTTCATCTTGTATGGAATGAGATTTCAAGGGTTTTAAAGAATAAAGGTATTCTTATTTCTGGATTTACAAATCCTTTACTATGGATTTTTGATGACAACCAAGAACAAAAAGGTATTTTGGATGTTAAACATTCAATACCTTCATCAACATTGGATTATTTACCAGAGGATGAAGTTCAAGATTATATTAATTTAAATCAAACAATAGAATACGCACATACTCTAGAAGATCAAATCCAAGGTCAAGTTGAAGCTGGTTTTGTTATAACGGGTTTTTACGAGGATGATTTTGGTGGAACAAGGATATTAGATAAGCATATTAAAACTTTTATTGCTACAAAAGCTATAAAGTTAAAGGTTGATTAAAATTTTTGGCTCGTTAGTCGAAGAAGGAAACTTGAAAACAGTAAAAGTTCAATGTATGTCAAAAAGGATGGCACTTGCCATCCTTTTCCTTGTGTAGTTTGAGTGTCAAAACAAGTTTTACTCCTCTTAACTGAACCCGTTATAATAAATAGTCCATCTTTTTACATTAATTTTTCACATCATTATATAATTCCAGCGCCTCTTTCACATTCAATCTATTTTTTACAATGCCATGAATCGCTTGAATCATCGCAGTTGGATGTTCGGATTGCCATATGTTTCGGCCCATGTCTACTCCGATTGCGCCTTCTTGCAGCGCATTGTACGTAATGTTTAATGCGTCTTCGATTGAATCTAGTTTCGGTCCTCCCGCGATTACGACTGGAGCAGGGCATGTGCTTGTGATTTTTTCGAATCCTTCGCAGTAGTACGTTTTAATAATATCAGCTCCCATTTCAACACATACGCGGGAGGCGAGTGCTAGAAAGCGAGCTTCACGTTTTTGTAGTTCTTTCGCAACGGCGGTAATACCGAGTACTGGCAGGCCGTAATCGTGAGCTTCAGAGACTACGTTTGCGAGATTTGAAACAGTTTGTGTTTCATAGTCTGATCCAACAAAGACAGAAACGCCGACGCCAATTGCGTTTTGTTTTACTGCTTCTTTCACAGGTGTAACAATTGTTTCATTCGCTAAATCTTTGCCTACTACAGTTGCCCCGCCTGATACACGCATAACCATCGGTGTGTTGCAGTTTTCAGGAATACAGGAACTTAATACGCCTCGTGTTAAAAAGAGGGAATCAGTATATGGGAGCAAGTTTTTAACTGTTTCTAACGGTTGTTCAAGTCCATGAATTGGCCCTAAAAAGTAGCCGTGATCTATCGCTAACATAACCGCTCTGCCGTCAGGTAAAATTGTGTTTAATCGATTTTTAAATCCCCAAGTCATTAGGAATCACTCCTTCGTTAATGTTGGATTTTCAGTTTGTACAGTATCTTTATTTGGTAAATGTGGTGACTTTATAAAAACAGCTTTAAAAGGCTTATCAGAATGGTTAATAAGATAATGGGATTCATGAGGTCGAACTTGCAAGACATCACCTTGTTTGATCGGAACTCTCTCGTTATTCACATAGAAATCTATTTCGCCTTCTAACGCATAGAAGACTTCTTCGCACGTTGTATGATAGTGATTTTGAAAATCTTGCCCAGGCTGAATGACGACAAGCCCAAGATCAATATTCGGACCTTGTATTAAATATTTCGGGCCGTTATCACCGAAGCGATAGGAGAAATCATTTTCATTCGCTTTTAACATACATTTCACTCCTTTATGTAATGTGTTACAGAGCACCGGGTGCAATCCACATATGTGAGGTGAGCCCTTTATCGGCTAAAGCGAGCTGACTGTTATACACAGTTTTCCATGTTTCATAGAATTCCTTATATAGTTCATGATTTTCAGTGACTGGCTCAAATGTTTTTTCCCACTGTACAAACTGTTCGGCAGTCGCTGCCATAGATGAATATATGCCAGCACCAACCCCAGCAGCAATTGCAGTTCCTAAAGCTGCCGCTTCTTTTACAACTGGTACTTTCACTGGGATTCCAAGAACGTCTGAAAGAATTTGCGGCCAAAGTTTTCCTTTAGCAGCGCCGCCAGCAAAAATCACTTCAGAAGGAAAGTTACCTGTGAGAGCCTCTATTAATTTCAAGTTGCCGAATGTAACGAAGGCGGCATTTTCTTCTATTGCCCGGAACATTTCTTTCTTCCCACATTTATCAGCATCTAAGCTCAAATTTAAAAAGGATGGTGCAGCATGTCGCCAAGAAATATAATTCATTACATTTGAAAAAGTGGGGATTATGCCATGTGAGCCTACAGGAACTTCTTTCGCTTGTTCTTCTAGTAATTCATAAGCATCTACACCGAGTTTTTCAGCGAGCCGTTTTTCTTCATGGCAAAAGGCATCTCGAAACCACCTCATAACAAGGCCAGGGAAGAAAGCGATTGTTTCGTATTGCCATAGGTTAGGAATGACGTGGCAATTAACACGAATCGCCGCATTTGGATCAGTTTCTGGTTTTGTTATATTTACTTCTTGTTGCCAAAAACTGCCTCCGCATATAAATGTTTGTTCAGGCTTTACAACTCCAGTTCCAAGCGATGCCATTTGTGCATCTCCGCCGCCAGCAACGACCGGTGTTCCTTCATGTAATCCTGTTAACTCAGCACTTCGTTTTGTGATATTCCCGATAACTGTACCAGCTTCATTTACTTTTGGAGAAAAGGCTAGAGTAAGACCGCATTGCTCAGCAACCCAGTTATCCCAAGCTCTATTTTGTAAATCAAATATACCGGACGTACATCCATTTGAAGAATCAATTTGCAGTACGCCGCACAATTTATATAAAATCCAATCGTTTAACATCGTGAAAGAATGAATGTTTCTGTACACGTCTGGTTCATGCTTTTTTATCCAAAGTAAGCGAGGTAAAGCACCTAACGAAAAAGTTTGACCGGATTTTTTATATAAATCTTCTTCAATTTCGGAACGAATTTGTTTTAGTTCACTAACTTCCGCTGACGCGCGACCATCAACATTTGCACAAGCCCATATTTCCTGCCCGTTTTTATCGTATAAAACAAAGCCTTCACGCATACTCGTTGCACTAATACCTTTAATAGAAGAGGAGGACGTATTACTTTTTTGAAGAACCTCTTTCGTACATTGTTGAACGAGCTGCCAGTTTTCAGTTACATCAAAATTCATAGAACCAGGGTAACGACTATCTGATTTATGAATCCATTCTTTTTGACTAACAGCAAGTTGATTACCGTTTAAACCAAAAAGAACTGCTCGAATGCTCCCTGTACCAGCGTCGTAAGCTAATAGAGTAGACATTAAGAGTCACCTTCCTTTCTTGATAAGGAGAGGGCAGTTTCTTCATCCGTAATTAATGTATGAATGAACTTTCCTTTTAAGGCGCCGTAAATTGCATCTATCTTTTCCGTACCGCCAGCTACACCAACGACATGTTTCATATTTTGAAGAACAGAGAGTGGTGTGCCGATAAGACGATTATGATGAGGAAGTTCTAATTGTTTTCCGTTAGTATTATAAAATTGCCCTAAAATATCTCCGGCCCCGTTTTGACTACGTATATAAGTCATTTCACGTAGCGTTAGTTTTTCTTCTTTCACAATTGTGGCGTCTTGAGATAAGCTTCCAATGCCAACTACTGCTGTATGAGCGAGTGAAGCGACGTGAAGCATATCTTTCACGCTTGGTTCGGATAGAATAATTTGCGTCATTTCGTTTGTAGATGTAAGAAAAGGGGTAGGAATAATATGGAGGTCACCTTGCATGTAGTTTAAATAGCTTTGATTTCTTGGAATATAGTGATTTACGCCTCCTGTAAGAGTAACGATTGAAAGATTCATAGAGCTATCAAAATGAATGTTTTCTAGCATTTTACTTATCGTCTCTCCCCAGCCAATCCCAAGTAAATCTCCTTGTTGCAGATGAGTTTCTAAATATTGTGCGGCAGCTTTTCCGAGTGAAAATGCATAATCCTCAGTTGGCGTTGGAATAACGAAAGCATCTTTTAGATGGAATTTTTTCATAAGGTCACGTTCAATGCTTAAACAGTGCAATCCAGTACCTTTTACGTGAAATGTGACGACACCTTCCGTCCGTGCTTTATCTAACAACCGAACGACTTTATTTCTTGAAATGTGAAGAAGTGAAGCGATTTCTTGCTGGGTTAATTGATCTTTATAATAGTACCAAGCTACTTTTGTTAACAAATTGTCTTCAAAGTTCAGCTGTGACATGCTCTTCATCCCTTTCAACAATTGACCACTGCTTAAACATATGTGCTCGTTATTTTGTTTATTCCAGTTGAGGCGATAAATAGCCCAGTGAAAAAAGTGTTCTAGATATGAAAAAAGAAATATACAATGCTACAAAACAAGTAGAACAAAAAATCATTTTCTCAAAAAATGTTCTGCATAAAGGCAGGTGACAACATGTGGAGAGCGTGCCCTTATTACAAGTTACAAAGATGAGTAAATCATTTGCAGATCAACTCGTATTAAAAGAAGTCAATTTACAATTAGAGCGTGGAGATATATACGCTTTAGTTGGAGGAAATGGTGCCGGGAAATCAACGTTAATGAAAATATTAACGGGTTTGTATTCATACGATGCTGGCAAAATGTATGTGAAGGGGGA
This sequence comes from Bacillus sp. SIMBA_074, assembly GCF_046534555.1. Classification (NCBI taxonomy): domain Bacteria; kingdom Bacillati; phylum Bacillota; class Bacilli; order Caryophanales; family Bacillaceae; genus Bacillus; species Bacillus sp. SIMBA_074. Next base: position 87,697 of record NZ_JAWRYM010000011.1, on the reverse strand, counting down.
AATACAAAAGTTTTCAAACACAGCAGAGGCGCATCAACATGGTATTTACTTAATACCACAAGAGCCGCTCATCTTTCCTCATATGACAATTGAAGAGAACATTTGTATCGGAATGAAAGCGAAAAAGAAAGAGCTTCGAAATAAAATTAAAAAGTTGCTAGAAGACTTAGGGTGGAACATTCAACTTCGAGAGCTAGGGGTATCGTTATCCATCGCCCAGCAACAATTAGTAGAAATATTGAGGGGATTAATAAGAGAAGCTGAGATTCTTATTTTAGATGAGCCAACATCGACATTAACAACTCACGAAATTAAGAGTCTTTTTGTGTTGATGAAAAGTTTAAGAGAAAAAGGAATTGGCATGATTTATATTACGCATCGTTTTCCAGAAATCTTTGAAATTGCGAATAAAGTAGCAATTTTACGTGACGGAATGATTGTAAGTCAAGGTGATGTATCAAGGTATACATATGACATGCTAATGGAGGGGTTATTACCGAAAGGATATAAATTTGAGGAGAAAAAAGAGATCATACAAGAGGAAACAGAGCATTCGGAAAAACTATTAGATGTCACGAATGCGTCAAGCTATGCGTTTCAAAATGTATCATTTACTGTACACGCTGGAGAAGTTGTTGGGATTGCTGGAATCGTTGGATCAGGTAGGACTGAACTAGCTGAATCGTTATGTGGATTAAAGCCTTTGAAATCAGGTTCTGTTTTATTAGATGGGAAATCCATTACAAAGTATTCGGTACATAAGCGAATAAAGGAAGGTATGGTGTATGTACCGGAGGATCGAGCAGGGAATGGTATTTTTTCAATTGCGTCTGTTAAGGAAAATATAACATCTGCATCTTTAAACAGTATGAGTAGCTTCTTTTTAAATAGCAAAAAAGAAAGCGCTTTATCCGAATTGTATATAAAACAGTTTAGAATTGTTGTCCCTCATATGAATGAAGAGCTGACGTCTTTATCAGGTGGAAATCAACAGAAGGTCGTGTTAGCGAAATATCTTGCCTGTAATCCGAAAGTGATTATTCTTGATGAACCGACCCGCGGTATTGATGCGAAAGCAAGATTAGAAGTATACGAAACGATACAAAGTTTGAAGAGAAAGGGACTTGCGCTCATATTAATTTCTTCAGATATGGAAGAAATCGCTCAATTAGCGAATCGTGTTTATGTGATGAGAAACGGAGGATTCGTCTCTCATTTGGAGAAGAAGGAAATTTGTATTGATGAAGTTACACGCCTTGCGTACGGAGGAAAGGGAGGTGTAACGGAGTGAACCGTTTATTTAAAATGCATGAGACGTCTATTATTATTTTATTACTTCTTTACATAGCCTTCGTTGGAGTAATGAATCCTAGTTTTGTTCAGTTTAGCTCTTTATCTTTAATTATGAAATCAAGCGTTATTTTAGTTATTTTGGCAATTGGTCAATCTTTCGTATTGTTTACGAAAAATATAGATGTATCAGTAGGATCTATTATGGGATTAAGCGCTGCGGTTTGCGGGATGTTGTTAACAGATGGATACAGTGCCTTTATTTCAATATTTGCGGCAATTATACTTGGTGCTCTTATTGGTATGGTAAATGGAATTGGCGTTACGAAATTTCGAGTGCCAGCTATCATTATGACATTAGGAATGCTCGGTATTATTAGAGGTGCAATGTTACTATTCACAGGCGGAAAGTGGATTGAAGATATTCCGAATGAGTATAAACAAATTTCTTCTATTATGATGTTAGGCATTCCGGTAACGGTATGGACCGTTCTTATCATATTACTACTACTATATTTCTTTTTAATGAAAGTACAAATTGGAAGATATTTTTATGCTGTCGGTGATAATGAAGATGGTGCAAGGCTTATTGGAATACATGTAGATAAAGTGAAAATATACGCGTTTATCATATCAGGCATAAGCGCTGGGCTCGCTGGATGTATATTCGTAATGAATATTGGATTCGTTCCAAATCAAACAGGTACAGGGATAGAATTGCAAGTTATCGCCGCTGCTGTTTTAGGTGGTATACATTTAAAAGGAGGAACAGGTTCTATATTTGGAGCGGCATTAGGTGCATTTTTTTTAGAAGTTATAAGCAGTTCACTCGTCTTTTTAAAAATACCTGCATTTTGGAATAGTGCTATTTCAGGATTTTTACTTTTACTCATCATCATATTAGATAGTGTCTTAAAAAAATGGAAGAAACTCCGGCAACTAGAAGAAAGAAGGGTGAATCTATGAGGGGAATACGTAGTTTGTATAGATGGGAAGGGATTCTTTTCTTATTGCTTCTCGGAGAATTCATTTTCTTTAGTTTCATAAATAGTGATTTCTTAAACATTAGTAACCTCCTTTTTAGCATGAACGATTTCCTCATTATTTCAATTGCGGCTATTCCGATGACATTTGTCATTGTAACTGGCGGAATTGATGTATCAGTAGGATCTATTATGGGGCTTACTTCGATTCTTATCGGCGTACTTTGGATGAATGGTATGCCTATACTGTTGGCAGTTATCATTGTGCTCGTAGTAAGTTGTATAGCCGGCGGATTAAATGGACTTATTATAAAAATGACAGATGTAGAACCTCTTGTTGTTACACTTGGAACGATGTTCTTATATGCAGGAATCGCCCTTGTTATTTCAGGTGGTTCGGGGGCAGCGGGTTATGAAGGAATTAGTGGTTTACCAGATTCGTATGTGCAATTGGCAAATGGTAGTTTTATCGGTATACCTAATTTATTATGGCTCCTTGTCATTTTAACGATAGTATTTACGATATTGTTTCACCATACAACATACGGTCGTCACGCAAAACTAACTGGCGCAAATGAAAGTACGGCGAAATACTCCGGGATTCGAACGAAGAAAGTAGTGATTATTGCATACGTACTTTCTGGGTTAGGAGGTGGATTAGGAGGAGCTTTCTTAACAGCGTATTTCGGTTCAGCTCGTGCAGATATTGGAAGTGAAACGATTTTGCCAGTAATTACGGCAGTTGTATTAGGCGGCACACTTATTACAGGCGGAAAAGGGAGTATTATTGGGACAGTACTAGCGAGTATTTTTATAGGACTCATGCAGTACGGTTTACAAATGACGGGCTTAACGAATGAACAATCTAATGTAGTAATAGGTATTATCCTTATTGTTTCTGTTATTATGAGACATTTCAAATTACAACGATTCACTACGGGGAAAAGAAGGAATTTGCATAAGGGGGAAATGTCATGAAGAGAAAACTGGGGATTGTTATTATTATGTGTATTTGTTTAATCGGTTTAATTGCTTGTTCTAGCCAAACAGCGGACAAGAAAAAAGCAGATGATGTGAAATTTGCATTCATTCCGAAATTAACGGGAGTTGGCTTCTTTACATCAGGCGGTGAAGGTGCAAAAGAGATGGGAGATAAGTTAGGGGTACAAGTGAAGTACGATGGACCGTCTGAGGCAAGTGTATCAGGGCAAGTAAAATATATAAACAATTTTATTAACCAAAACTACGATGCAATTATGGTTTCATCTACGTCAGTTGATGGTCTCTCGCAATCATTACAACGTGCAAAGAAAAAGGGGACGACTGTATTAACGTGGGATTCTGATGTAAATCCGAAAGACCGTTCATTTTATATTAGCCAAGGTACACCAGACCAACTTGCAAATTTATTAATTGAAATGACTTCTAAGCAAATTGGGGATAAAGGAAAAGTAGCATTCTTTTATTCAAGTCCGACTGTAACAGATCAAAATCAATGGGTAACGAAGGCGAAAGAAATTATTAAAGAGAAATATCCGAATTGGGAAATTGTAACGACGCAATATGGTGAAAATAATGCACAAAAATCTTTATCAGTAGGGGAGAGTATTTTAAAAACGTATCCGGATATTAACGCAGTAATATGTCCAGATGCAACGGCACTTCCAGCGATGGCGCAAGCGGCTGAGAACTTAAAAATGGATAAAAAAGTAGTCGTAACTGGGTTTTCAACGCCGAACGTTATGCGTGATTATGTAAAACGAGGAACAGTAGAGCAATTTGGTTTATGGGATGTTAAACAACAAGGTGCACTCGCAACGTTTGTCGCAAATGAAATTGTTGTAAAAGGGAAGAAGTTAAAAGTAGGGGATAGCTTTGAAGTAAAAGGGATCGGAAAAGTGAAAGTAGAACCAAACTCTATTCAAGGGTATGACTATGAGGCAGAAGGAAATGGTATTATCGTATTGCCAGAACGAGTTGTATTTACGAAGGATAATATTGATAAGTATAATTTCTAGTAGAAAATAAAAACGTCCGAATATATCGGACGTTTTTATTATGTCGTTTTTTTAGTCTATTCATTAATTGTGAACAGCTTCTTTTTCATTTAACCCAAGTGTGCGTCCTGTTGAAGCGTGAAGCTCTTGGAACAGTCTTGGATTTTCCGTAAGTGACACGCCGTAAGAAGGGACCATTTCTTTTATCTTTGGCTCCCATTCTAGTATACGTTCTGGGAAGCATTTTTCTAATACTTCAAGCATAACGTGAACCGCAGTAGAAGCACCTGGAGAAGCACCAAGTAACGCAGCGATTGATCCGTCATTTGCACTAACAACTTCTGTACCAAATTGAAGTGTTCCTTTACCACCTGCATCAGTATCTTTAATTACCTGCACACGTTGTCCAGCAACGACAGTATCCCAATCTTCACTTTTAGCGTTCGGAATAAACTCACGTAATTCTTCCATACGCTTTTCATGTGATAACATAACTTGTTGGATTAAGTATTTTGTTAATCCCATTTCTTTTACACCGGCTGCTAACATCGTTAAGACGTTATTCGGTTTTACAGAACCAATTAAATCAAGGTTTGAGCCAGTTTTTAAGAATTTAGGTGAGAAGCCTGCAAATGGTCCAAACAGTAAAGCTTTTTTATTGTCTATATATCTCGTATCAAGGTGAGGTACAGACATTGGTGGAGCACCAACTTTAGCTTTTCCGTATACTTTTGCATGATGCTGCTCTACAATTTTTTGGTTTTTACATACCATAAATAGTCCACTTACTGGGAATCCTCCAATATGTTTTGACTCAGGAATACCAGTCTTTTGAAGTAGAGGTAGACTACCGCCACCGCCGCCGATAAAGACGAATTTTGCAGTATGATGTTCGATTTTGCCACTATTCATATCATGTACTTTTACTTCCCACAAACCATTCTTCGTGCGTTTAATATTTTCAACACTATGTTTGTAGTTTAGCTCAACATTTTTAGTTTTTAAGTAATCAAATAACATGCGCGTTAACGCACCGAAGTTAACATCTGTTCCAGAGTCAATTTTCGTTGCAGCCATCGGTTCATTAGAGTTACGGCCTTCCATAATGAGTGGAAGCCATTTTTTTAATGTTTCAGGAGCATCAGAAAATTCCATTCCTTGGAATAGCGGATTTTTTGAAAGCGCTTCAAAACGATTTTTTAGAAACTCTACATTTTTTTCCCCTTGCACTAAACTCATATGAGGTAGTGGCATAATAAAATCTTGTGGATTACGAATTAAGTTTTTCTTTACAAGATACGCCCAAAATTGTCTTGAAAGTTGAAATTGTTCATTAACTTTTACAGCTTTACCAATATCTATAGACCCGTCAGATTTTTCGGATGTATAGTTAAGCTCACATAGCGCAGAATGTCCTGTACCGGCATTATTCCATTCGTTAGAACTTTCTTCTCCGGCATTTGCGAGTTTTTCAAATACTTTAATTTCCCATTCAGGTGCCAATTCTTTCAGTAATGATCCTAACGTTGCGCTCATAATTCCTGCGCCAATTAAGATAACGTCTGTTTTTTGCTGCATGTTGCTCATGATAATCTCTCCATCCCCTATATTGGCAAAAAAGAGTAGGTGTTTTTATATCTAAGCCGTAAAAAGAAAACACCGCCTAGGCCCCACCTAGGTACTTACCTTTTTTGTCTCAATTATATAACCATCTCATAGTCTATTATAATAATTAATAGACTAAAATATCTAGTGTTATCTGATAATTTTAAACTATTTAACGTTTTATTTCATAGAATTCTTCTGTCATAAGGGTAAAAAGCATAGTAGTAAAGCGGGATTTGGAGAAGAATTCCAGTTTGATGTTATGTCAAAAAAACTTCTATTTTTATGTTTTATCTTTGGAAACTAGTAAAATTCTATTTTCGTGACATCTAATTTGAAAAAATAGAGTAAATAACAAATAAATGATAAGATTATTCTGAAAATAATTAAGGAGGGATACCAATGCTTACAAAAGAACAAGTCGCAAACTTATTTCGAAACTTTTCTGTGAATGAATGTAAAGGATCTAGTGACTTATACGAATATTTATCAATAAAAATTTCTGAAGATGAGGAAGTTCTTACGTTAGCTTCCTACGCACAACCTGGTCAACCAGTCCCAAACTTATTATTAGGTGCAGTCCATTATTTATTGTTAAAAGGAAAAGAGCACAGTTTAAAAAACTATTATCAAAGTTTAGTTGAAAATGCTGATATAAATTTTGAAAATGCCTTTTACCAATTTAAAGATTTTTGCCATGTATATCGAGAAGAAATTATCTCTTTATTACAAACGAAACTTGTTCAAACGAATGAAGTAAGACGATGTGCCTATTTATATCCAAGTTTCTGTTACATATTTAATAAAGTGAACAAACCATTGGCGTTAATAGAAATTGGTACAAGTGCGGGATTACAACTATTTTGGGATCAATATCGTTATTCATATGGAACGGAAGAAATGTATGGAAATAGACAATCAAATGTTCATTTACAATCAGAAATAAAAGGGGAGAAGAAGCCCTCCTTTTTAAAACAAAGTCCACCTGTTATGGAAAGAATCGGACTAGATTTACATGTGAATAATTTAAATGATGAAGAAGATTATTTATGGTTACGCGCGCTTATTTGGCCAGAACATAAAGAAAGACTTGAACTATTCGATCAAGCAGCAACGCTTGTAAAAGAAAAATCAGTACAATTAATTGAAGGGGACGGTGTAGCACTTTTTCCAGCCATGCAAATCAAATAAGGGAAGATGCTGTAATCTGCATTTTCCATACACACGTCGCAAATCAAATACCTGAAAATGTAAAACATAAGCTAGAAAAAGAAATTAAAGAAATAGGTGCAAAACGTGATGTATTCCACCTATATAACAACATGTGGGACCGGGACCTTCATATTGATTATTATATTAACGGAAACGAATATTGTGAAACTGTTGGGGAAACGGAAGGGCATGGGAGATGGTTTAGTTGGAAGCTGGGAGATAAGCCGCTTTGTTAATGTAATCCTATAGGATGGGGACATTTTGTTTTAAAATTAATTTTTTTTGATTAATATGATAATAATTTATGATAAGTTGTATATAAGGATAAAATAAAAAGGATGATAAGCATGCAAAAGAGACCAGAGGCAAATGAATATAACCCGTATTATTCAACGTACATAAACTTAATACCAGATGGAGATATCATACATATTCTAGAGCAACAAATGAAGGAAACGAATCTTTTATTGAAGGATATTTCTGATAGTGAGGGACATTTTAGATATGCTCCTAATAAATGGAGTATAAAAGAAGTAATCGGTCATATTGCGGATACTGAACGTATCATGGCGTATCGATTGCTTTCCATAGCAAGAGGCGAGACAGCAGAACTTCCTGGATATAACGATGATATGTATGTTCTTAGAGCAGCTTTTGATAAGCAATCTATGCAAGATCTTCTTGAGAATTTAATAGTTGTTCGCCAATCTACTATGCATTTGCTTAAAAGTTTAGATAAAGAAGCTTGGTTACAAAGGGGAATTGCGAACAATTCTGAAGTCACGGTTCTTGCATTAGCAAACATTATTGCTGGTCATGAGCTTCATCATCGTCAACTTATAAAAGAACGTTATTTGGGTTCTAATGCATATCCAGCATGTTAAAATATGAAAATAAAAAGAGAATGATTCATAGGGAATTTCTGAATTATTCTCTTTTTATTTTTCTGCGTATCAGTGGAATTATAAATGTTTTTTTACAAGGTCTATTCCTTCTCGTTGATGCTAATAGGGGGCACTATACATGCCCATCAAGTTAAGAGTGGGTATTGGGGTTTGTGTAGCAATGAAACCAAATCACGCAATAAGCATTAGCGAACATTAGAAATAGTAAAAATGCCACTTTTTCCTGTTAAAACAGGGTGATTTTAAATTTCAAATTCTTTTTTTACAACAGTCGCTAGTCCATCAATTGATTTACGTAAATCTGTTTCCCCTTGTGCAAGATATACTTTTTCTATTGTGATTTCTGACGGCTTATTTATTAGTAAATTCATCAGGAGTCCAAGTAGCGATTTTATTACCAGGTGCAGCAACTACTAGCCAATCCTCAAATTGGACCCCAGCTTGCCAGCATTCATAATAGTCATGAAAACCATTTACAAACATGATTTGCCCGTTCTCAAATGTTATAAATAAATGCGGAGATTCATTAGCAAGTTGTATGTTTGTAACTTTTTGTCTTCTTACATCAAAAATTCTCTTATATTCTTCCTCCTCAGTATAATCGTCAAATTCATCCTCATTAGAAGGGTACTTTTCTGGTGGAGTATTAAATAAAAACCATTTCGATTCGATGTTGACATATAATTGCCCATCATAATCAACTGCAGCTTCAAAATTTGTAAAATGAATTTTTATAGTTGTTGGAGAAATACCAAATTGCAATCCATCAACTTGTGCTCCTATGAAGAGATGTTTTAATACATTTTCAGCATAAAGTTTGTCTTCTTTGTTCATTATACGAATCCTCCTTTCTGTAAAATATATAGTATGTCTTTATTGTAATAAATAAATTTTTTATGTAAAATGAACCTTTTGTGAGAAACGGGCGAATATAGTGTGAAAGCTCATGAGAGGGGAACGTAATTTTGGATGAAGTAGAATTAAAAGAATGGCTGTATAAAATGGAGTCTGGGGACCAAGAAGCCTTTCGAGTTATTTATAAATTAACAAGTAAAGATATTTATAGACAGTAGTATTTTTATTAGGGAATCAAAAGCAAGATGTCAAAATTGATGAATGTACAGCTTGTTAAATAGTTCAATATTTTTGATTTTTCTCTGACTGCATAAGTATGATGTTTGTAGGAGGGGATCATATGAGTATACACAAAAAAATCATAGCGATTTCAGGAAGTATTAGGGAAGGATCATTCAACACAAACATATTAAAAACTTTAGCAGCATTTATTCCAGAAGGTATAGATTACACTATTTATAATGGGATAGAGGAACTACCTCATTTTAATCCGGATGTAGATCGAGTTGGAGCACCGGTTGTTGTTGAAGAATTTCGAAAGACATTAAGTGAAGCACATGCACTTATTATTTGTACGCCAGAGTATGCAAAAGGTATTCCAGGAGTTTTAAAAAATGCGTTAGAATGGCTTGTTTCATCAGCGGAACTATATAAAAAACCAGTGGCTATCATAACAGCTTCTCCGTCGATTGCTGGAGGGGATAAAGCCCATGAATCTTTATTGCTTACACTAGGTATGCTAGATACAATTGTCGTTCAAAATGGCTCGCTATTAATCCCATCTGTGCGCACTAAATTTGGTGATGATGCAAAAGTAACAGATGAGGATACAAAGAAAGCTCTTATCTCTTTAGTTCAAAGTGTAGTAGACGAGATAAAGAAATAATGATTTAGTTCGTATTAAAGTGAAAATGGGACTTTTATAATAAAAAAAGATAAAAGCAATGCTACGGTTAGTTCAAATGTAGCATCGCCTTTTTATATAGTTAAATATATTTACTCAAAATCTCCCCAGGTAATCCATCAATCTCACAAACTTTATCTGATGTAAAACCAACGTTTATTAAAATTTTTCGAGAGGGGATATTGTTTGGGTCAATGATTGCTTTTAGTACTTTTATATCTGTTTGCTTCGCTATATCCATTAATTCTTCTGCAATCCCGCTACCGTATCTTTTTCCCCAGTGCTCCGGCAATATCATATAACCAAGTTCAGCTTCGTTTGTAGCATCCTCATTTACTGTTACATGTCCAAGTCCGATAAATTCATTTGTAATAGAGTCATACACTTTGTAGGAGCCGAATAATCTATGTTTTTTATTACGCTTTAACAATTTTTTATAGTCGTTTTGCGCCTCGCCTAACGGAATGGTACGTTCCGTAATTTGTGCCATCACTTTTTCATTTGATACGAGCTGAAAGTATTGATCGAAATCTGTTGCTTCAAATTTTTTGAAATGTAGCTTATGCATAGTATTCCTCCAAACTAATTTTCATTTGTTCTTCAGAAAAGATAAACGATAGTTAAATCGTGATCTCTATTTGATTGCCTTCTGGATCGCTTATTACACTTTCGTAATAGCCATCTCCAGTGAAACGTGGTCCATTTAATAAAGAATGGCCTGCTTCTTTTAACGTTTTTGTTAGTTCATTTACACGTTCTTCATTACCAACAGAGAAAGCCATATGTGCATAGCCAGTGATATTTAGGTTAGGCTCGTTTTCTATGCCTTTCTTACGCATAATTTCAAGGCGCGCTCCAGATTCGAACGTAATAAAATAAGATTCAAAGTGTTTCGCTTCATTATGATATAAAGAGTTTGCTTTACCGTTAAAGTACTTTGTATAGAAAGTACGCATTAATTCTAAATCATTTACCCAAATTGCTATATGTTCGATTTTCATTCGTTTCACCAATCCATTCTTTATGTAAATTTAAAAATATGTACTCTGTAATAATTAGCGAAATTCAACAACACTAATTAGATGTTCACTTTATTAAATTTGCATGCATATTGCAAGAAATAAGAATGGACGTTAGGAAAAAGCGGATTGTAATGAAAAAATTTTATTAATGGTATTAGATAATTTTTAAGTCATAACATGCATATAATGTCTAATTAAGTGAATTACGTACGTCAAAATTTCAAATAAGGAGGGACATTTGTGGGGCAATTTGAACAAATGGTGATTGTCGGTATTTCCATGTCTTTTATACTGTCTATTATGATATTAGGGTCTACATATTATAATCCTCGCCTTTGGTTAAATGATTATCCGAAAGATATTCAAAAAGTAGTTTTGCCAAAATCGATAAATGAAAAAAAACAAACATTTTATTTCGGAATTATTTACAATATTATTCTCTTCGGAACGCCTTTAGTTTCTACATATATACTACATCACCATGGAAAATTATTGTATATTGAGGCCTATTTACATACTTTTGGGATTGTAATGATTTTCAATTTAGTAGATTTATTAATAATCGATTGGCTTATATTTTGCTGGATTACTCCAAGATTTGTTGTTATTCCTAGTACTGAGGAAATGAAAGGATATAAAGACTATAAGTTTCACTTAAGAGGTGCAATAGCTGGAACGCCATTTTTAGCAATTGTAAGTTTATTTTTGGCAGGAATTGCGACAACTATCTAGTGTGAAGTAGAAGGTCATGAAGAGTTTATAGAAGATAAGTAGATTTATAATGTATAGAATTAGAAATGAAAATTTGATAATATTGGAGTAGAAAGTTTTAAAAACAGTATATTAAGTGGTATTAATATACTGTTACAAATGTTTTGATACTCTGTGGAATTCCCTAATTTTATGGAAGCATTTGATAGAACTCAAAAAAACGCAATGGAGGCTAATATGAAAAAAATAATTGGCGCAGCAACAGCAACAGTTCTTGGATTGGGGGCTTTTACCACATCTGCTATCGCAGAAACTATCGTAACAGCGGATGTACTCAACGTACGTGAAAAGCCAACTACGGAATCAAAAGTTGTCGAAAAAGTAAAAGAAGGACAAAAGTTAAAGGTCATACATACTGAAGAAGGATGGTCAAAAATTGATTTAAATGGTAAAGAATTGTTTGTAAGTTCGGAGTATACAAAAGATATTTATCATGTAACAGCAAACCTATTAAATGTACGTACTGAAGCAAACACAGAATCAGAAATTCTTGGCAGACTGAAACAAGATGATGTAATTGAATCAACACATCAAGTAAAAGATGGATGGCTGCAATTTGAGTATAAAGGAAAAACAGCCTATGCAAATGTTTCTTTCCTATCAAGTACAGCACCAATTGAAAAGAAAGTTGAAGAGAAAACGAAGCGAGTAGCGAAAGTACAAAAAGCAGTTAAAGCAAAGGAAGAAGTAAAAACGCAGAAAGAAGAAAAAGTACAAGAAATAGCAAAAGCGAAAGAAACAACAAAAGAGCAGAAAGAAACGAAAGCAGAAGAAATAGCAAAGCCTAAAGAAGAAGCGAAAGTAACAGAGAGAGTAAAAGTTAAGGAAGAAACGAAAGCAGAAGAAATAGTAAAGCCTAAAGAAGAAGCGAAAGTAACAGAGAGAGTAAAAGTTAAGGAAGAAACGAAAGCAGAAGAAATAGCAAAGACCAAGGAAGAAGCAAAAGTACAAGAAATAGAAAAAGAAATAGAAATAGAAAAAGTAAAAGAAGAAGAGAAAGCGCAAGAAATAGCAAAGGCTAAGGAAGAAGCAAAAGTACAAGAAATAGCAAAGACCAAGGAAGAAGCAAAAGTACAAGAAATAGAAAAAGTAAAAGAAGAAGAGAAAGCGCAAGAAATAGCAAAGGCTAAGGAAGAAGCAAAAGCACAAGAAATAGCAAAAGCTAAGGAAGAAGCAAAAGCACGAGAAATAGCAAAAGCAAAAGAAGAAGCAAAAGCAAAAGAAGCAACAAAGACACAAGAAGTATCTAAAAATAACACACAGTCTGCTAAACGTGAATTAACGGTAGTAGCGACAGCATATACTGCTGATCCAAGTGAAAATGGTACATATGGTGGACGCGTTTTAACTGCGATGGGTCATGATTTAACGGCAAATCCTAATATGAGAATTATCGCAGTGGATCCGAAGGTAATCCCATTAGGATCTAAAGTATGGGTAGAAGGTTATGGAGAAGCTATTGCTGGTGATACTGGTAGTGCTATTAAAGGAAATCGTATTGATGTTTTAATGGATTCAAAAAGTAAAGCTATGAACTGGGGAAGACAAACTGTTAAAGTAAAAGTTTTATAATAATGGTTATCCAAATAGAAGTCAGTTCTCTTTATTGAGACTGGCTTTTATTTTTTACCTTAATGTGATTTATTGGAAAAATTTGAATGATATATAAAATAATAAAACCTTAATTTTGCTGCTGAGTACCGTGAGCAGTAAAAGTAACCCTATTGAATTATATAATCCTTATTTGTATTTCTGACAACCATATTGTTCTTCTATCACTATTAAAATACAATTAGATAAATAGGAAAAAATATTCATAAAATAGTAATTGTTTTATTTAGTCTTATACTAGGGTTTATAACGTTCCAAATCCCTATAGTGTCAGAATGGATACAGAACTCAGTCTTCTTGTAAATTGTTATTATTTTATTATCGTATTCATACCAAAAAGATAACGGTGATAAGAATGAGAAAAATGATGATTAGCAACAATAAAAAATGTTTTATGTACCGAAAGTTATTAAAAGATTAGTATCGAGGATTACCTTTATAAGCGAGAAGAGGATAGAATATGACAATGGAATTATATGGCGAACATTGGGATGGAATAAAAGGGTATAGAGTAATGGAAGGGAAAGATTCATATAATCATTATTTCGGTGGTCAAGATTGTGAAGTACCATTGTGTAAGTTATGCGGTGAGAAAATGCATCAAATTTTTTGTTTTGATTTGAAAGATGAGAAACTTGCTGAACTTAAAAATGATGAATTGATTGTATTACCATTCATCTCTTGCTTGAATTGTGCGATGGTGTGGGAGCCGCAATATTTTCAATTAAGTAATGGGGGCAAAACGGTACAAATAATAAAACAAGACAATACGGAAGAGTGGATTATGGAAGCTGAGTATAAGCTACCGGTCAATCTTCCAAAAACTAATGTAAAGCTAACGAATATGAAAAAAGAAGATATACCTACTGATGAAGATAGTTACTGGGAAGCTTTTGACTTATTCGGTTCGGAATATGTATGTAGATTGTTAGGAGCGCCCCTATACGATGATGTTCCAGAAGATTTAGGATGTCCAACTTGTTCGAAAGAGATGAAATATGTTGCTACAATTACACAAGATCTTGAAGAACGGGAACTTATTTCAGTAGTTGATTTTCTGTTCGGTGAGATGAATATATATTATTACTTATGTAAAGATTGTTCCGTTATGAAAACTGAAATACAAGGAACATAATAAAATAAGACTGACAAAAAGAGTCAGTCTTATTTTTGTATCGTAATATCAGTAATAATCGCATGAAATATATCTTTTTGCGTGAAATCATCTGTAAAAACAGTCTCTCTATTAACCTCAATTGTATCGTGTGGGTTATACCATTTACTCAATAAATCTTTTCCAAATTCAAGTCGTTTTTCTCTAGTATTATGCCGTCTAATCGTTTCTTCAAGTGATAAGTCAAAATAATATGTATAAGCGTTTCCTTCGAAATAATGTATTAATTCTCTTAACATTTCACCGTACCTACGACTGTTTAGTATTCCTTCTAAAATAACAAATTCACATTTTCCTTTTCCGTACTTCGTAATTTCAAATAGTAAATCATGAGATAAGTTACCCATTGTATCGTGAACTTTTAGCATATCTCTGCGCACAACGTCTTGTGAGACTAGAAGTGTTCCTTGCCCGAAATGCTCTTGCAGTTCTTTTGCGATAGTTGTCTTGCCGCTTGCGGAGTTTCCTCGAAGAATAATTAATGTTGATTTCAAAGTCTCATCTCCAAATTGTTTTAGTTTTTTAGGTCCTGTTACAAAAGAACTTCATTATGGGAAACATTCTTTTAGTTAGTTAAATAATAGTTTATGATACTCAGTGTAGGTTGAACAGAATAATTTCTTATTGTGGGATTATGCAAGTAAAGCTGTTTGAAAAATTTACTATCCGCATATAGAAAAGTTATTATAAGAGTAACTAATAAGGAGGTGACCTATGTTATTCCAAAAGGGACAATTATTAGTTAGATACGTAATAAAAAACGATGCACCTATCATTTCAAAATGGCTAACAGATCCAGAAGTCCTGCAGTATTACGAAGGACGAGATAATCCGCAACCTGTAGAAAAGGTACTTAATCATTTTATACATCATCCAAACGGTCATGAAAAAAGATGTTTAATAGAATTTGATGCCGTTCCAATCGGTTACATTCAAATGTATCCAGTTGATTCTGAATGGAAAGCGTTATATGGATATGAAGAATCACAAAATGTATGGGGAATGGACCAATTTATCGGTGAACCGATCTTTTGGGGAAAAGGAATTGGAACAAAACTTGTTCAAGCAGCTATTACATACATTATGGAGAAATTGGGTGCGGAAGCAATCGCGATGGATCCTAGAGTAAATAATGAACGTGCGATAAGCTGTTATGAAAAATGCGGATTTAAAAAGGTGAAGATATTAAAGAAACATGAACTGCATGAGGGGAAATTAGAAGATTGTTGGATGGTAGAATATAAACAATTATAATAAATATGCAGGGGCTTATAAAAATAAAGGGAGCTGTGTGAAATGAAAAAGGCATTACTAGTTATTGATGTGCAAGCGGGTATGTATACAGCAGGAATCCCAGTACATAATGGGGAAAAGTTTTTAGAAACGTTGCAAGAGCTCATTGGGGAATGTCGTTCAAATGGTATTCCGGTTATTTATGTACAACATAACGGGCCAAAAGATCATCCGTTAGAAAAAGGTACAGATGGCTGGAAAGTGCATGCGGCGATTGCTCCGCAAGAAGGGGACAATATCGTTGAAAAGACGACGCCAGATTCATTCCATGAGACGAACTTAAACGAAGTGTTACAAGAAAAAGGCATTGAACACGTTATTATTTCAGGAATGCAAACAGAGTACTGTGTTGATACGACAACGCGAAGAGCGTTTAGTGAAGGGTATAAAGTAACATTAGTAAGTGATGCACATAGCACATTTGACACAGATGTATTACGCGCTGAAGATATTGTAAAACATCATAATGTTGTATTTGGATCATTTGCAGATGTTATTACGTTAAAAGATTTAAAAGTAAAAGCGTAATTACAGAAGTTGCTGTCTCTTAATGGGGCAGATTTTTTATTTGAAGATAGGCTATCAAACGTTGTCGATAAATCGATATTTCTTGTCGAATCGTTGATATAATTAGAGTTACGATAGATATATTTCCAAAATCGTTGATATAATTTCATTCACCGTATTGATAGTACAAAAAACAAAAAGGAGCGCCACATCGTCAAAAATTCGACTGATGAGACAGCTACTTTTTTGCACCAGTAATTATGGTTTTATTTCTTCTTATCTTTATCCAACACATTCTGTTCTTCAGCAAACTCCGTGCCATATGCAAACCGGCGATTAATTCGAATGTTATCATTGCTGTGCCTTGTGTGGGAATTAGAAAAGCGATGGACGATTACTTCTGATAATGTAAAGACGATGGCAGAAAGGATACTGCCCCATGCAATTTGCATGTAGTTGTCTAATAAAATATTACCGAAAATCCAAACACTTAAATACGTAAGTAAGAAATCCGTCATAATGGCAGCGGAATTGCCAATTCGATTTAAAATAATTTTATCAACAAACATATAAGAAACGATTGTGACGAAGAGACTAAAAGAAATGATTTGGACGAGCGTTGCTGGGAAAAATAGAGCTAGTCCGATACTAAAAGCGATGATGCATGATATAAATTTGATAAGTATTATAGTAATATCACTCAATATTTACACCTCCCATTTATACATAGTTTTACAATAAATTCAGGAGTTCATACATTGGAACGGTTTAATTTATATAAAACTTTATCATGCTGGAATTTTATCTAAATATTAAAAAAACAATTAAAAAATGTTATAGTGAAATGAGAGCGTATGACATTTTTAGGTAAGGGGGAATCCGGGATGTGGATAACTTCAGAAGTAGAAATTCCAGATGAGTTAATCGATCACCTTGAACAAGGTAAGTTAGTATTATTCGTTGGAGCAGGAGTTTCTATGAAGGGGAAATCAAACTTACCGAATTTCGATGATTTAGTTGATGAAATTTCGAAAGCTTTATATGTCGAAAGGCGTGAGATGACAGAACCCCACGATTATTATCTCGGTAAAATTGCGAAAACGAAAGATGTGCATCAAGTTGCAAGAGACCTCGTTAATATAGAAAAATCAAAACCAAATCCATTACACTATGCGATTCCAAGGCTGTTTCCGTTAGATACGGATGTTCGAATTGTAACGACAAACTTTGATCAACATTTTACGTCTGTAATTACAGAAATGAATAAAGAGCTGAATATTTATTATGCACCTGCTTTACCGACAGGGAGAGCGTTTAAAGGGTTGGCTTACATACATGGGAATGTAGAACAAGAGAAAGAAGCTTTAATTTTAACGGATGGTGATTTTGGAAGGGCTTACTTAACAGAAGGATGGGCGAGACGATTTTTAGTTGATTTATTTTCAAATTACACTGTTTTATTCGTTGGGTATAGTCATAATGATCCTGTAATGAAATATTTAGCAACAGGCTTACCACCGAGTACAAGGCGTTATGCTTTCGTCGCACAAGGTGATAATACATATCATTGGGAGCATTTAGGGATAAGACCGATTGTGTATCCGAATAAAGCAAATAATCATCAGGCACTTGTGAAAGCGGTGAAGCGGTGGGCGGAATTAATGGGGGATAATTATATTACGAAAAGAATGCGTATTCGTGATATTGTAACCGTTCCTCCATCAGTAGAGCAGGAGCAATTATCCTATATAAAACAGTCAATAAAAAAAATTGAAACCGTTCGGTACTTCGTTGAATTTGCTCGTGATTATGAATGGGTGGAATGGCTTGAAGCAGAAGGGAAACTAAGAAATTTATTTCTGCTTACAGCAAATTATGATGAAGTAGATGAATTGCTTGCGGAATGGTTAGTGGAGCAATTTCTATTTAGTCATCAAAAAGAACTATTTCAATTGATTTTTAAAAATCATTCTAAAATATCCCCGTTATGGTGGCGAATAATTTGTACTTACTTGAACGATACGAAAGAAACGATGGATCCTTTGTTGTTTGCAAAATGGACATTGCTTATATTAGAAACGGCAGAAAAAGATAGTAGCTCTATTGAAATGATTTCATACTTACTGCAAAAATGTTCTTTCCCAGAGCATAAAGAAATTGCTTTATTGTTACTAACGTTTATTTTAGATGGAAAACTAAAATTGAAGCGTGTAAGAAAATGGGGAAATGATACGCAAGAGTCGATTGAACTCGAGGAATCGAGTCGTATACCGATGCCTATTTTTTCTCATGTGGAGCGAATTTGGAAAGAGAAAATGAGGCCACATATTACTTACTACGCAAATCCGATTATGGTTACGGGGTTAGAAAAAATACAACTATTGTCATTAAGACAAAATGCACTGAAAAAAAGAGATAGAGAAATTTCAGAGCAGGAGTTACAGCAAAATGATTTTACATTTTTAATTCAAATTGTAAAAGAGTGTCTTACATATTTATGTGAAAACAATGAGAAAAAAGCAAATCATTATATTACAGAAATGATAGAAACTGATAGTGTACTTCAAAAGCGAATTGCAATTGAAGCAATGATTAATAATGTATTCGTTACAGCGGATGACAAACTGAAGTGGTTGTTACATGTAGATGTTCTGTTAGATTTCACATGTAAACATGAAGTGTTTCAACTTTTAAAGAATTATTACGCAGATGCTTTAGAGGAAACGAAAGAAGAAGTAATTCAACATGTATTAGAGTATCTTGCAGAAGAGAGGGCGTTTGATGCTTGTCTTGTATTAGACTTACTATTCACGTGTGATTCGAATAGTAAGTGTACGGCGGAAGGATACGAGCTAATGAAACAGAAACACCCCCATTTTTCTTCAGATTTATACAGTGTTCCAAAGAAAGAGGCAAATGAACAACGTATTACATGCAATGTAACAGCTGATGGATTACTGCAGCTGAAAGACGATGAAATAATGGAGCAAGTTCGGCAATTTTCAAGAGACGGTGTTTTTGAACAACGCCATTTTTTAGAGATGTTATCAAAAGCGTGTAAATTGAATGTAGAGTGGAGTATTTCGTTTGCTTATCAACTAGTAGGCGTGCACGAAATTAGTAATGAAGTATGGTTTGTGTGTATAAGAGAGTGGCGAAATAACCGGAATTTGACGAATGAACAAATTCAAAAAATCATTCCGTTATTGCAGAAGTTTGTTAGAAATACTGCTTTTCATTGGTTAATTAGTAGTTTTTTATATGAAATTAGTAATCGATTAGAAGAGTTAGATGAAAATAGTATACGGATTGTAAAACGCTTTGCCTTTTCTGTACTTCCACAAGTTATGAGAGGGGAATCGGATTTTAAAATTGGAAAACAAGAGTTTTACAATGAATCCATTCAGCACCCTGTTGGGAAGATGACCGCTGTATTACTAAAACTGCTAGCATATGATCATTTATACGATCGCAACGTGTATGAATATTTATTTTCATTTGAGGAGCAGGTAAGGGTTACTTCGGAAAGAACGAACTTCATGTTTGCGCGTTTAACAGCAGATATTACGTTTTTATACCATATTGAGAAGCAATGGTGTCGGAAAAATGTACTACCTTACTTAGATTTAAAGAAAGAAAGTGAGCTTACGAAATATGCGTGGGCGGGATTATGTTATACGCAAATTAATCTACCTTTGTTTACAGAAATAAGACGATATATTAAGTATGCAGTAGAACATTTAGATGCACTACATCCATATACGAGAGAAGCATTTTTAAAATGGCTTAGCTTTGTATTTATTAAATGCGTATTATATTGGGAGCAAAAAACAGATTGGTTATATCCACTTTTGATGCAAGAAAACGAAGAGAATAAAATTAAGTTTATGCAGTATTTATGCTACTACGTAAAAACGTTAAGTGGTAAGGAACAACAAAAATTTTGGACAGCGTGGCTTATTGTGTTTTTAAGAGAACGTCCGAAAATGGGCGTAATAACAACGAGAGAATATATGATGCTTTTACGTATTGTTTTATGCATGGATGAGGTTTTAGAAAAAGGATTAAATATTATTTCTAGTAAATTTCAAGGTGTGGAGGGACAATCTAATCAAGAAGAAATGAAACAGTTGTTTATAGAGATACTTGAAAAGAAAGAGCGTATGAAAGCGTATAAAGAATTGTATGCAAATGTGTTTTTCACTTTACTGCAGACGTGTCAAGAAGCCGATTTACTTGAAAGTGAGATCATACAAATAAAAGAACTATTAACCAGGTATGAAGTAGAAAGACATGTATTAAATTTAATAGAAAATGAAATAATTCGCATCGGAATCGTAACGGAGAATTTACAAGAGGAATCATAGGGCGGAAGTGGAATTTTTAAAAAATATATAAAAAGTTATTGACAGTGTTTTGAAAAGCGTTCTATAATACGAATCATACTTATTCAATTTCAAAAACATTTGAATAAACAAAGTGCAATGAAGAGATCACAGTAGTGGTTAGTCTTACTGTAACAGAGAGCTGGTGGTTGGTGTGAACCAGTACAGGGATAATCATGAATTACAGTCTTGGAGCATCTTTTTCGTAGTAAAGATACTATTGTCTTTATGAAGGAAAAGCGGTCAAATGATCGTTAACAGTGAAGAGAGGTAGACGGAAAATTAGTCTACAACTAGGGTGGTACCGCGATAAATATCGTCCCTACTGATTTATTCAGTAGGGACTTTTTGTATTTTAGTGGTCCAACTTGAAAATAAAATAGTCATGCATTGAAAGGAAAAGCAGTAGTTGTTGTTTCCCTGTAACAGAGAGCTGGTGGTTGGTGCGAACCAGTACAAAAACAAGAGCGAATTACAGTCCTGGAGCATCTTTTTCGTAGTAAAGATATGTATCTTTATGAAGGGAAAGACGGTCACATTGATCGTTAACAATGAAGAGAGGTAGGCGAAATAAGTCTACAACTAGGGTGGTACCGCGATAAATATCGTCCCTACTGATTGAATCAGTAGGGCTTTTTTGTACAAAAAAGTGGCTTATTAACTAGTAGTAAGTGTCTTTATGGTAATTATTAGTTTAAAATAAGAAGAGGTATCGATTCCACTTTAAATTTGTATAATTAACCAGTTCAGAAAATAGAGAATTTTTTATTCTCTTACTATACTTTTAAAACATTAGAGGAGGATTTCCAAATGGCAAATCACGAATTAGATCAATTACGTAAACAGGTAGATGAAATTAACTTACAATTATTACACCTATTAAACAAACGCGGTGAAATCGTTCAAAAGATTGGGGAGCAAAAACAAGTACAAGGTACGAAACGCTTTGATCCAGTACGTGAGCGTGAAGTACTTGATATGCTTGCAGAGCATAACGAAGGACCATTCGAAACGTCAACGATTCAACATATTTTCAAAACGATTTTCAAAGCAAGCTTAGAATTACAAGAAGATGATAACCGTAAAGCATTACTAGTTTCACGTAAAAAGAAAAAAGAAAATACAATTGTTAATGTGAAAGGTGAATTGATTGGAAACGGAACACAAACGTTCATCATGGGACCTTGTGCGGTAGAAAGTTTAGAGCAAGTTCGCCAAGTAGGGCAAGCGATGAAAGATCAAGGACTTAAATTAATGCGCGGCGGTGCTTTCAAACCGAGAACATCTCCATACGATTTCCAAGGTTTAGGAGTAGAAGGTTTACAAATTTTACGACAAGTAGCAGATGAGTTCGACTTAGCGATTATTAGTGAAATTTTAAATCCGAATGACGTAGAAATGGCGCTAGAATACGTTGATGTAATTCAAGTTGGAGCACGTAACATGCAAAACTTCGATTTACTACGAGCTGTAGGTAAAGTTAATAAGCCAGTATTATTAAAACGTGGTTTAGCAGCAACGATTGATGAGTTCATTAATGCAGCGGAATACATTATTGCACAAGGTAATGACCAAATTATTCTTTGTGAGCGCGGTATTCGCACATACGAGAGAGCGACACGTAACACATTAGATATTTCAGCAGTACCGATTTTAAAGAAAGAAACACATTTACCAGTTATCGTTGACGTAACACATTCAACAGGACGTAGAGATTTATTATTACCAACAGCGAAAGCGGCACTTGCTATTGGAGCAGATGCAGTAATGGCTGAAGTTCATCCAGACCCAGCAGTTGCGTTATCAGATTCTGCGCAACAAATGGATATTCCAGAATTCCATAGATTCATGGATGAGTTAAAAGGTTTCAAAAATAAATTATCTTAATTCCATATCATAAATGCACTGAAGAGGAAACAGTAGTGCTTATCTCACTGTTAAAGAGAGCTGATGGCCGGTGTGAATCAGTACAAAGGTAAGCATGAATTACAGCCTTGGAGCATCTTTCCCGCCAACTTTTGGAGAGAAAGACGGTCAAACGATCGTTAAAGAAGAAGAGAGGTAGACGAAAGAAGTCTACAACTAGGGTGGTACCGCGATAAACATCGTCCCTACTGAGCGCTCAGTAGGGACTTTTTTGTACAAAAAAATAGTAAAGGGGCAAGAGAAATGAGATATATTACAGCTGGAGAATCACATGGGCCGCAGTTAACAGTTATTTTAGAAGGTGTACCAGCAGGTTTAACATTAACAGCGGAACATATTAATAAAGAATTATTAAGAAGACAAAAAGGGCATGGGCGCGGAAGACGCATGCAAATTGAAACAGATACAGTTGAAATTGCAAGTGGTGTACGTCACGGAATGACACTTGGTTCACCAATTACGTTAATCGTAAAAAATGATGATTTCAAACATTGGACGAAAGTAATGGGTGCTGAACCAATTTCGGAGCAAGAAAGTAAAGAAATGAAACGTACTATAACGAAACCACGTCCAGGACATGCGGATTTAAACGGGGCAATTAAATACGGTCATCGTGATATAAGAAACGTATTAGAGCGCTCTTCTGCAAGAGAAACGACAGTTCGTGTTGCTGCTGGTGCAGTTGCGAAACAAATTTTGAAAGAATTAGGCGTGGAAATTGCAGGGCATGTTCTTGAAATTGGTGGGGTACAAGCGAAGGGTATTTCAAACTTACCAATTGAAGAAATTCAAACGATAACTGAAAATTCACCAGTTCGATGTTTAGATAAAGAAGTAGAACAAGAGATGATGAATGCGATTGATGATGCGAAAAGTAGCGGAGATTCTATAGGCGGTATTGTCGAAGTCATTGCAGAAGGAATGCCAATTGGAGTTGGTAGCTACGTTCATTACGACCGCAAATTAGATGCAAAACTTGCCGGTGCTATTATGAGCGTGAATGCGTTTAAAGGTGCTGAAATCGGAATTGGTTTTGAAGCGGCAAGACAGCCGGGAAGTAAAGTGCACGATGAAATTTTATGGGATGAAGAAAAAGGATACACGAGAAATACGAATAATGCCGGCGGTTTAGAAGGCGGTATGACAACAGGTATGCCAATTGTCGTAAGAGGAGTAATGAAGCCAATTCCTACATTATATAAACCGTTAGCAAGCGTAGATATTGATACGAAAGAAGCGTTCCAAGCGAGTATTGAGAGATCTGATAGCTGTGCAGTACCAGCAGCAGGTGTTGTAGCTGAAGCTGTCGTTGCATGGGAACTTGCCGGTGCACTAGTCGAGCAATTCGGAAAAGATCGCATGGAATTACTAAAACAAAATATTTCGCAACATAACAAATACGCAAAAGAATTTTAATGAAAAGGTGGATTTAACATGCGAGTAAAAGATCAACTATCATCATTACAACCGTATAAACCAGGTAAATCACCAGAGCAAATGAAAGAAGTATACGGGAATCATTCATTTGTTAAGTTAGCATCAAATGAAAATCCATTTGGCTGTTCACCTCGTGTTTTAGGAGAATTACAAAAATCGTGGCAGGAACATGCTTTATATCCTGACGGAGGTGCTGAAGTACTCCGTCAAACAATTGCAGAGAAATTACAAGTGCAAATGGAACAAGTGCTTTGTGGTAGTGGACTTGATGAAGTCATTCAAATTATAAGTCGTGCAGTGCTCTGTAAAGGAGATAATATCGTAACTGCTGGCGCGACATTCCCTCAGTACCGTCATCATGCAATTATTGAAGGTTGTGAAGTGAAAGAAATTGCTTTAAAGAACGGTGTATATGATCTAGATGAAATTTCTTCAGCAGTTGATGAACATACAAAAATCGTATGGATTTGTAATCCGAACAACCCGACAGGCACATATGTGAATGAGCGAAAATTGACTCAATTCATTGAAAGCATTAGTGAAAATACGTTAATTGTCATTGATGAAGCGTACTATGAATACGTAACAGCAAAAGATTTCCCTGAGACATTACCGCTTCTAGAAAAACATAACAACATTCTTGTACTTAGAACGTTTTCTAAAGCTTACGGATTAGCTTCTTTCCGCGTTGGTTATGCGATTGGGCAGGAAGAGTTAATCGAGAAATTAAATGTCGTACGTTTGCCATTTAACGTATCTTCATTAGCGCAAAAAGCAGCGACGATTGCTTTTAACGATGAAGCGTTTATTGAAGAAATAGTTCGTGTTAATACAGAAGGATTACAACAATACGAAAGTTTTTGTACAGAAAATGAAATTCCATTTTATCCGTCGCAAACGAACTTTATCTTCTTGCCGGTAGATGATGCTGGGGAAATTTATGAAGCTTGTGCGCATGCAGGGTTTATTATTCGTCCGTTCCCAAATGGTGTCCGTATTACAATCGGAATTAGGGAACAAAATGAAGGAGTGATTTCAGTGTTAAAACAACACTTTGAAAATAAAAAAGGTAAGTCTCGAGATGAGGCAAATGTGTAAAAAGGTAGTATTAATCGGTACTGGATTAATAGGAGGCTCTCTTGCATTAGCGATTAAAAAAGAGCACGATGTAACGATTATCGGTTATGACATATTTAAAGAGCAAGTAGAGCGCGCAAAAGAATTACATGTAGTTGATGAAGTAGCAGTAGATTTACAGCGTGCATGTGAGGAGGCAAATTTAATTGTATTTGCCTCTCCAGTTGAAGAAACGAAAAAGTTGTTACACAAACTTGCATCATTTCATTTACGAGAAGATGTCATTGTTACCGATGTAGGAAGTACGAAAGGGACAATCATGAATGAAGCGGAAGCTTTATTAACAAAGAAAGTTTCATTTATCGGCGGTCATCCGATGGCAGGTTCTCACAAAACAGGAGTTGAAAGTGCAAAGGCACACCTTTTTGAAAACGCATTTTACATTTTAACGCCAATGAATCACGTGCAGGCGGATCAAGTAGACGAGCTAAAAGAATGGTTAAAAGGAACAGGCTCTCATTTTCTTGTATTAAATACAAAAGAACATGATTATATAACAGGAATAGTTAGTCATTTCCCACATTTAATTGCAGCAGGATTAGTAAAACAAGTTGAGAAACATGCTGGTGATAATCCGCTTATTCATCAACTAGCGGCAGGCGGATTTAAAGATATAACACGTATTGCATCAAGTAGTCCGAAAATGTGGAGTGATATCGTAAAGCAAAATCGCGGGCATTTATTGGAACTATTAGAAGAATGGATTTCAGAAATGGAAGAGCTATATAAGACGGTTTCTAAAGGAGATGCAGGAGAAATACAAAGTTATTTTGCAGATGCGAAAGAATATCGTGACTCTTTACCAGTTCGAAAAAGAGGGGCGATTCCTGCCTATCACGACTTATACGTCGATGTTTTAGATAAAGTAGGGGCATTAGCCCATATCACAAGCATTCTAGCAGAAGAAGAAATTAGTATTACGAACTTGCAAATATTAGAAGCGCGAGAAGGATTGCTCGGAGTTTTACGAATTAGTTTCCAAAGAGAAGAGGATCGAACGCAGGCAAAAATTGCGCTCGGAAAAGAAGAATACCAAACGTATGAAACAATTTAATGAGGAGGGTGACAACGTGAAAGAAAAAACAGTACAAACTGTAAATAACGGATTGAATGGCACAATTACAATCCCTGGAGATAAATCAATTTCCCATCGCGCTGTCATGTTTGGCGCAATCGCGGAAGGTAAAACAACAATTAAAGGATTTCTTCCTGGTGCGGATTGTTTAAGTACTATTTCTTGTTTTAAAGAAATGGGAGTAGAGATTACACAAAATAGAGACGAAGTTACGGTAATTGGAACAGGATTAGAAGGTTTACAAGAGCCAAAAGCTGTATTAGATGTTGGTAATTCTGGTACAACGATTCGATTAATGTCAGGAATACTTGCAAACACACCATTCTTTTCTTGCGTGCAAGGTGATGCTTCAATTGCGAAGAGACCGATGCAACGTGTAACAAATCCACTAAAGCAAATGGGTGCAAAAATTGATGGCCGAAAAGAAGGAACGTTTACGCCGCTCACAATACGAGGCGGGAATTTAAAGGCGATTGAATATACTTCACCGGTAGCAAGTGCGCAAGTGAAATCAGCTATTTTACTTGCAGGCCTTCGCGCAGAAGGTGTAACAACTGTTACAGAACCTCATATTTCCCGCGATCATACAGAAAGAATGCTTGAGGCGTTTGGCGTTACAGTAACTCGCGTGGGGAAAACAGTGAAACTAGCAGGAGGACAGAAGTTAACCGCAACAGATGTTCAAGTGCCAGGTGATGTATCATCAGCGGCATTTTTCTTAGTAGCAGGTGCAATTATTCCAAATAGTAAACTACTATTACAAAATGTGGGAATGAATCCGACTCGTACAGGTATTATTGATGTTCTTGAGAAAATGGGCGCTACGTTTACTGTAGAGCAGATTAACGAAGGAGCATCAGAACCTGCTGCAAATATTACAATTGAAACATCGCCGCTGAAAGGAATCGAAATCGGTGGAGATATCATTCCACGACTGATTGATGAAATCCCAATTATCGCTTTAGCGGCAACACAAGCAGATGGAATTACAGTCATTAAAGATGCACACGAGCTAAAAGTGAAAGAAACGAATCGTATCGATACAGTCGTTGCTGAACTAACGAAACTAGGAGCTCGTATTGAAGCGACCGACGACGGAATGATTATTTACGGTAAATGTAAGCTAAAAGGAAATACAGTACATAGTCACGGTGATCACCGCATTGGAATGATGCTTGCGATTGCCGGCTGTATAGCTGAAGGAGAAACAACAATTGAAGATGCAGAAGCAGTAGGTGTATCGTATCCTACATTTTTTGAAGAACTGCAAACGTTAGCTAAATAAAGTGATGAGAAGC
Organism: Bacillus sp. SIMBA_074; assembly: GCF_046534555.1. NCBI lineage: Bacteria > Bacillati > Bacillota > Bacilli > Caryophanales > Bacillaceae > Bacillus > Bacillus sp. SIMBA_074. Next base: position 60,310 of record NZ_JAWRYM010000011.1, on the reverse strand, counting down.
AGATATGCAATGTATCTGCTTTTTTATGTTGGCTTTTTTCGTAAATAATGTTGCTTTATTGCGTAAGAATTTTATCCTTATTGATTTTATGAGATTTTTACGCATAAATGTAACTAAGGGAGATGGTTCCAAGTTGAGTAAACAGAATATCAGCACAACAGTTTCAGGGGATTTAATTGTTACTCATCTAATTGGCAAGATTAATACAGCTGATGTTTATAAATGGTTTAATGGCTTCGAGCAGGTTTGTCAGCAATTCATTTCCGAGGGTCGGAAATACAAATTGTTGGTGGATAGAAAAGGATACACGCCAGATCATTTTTCTGTTCAAAAAGCATGGAAAGATAAGTTCTTCAATGAAACCATTTTGAATCACAGTAAGGCAATTGCGTTTCTCCTTGAAGAAGGGGAGATAATGAATTATTTACAACAATCCAATACAAAAGAATCCGTGAAATTTTTCAATGATTATGAACAAGCATTAATTTGGTTGAATGAATATCCAATATAAAACCTTTATTGAACCAGTTTCTCTCAATCAACTGGTTTTTTTTATGCCCGTAATGTTGCCGTTGTCATAAGTTTCATCACTTTCAATGGGACCTCTTAGCTTCGCAAACCCAAGAGAACGCAAGGCTTTTAATATTCTTATGCCCCCAATAGAAAGCAGTTGAAAAGAGCCTTTATGTTAGATTGTTTCTAAATCGATATCTTTTGTTGAAACATCCTCGTAATTTCACTTACCGAACTATAATAGTTTGAATTATGATATAATTCAAACGAGGAATGGAGGAGAAATATATGAACGTTATACAATTAAAAGAAGATAAGTTTAGAGAAGCATTACGTTTATCAGAATATGCTTTTCAATATAAAGCAAATGAAGAATGGATAGAGCAGAAAATTGCAAGAATGAAGGAAAGCCATCAAATATACGGTATTATGGAAGGAGAAGAGTTAGCTGCAAAGTTGCACTTAATTCCTTTTCATATTTACATAGGAAAAGAAAAGTTTAAAATGGGCGGCGTTGCGGGGGTAGCGACGTATCCGGAATATAGAAGAAGTGGATATGTAAAAGAGTTACTTCAGCATTCACTGCAAACTATGAAAAGAGATGGATATAGTGTATCGATGTTACATCCATTTGCCGTTTCATTTTATCGTAAATATGGCTGGGAACTTTGTGCGAATCGAATCGTATGTCAGATGACAAAGAGCGATTTAATAATTAAAAAACAAGTGAATGGTACAGTGAAACGTTTTAGTAAAGATAATCATCCAGAAGAAGTAGAGAATCTATATGAAACATTTGCAGAACGATTTTCTGGTATGTTAGTTCGCGGACGTAAATGATGGTTACAAGCGGTGTATCATGATTTAACACTGGCAGTTTACTATGATGAAAATAAAACGGCGGCTGGTTACATTTTATACAAAATAGAGAATTCTAAAATGAAAGTAGAAGAATTTGTCCCATTACATAATGAAGCAAGAATTGGTCTTTGGAACTTCATCTGCCAACATGATTCTATGATTAAAAATCTAGAAATGATACTAAGTGAGACAGAACCACTTCTTTACACATTACAAGAACCACGAGTAAAAGCAGAAGTAACTCCATATTTCATGGGAAGAATTGTAGATGTAGAACAGTTTTTCAAACAATATGAATGGAACTGGAACAACGAAGAGCAAGAAGTAATTTTACATATTACAGATTCATTTGCACCGTGGAATAACGTAACGGTTCAACTTAAAAATAATGAAATAACAATCGTTAAAGAAGAAACAGCAAAAGAAAATGGAATTCAAATCGATATTAATGCGTTATCTACTATTATGTTTGGTTACAAGCGACCGCTAGAATTAAATGAAATAGACTTAATAATCGGTAGCGAAGAGGAGATACGTGCATTTGAGAATGTAGTGCCGGTGCGTAAGCCGTTTATTTATGATTTCTTTTAATTTTGTAAAGCTTTGTGCGGCATACTAATGTGTAAATAGCAATGTACTATAATTAAACATAATTAGTTATAGTACATTGCTGCTTTTAACGAAGCATTATGAATGTAACCCCTTGACTTTTAATTCATGTAATTTATAATTAAAAACGGAATGAATTTTCATTCCTGGAAATTGAGGTGAGAAAAATGGCTAAAAATAAACAAGAAGACATTTTTGAAGCGGCTATACAATTATTCGCAGAGCGTGGTTACGATGGTACGACAATTCCGATGATCGCTGAAAAAGCAAAAGTTGGCGCGGGTACTATTTATCGCTATTTTGAAAATAAAGAGGCACTCGTTAACTCATTATTTACCAAAAGTATGCTACAGCTATCTGAAACAATAAAAACTGATTTTCCTGTTGAAGCAAATATTCGTGAACAGTTTAGTCATACGTATAACCGTTTATTTGAATTTGCGAGAAACAATGTGCATGCTTTTCTTTTTACAAATTCTCACTGTGATAGTTATTTTCTTGATGAACAGAGTAAGAAAATATTTGACGATTTTATAGGCTTCTTTATGAATATTATTGAAGATGGAATCGAAAAAGGTTTTCTTCGTCCATTGCCTATAATTGCTTTAATTATTATTGTATATCAACCACTTGAAAAATTAATAAAAGTAATGGCGACAGGGCAGTTAGAATACTCAAAAGAATTAGTAAAAGAATTGGAAGAAAGCTCTTGGAATGCTATTAGAATCATTTGATTCTATAGCTTTATAAGGACAGGAATGAATATTCATTCCGTGGGTAGTGATTTGATAGAATTGAAAAATAATTTAATAGGATAATAGGAATGAACGTTCATTCCTAAATGATATTTTCAAAAACAGGGAATGAATATTCATTCTCTATGCACCATGAAACTCTAATAACAGGAGATGATTCAAATGAGCAAGCTAAAAAGTTGGAGAAGTTTATCTTTTCTATTATGGATAGTTATTACTATTGCAATGATCGTAACGATGCCTAATATGGATCAGTTAGTGAAGGAAAAAGGGCAAATCACGATTCCTAATACAGAACAAAGCAGTATTGCTGACAAGATGATAAAGGGGATGGATAAAGAAGGGGGTGAAAAGTATGAAATTATAACTGTCTTTAATAGTGGAAGTAAGAAGGCTTTAACAAATGAGCAAAAAGAGGAAATAACGAAAACGATCAATGCCCTGCAAAATGAAAAAGAGCAATTAGGAATTAAGGAAGTCGTTTCACATTTAGATAATAAAGAACTGGAGAAACAATTAGTTTCTAAAGATAATACGACTATTTTAACGCAAATATCGGTAGATAAAAAACATGGTAAAATATCAAAAGTTGTAAATAATCTTCATAAAAAAGTACAAATGAAAGGAGTTAAAACGTACTTAACAGGAAGTGATTTAATAGCGGGTGATTTTCTTACATCCTCTCAAGAGGGCGTGAAAAAGACAGAAGTTATTTCGATCATTTTTATTCTTGTAGTATTAATCATTGTATTCCGTTCACCAGTTGTTCCAATTATTTCTCTTCTTACAGTTGGTGTTTCGTATTTAATTTCAATGGGGATTATTGCCCATCTTGTAGATCAATTTAATTTTCCGTTTTCAAACTTTACGCAAGTGTTTGTAGTAGTCGTCCTGTTTGGAGTGGGAACAGACTATAACATTTTATTATATACAAGATTTAAAGAAGAATTAAGTAAACAAGAAAATGCATTTTTGGCTACGAAAGAAACGTTTAAATCGGCAGGTAAAACCGTTTTATATAGCGGGATAGCAGTACTAATTGGCTTTGCATCTCTTGCTTTAGCGAGTTTTAAATTATATCAATCTACTTCAGCAGTAGCAATTGGTGTTGCAGTATTACTACTCGTATTAACTACTTTAAATCCATTTTTCATGGTGCTATTAGGAAAAGGAATGTTTTATCCAGTTAAAACATTTAAAGGACATGAGGATAGTCGTTTATGGGGATTCTTTGCGAAAAATTCAGTAGCAAGACCATTTATCGCTTTAATTATCGTATTCGTGATATCGATTCCATTCGTATTAAAATATTCTAACACGCTTAATTACAATGATTTATTTGAAGTGGATAATAAATATGAATCAAAAATGGGGATTAACGTAATAGAAGAGCATTTTTCGCCTGGTTTCTCTTCACCAAGTACGTTAGTCATTCAATCGGATAAAAAGTTAGATGAGGCGACTTCTTTACAAACTTTAGATGAACTTACTGATAAAATCTCGAAAGTTAAAGGAGTCTCAGAAGTATATTCACCGACGCGTCCAACTGGAGATAAGATTAAAGAATTATATATAAATAAACAAGCCGGAGAATTGAATACAGGCTTAGGAGATGCAAATGGTGGCATAAAAGAAATTAATGAAGGATTAACTGATGCGAAAGATAAAATGGGTAGTAATGACTCAAATAGTCTTGCAAATGTTCAAAAGTTAATTGATGGAACAAATGAAGCGAAAAATGGCGTATCAGCATTAGGGACAGCTTTAAATCAATTATCGAATGGAATAAACAATGGAGCACAAGGAGCGAAGCAAATAGAGGATGGGCTAGCATCATTAAACGGAAATATCAATGCCCTGTCAAATGCAACTTCGCAGCTTCATGCTGGTTATGCTCAGTTAGAAAAAGGTTTAAGTTCGTACGATCAATATTTCGGAAGTATTTCTCAAGCGATTGATGGTGCGAAAAAAGGATATGAACAAATTGAAACGCTAATGAACAATTTCATTCAAACAAAACCAGAATTAGCAAATGATCCTAATGTGCAGCAAACATTAGGAATTGCAAAAGAGGCTCAGAAGCAATTGAGTGGGCTTTCCAACGAATTAAATCAATTAGCAACGCAGCACAAAGCAGCGATGAGTTCATTTAAAGAAGCAAATCAATCATTATTAAAAGTAGATAATGGTTTAAAGGAAATGAACAATGGAGTAACGCAACTACAAAAAGGAGCTGCTGAACTGAAAAATGGATTGAACGAAGGAGCTACAGGTTCAAAACAAATTTCGAACAAATCGGCTGACTTACAATCTGGATTAACGAAAATAAACGATGGACAAGGACAGTTATTAACTGGACTGAAAGATTTGCAAGAAAAGATGGGGCAATTACAATCAGGCTTATCTAAAAGTACAGAAGGGCTTGGAAAAGTAAGTAATGGCCTAGGGGATGCTCAAAAATATTTAGGAGAGCTAAATGAGTCGAAAAGCTCTGAGAAATTTTATATTCCGAAAGAAGTTTTAGAAGGAGAAGATTTCCAAAAAGCATTGAATACGTACATGTCACATGATAGAAAAACTGCTAAAATGACAATTATTTTAGACGTAAACCCGTATTCAAAAGAAGCGATGCCTATCATTCAAGAAATTAATAAAACGATAGATGGTACGTTAAAGGGAACAGAACTAAATGATGCGAAAAAAGCAATTGGCGGGACAACAGCTAGAAACGTTGATTTAAAAGAAGTAACCGGGCAAGATTTCCTACGTACTGCTACGATTATGTTATTAGGGATTTCGCTTGTATTAATCGTGATTACACGCTCATTCTTAAACTCAATCTTTATTATTGGGTCGTTAATTTTAGCGTACTTTGCATCACTTGGTATAAGTGAACAAATTAGTGCACATGTATTAAACGTAGAGTCATTAAGCTGGAATGTTCCATTCTTTAGCTTCATTATGATTGTCGCTTTAGGAGTGGATTATAGCATCTTCGTTATGATGCGATACAATGAGCTAGAAGGGGATTCAGTAACGAAAATTGTAAATGCATCTCGTCACATAGGAGGAGTCGTATTATCAGCGGCACTTATTTTAGGAGGGACATTTGCAGCGTTAATTCCTTCAGGAGTATTGACACTTATACAAGTAGCATCCGTTGTTGGCGTTGCTCTTTTACTATTAGCTTTAATTGTAATGCCGATATTGTTACCTGCTTTAATAGGATTGACGAGTAAATTGAAGAGTTATAAAGAGAAAATAATAAATACGAAATAAGAAAAACCTGTAGGGAATGTTTTCTCTACAGTTTTTTGTATATAAAATATGAAATGAAAAAATACGACGGGCTTTTTTCGTATATTCGTATTATAACCTATCTTGGTTATAGATTCCAAAAGTTATTTTCTATACATATATCTTGTGTTTTATTTTGAAACTATTAAGGATAAATCTAAAGTAATCATGACTTACTATGTTTTGAAGTGTGCGAAATGATTGATACGTATGAGAGCGTACGTTTATCTAAGTCTATCGTGTAATTGTTAATTCTTATGCAACAAAAAATAATTATTGTTTACTCCTTAAAATGGTAAAATCATATTTGGAGGTATAATTATGAAAAAATTTAGTATATTGTCAATAGTTTTGATTTTCATAGGACTATTATTATTCGGATTAAATTGGATAATAGATGGCTATTCTGAACCGATTGTCCTTTTTAGTTTTATTTCTTTTTTAGTTGGAATTGTACTAAGTTTTATAGCAGTTGCTAAACGGGAAAAAGGAACATTAAAATTCATATCACTTATTTCTTTCTTCGTTGTGATGTTTTTAATTACTTGGTTTGAACCATTTCAGGTACTTCGAATTATTACTTGGCTAAAAAATGTTTCTTAACAGCGAAAAAGTCGAAAGTATAAAAACGGGAAACCCAAATATAAGGGTTTCCCTCTAATTTACTCAATTATCAATATTAAAATTTAACAGAGCCTATTTATAAACTATATCGTATAATTCGAATGTAAGTATTGATGTAAACTCTTGTAATATTTCCGATGAAACGGCGAATCCCTTGCGGCTCTAAGGGTTTACAATGATTAATATGTAACTAAGTAGGTTACATCTGTTTGCGTATACGGGAATTAACCGAGGGATATGCGTATGAATTACGATAGGCCTACGTTGAGTTATCGCCTTTATACTAGCTGGAAAGGCCGTGAGAAAGACCGATCTCCTAAACCAATGGGTCGCATGATAAATAAAAAGACCGACCAAAAGCGGCCGATCCTTCACGCATTATAATACGAATTCGTTTAAACTGTTTTCGATTTCTTCGCTAGTAATTCCGATATATGTCAATGTAACGTGCGGGTGTGAATGGTTTAATATCGTTTGAAGTTTCGCAACGTCCTTCGTTTGCTTATAGAACCAATAACCGAACGTTTTTCTCATCGTATGGGTTCCAATGCTTTCTACTTCTGCGAAGTCTGCGGCTTTTTGTAACTGTAGATATGCCTGCGTTGTCGTAATCGGCTTATCACCTTTTCTTGACGGAAATAACCATTCACTATCGTTAGATTTCGCATAGGCTTGTATTTCTTCGTATATGTTTAATAGATTAACTTCACGGACTTTCTTTGTTTTTCCCTCTGAAACTTTTACGATCTTTTTACGAATAACATCCGATGTTTTTAACTTCAAAAGATCTCCGACACGTAATCCTATATTAATACCGATAAGGAATAATATGTAATCTCTTTCAGAACAATGACGTTTCAAAGCCCACTTCATATCCTCTATTTGTTCTTTACTGAGGATCTTATCCAACTTCGCGGAAATATTATGTTTGGAGCGACACCAGAACGATCTGCGGAAAACCTGGTGAAATTAGTCGAAAAGGCGTCAGTACATCCGAACCTAGCGAAGCAAGTGCAAGAAGAATACCTTTCATTAGGCGCAGCGATCGCGCAACGTGTAGGCAATACCGAACAAGGCTTAATTTACGCCACTCTTTACTAAATGGCCATAACAATCTAAACAAGGCAACAAAGTCAGACGGATACGAAGAAGCAAACCAAATCCTGGCGGCTATTTCCGAAGCGGAAAAAGCGCAGTTTTTCAGCGGTGCAAAGTATGATCAAGTATTCTCGGAGATCAGCGGCGATACTATCTTAAAACAATTCGCAAATGATAGCGAAAGATATTTCGATGTGCATCGCGAAAGAGTGTTACGAGTACAGATGCAGAACTCAGACATGCAGAACGCGGCAATCACTGAATGATAGCGTTAATATATTTGTGTCACGTGCTGGCGGTGGCGGCTTTTATCGCTGCTGCTGCGCTTGATCACGTAGAACATAAACATGCAGAACAAAACCAACCGCACAAAGTCAAAACAGGCGATCAAAAAACAAGGGAAATCAAAGGGGAAATCGATACATAATGTAGTAGCGGCCGCACGCGTAAGGTTTGGCGGCAATTATCTTGTAATGAATACGCAAACGTACAACGATCCGCACTGGAAAGCGATCTATAACACGGCGAAAGGCGACGCGGGCATGTCTTCACACGAACGAAGAAAACAAGCGCCACAAAGTCTATCAGAAGGCGGGAAAAATCTAATGTAAAAATAATTTCACATATCAGATTATAAAACAAAATAAAGAAAAGGAAGCGATAACTATGAACGGAGTAAAGAAAACGTTTTTAAGTTTAGAGAATGCGGTGATTGTCGAGGAAATCGGCCGTAAATTATTTAATAATGAAGAGATAATGCCAAATGATTATTCAAAGTTGGCGAGGATCACAGAAGATGACGAAGGGGCAACGATTACTGAAACGGCACTATTAAATGCGGTTTGGAATGCGCGAGAACTACAAAAAGAGATTTCGAGACTGAAAGGCGATGCTTAACGGTGTCGCTCTTTTTATTTAATTAACGAAGGAGTTGCGACATATGCAACTTAGATATCACGGCCAACACGTAACGATCACGGGTGACGAAGATATATTACAACGCGCAGGAGTCGAAATAGGAGCGACACCACTACGAAAAGGTGAAATGCCGACAACATACGAAGAATTGCGCTATTTCTATGAACAGGCATATCGGAAATCAACAAGAAATCACGCAATTCTGTACGCTATTGCACGGGTGAATTATATTGTGCAGAACGATTACAGGGATAAAACGAAGATAGATAAGCAAGAAACGAAAACAAATAACTGGAGAAAGGAAGCGAAAGCATGAGAAACGATAATATGAAAGATACACATAGTATCGAAGCAGCGAACGCTCATATCGATGCCTACGTGATCAGCAACGAGGACTGGCACGACGCGGACGACGCGAAAAAGATTCGTTTGATGAATGCAGCAGGGCGAACGCTATCGACAAAATTCAAGGGCGTAACGATCCCCAATAATGCTATTTATGAATTTTCTGCGTATCTCGCTATTGTATACAACGACACGAATCGAATGCAGCAGCAGGGAATCGCATCTTTCAGCATTACGGGCGTCGGCTCATTCACATTCAAAGAAAATAACGTTTCTAGTGCGATTGGGCAACCGTTATCGGAACTTATCCCCGACAGTGTGTTACAATTAATCGAAGCGGAAAGCGAGGATCTCCAATTGACTGGACGTGTGATCGGTTGGACAGTTTAAGAGGGTTGTATAAAAAGGGAGATGGCGCAAAGATGGTGAGATCAAAAGAGAATGATTTAACGGAGAAATTGGCAGAAGGTCACCGAGAATATGGTGACGGCAACTTTACAGTACAGAACATCGGTGATGAAACTAACCCGAATTGGACTGTCGTAAAAAATGTGAGGAAGGGATCGGCGGGCATCCGTGAAGGCGAAGATATATTTAGCCTGCGATCAAAATATATAAAATAGTGCGGAGATGGGCGGGCATCACTTCGCCTGTCTTTATTTTTATAGACTATATGCGAAAAGTAAGATGCTGAGATTAAAGAATCTAGGCTATTAACTTTGCTCCATGGATATAGTACCGTTTAACTGCGTACTACTTCGTTTTAAGTAGATTAAGAGACGGGCGAAAGTATGATGAACGGCAGATTTGCTACACCTTTTTTATTTTTCATGTGATATATTTAAAAATAATATTGTAAAAATCAAATAAAACAATATTAAGCAAGTTGCGTAATAAAAGGGAGAGGATCATGTGAAAATTGAACAAGTACTAGCGTTGTTGAAAAAAAGTAACGCTAAGGAAGCTGGAAAAGAAATTGGCATGTGTGATAAAAGGTTGTTAAGGGGGTTAAAAAACGCGGGGTATGAATATAGTAAAAAAGGCGATATAGGTTGGTATTTTACAGGAGAAGGAGAGGCTCCTTTAAAAACGGATATTCGAGAATTTATAGCGGTCGCGGATGATACGAAGCTGGAAACTACAAACACTACCTTTACGCAAAAAGACATAAATACCTTACGAAAAATGTTAGGGGAATGGGGTCCGATTAAAAACGCAGTTAATGAGATCATACAAGAAAAGGATTTGGCGCAGAAAAATACAAGTCCGATTCATTCGTTGCATGAGCGCATTAGAGAAAGTGGGTCGAAAGAAAAGGTTAGCAGGACGGTGAACCTTGACAAGGGGACATGTTCGAAATTAGGTAGAGTCGAAGATAAGCATCGTTTAAATCGTGATGAAATTGTAGAGATTGCGCTCTATGAATTCTTCGAGAAGTATAAGGTGTAATAGCGGTGAGAGGGACGTGGGATTTGTTATCTACATCTTTTTTCGGCTATAATTGCGGAAAAATCCGCTGGGAAATTACGTTGTTAGATACTTTAATAGTAGCAATTCTTGTGATTATATTGCTAGGTGTTTAGCGTATTAAATTATTAATGGATTTTAGAGGAGATTTTTAAATAATTCTTTAAAAAAAGTAATAAAACAACTTATATCATAATTATAAGTTGTAATGATAAGCATGTTCTAGTAGAATTGTTTACAGATGAAAATAAAGGAATCGTAAATTACGGATTTCTGTTAAAATTGGAGAAGGGTTGAGAAACCCTAGGTATTAGTAGGAGGACACAAATGATTACAGTAAGTAACGTTAGTTTGCGTTTCGCAGATCGCAAATTATTTGAAGATGTTAACATAAAATTCACGCCAGGTAATTGCTATGGTTTAATTGGAGCAAACGGTGCTGGTAAATCAACATTTCTAAAGATTTTATCTGGAGAAATTGACCAATCAACGGGTGACATACATATTACGCCAGGTGAGCGTCTAGCAGTATTAAAACAGAATCACTTCGAATATGAAGAGTTCCCTGCACTAGAAACAGTAATGATGGGTCACACACGTCTTTATAAAGTAATGCAAGAGAAAAATGCAATTTACATGAAAGAAGACTTTAGTGATGAAGATGGCATGCGTGCTGCAGAACTTGAAGGTGAGTTCGCTGAGCTAAACGGTTGGGAAGCTGAGTCAGAAGCTGCAATCCTTCTAAAAGGGTTAGGTATTGGTGAAGATATTCATGATAAAAAGATGTCTGAATTAACAGGGGCAGAGAAAGTAAAAGTATTACTTGCTCAAGCTTTATTCGGTCAACCTGACATTCTATTACTAGATGAGCCTACCAACCATTTGGACTTAAAAGCGATTCAATGGTTAGAAAACTTCTTAATGAACTTTGAAAATACAGTTATCGTTGTATCCCATGACCGTCACTTCTTAAATAAAGTATGTACGCACATGGCTGACCTTGATTTCGGTAAAATTCAATTATACGTTGGTAACTATGACTTCTGGTATGAATCAAGCCAATTAGCATTAAAACTAACGCAAGATTCTAACAAGAAAAAAGAAGAAAAAGTAAAAGAGTTACAAAACTTTATTGCACGCTTTAGCTCAAATGCATCTAAAGCGAAACAGGCAACTTCTCGTAAAAAATTGTTAGATAAAATTACATTAGATGATATTAGACCATCATCACGTCGTTATCCGTTCGTTGGTTTCACACCAGAACGTGAAGTAGGAAATGACCTATTAACAGTTGAAGGTATTTCGAAAACGATTGATGGCGAAAAAATATTAGATAATGTGAACTTCACTTTAAATAAAGGTGATAAAGTTGCATTTATCGGACGTAACGATATTGCGATGACAACATTATTTAAAATTCTTATGGGTGAAATGGAGCCAGATAGCGGTTCATTCAAATGGGGTGTAACAACATCTCAAGCTCATTTCCCAAGAGATAACTCTGAGTACTTCGAGAACAGTGATTACACTTTAATTGATTGGTTACGTCAGTTCTCTCCACAAGATGAATCAGAAAGTTTCTTACGTGGTTTCTTAGGCCGTATGCTATTCTCTGGTGAAGAAGTAAAGAAAAACGTTTCTGTTTTATCTGGAGGAGAAAAAGTTCGCTGTATGTTATCTAAAATGATGTTAAGCGGTGCAAACGTATTAACACTTGATGATCCGACGAACCATTTAGACCTTGAGTCTATTACAGCATTAAACAACGGTTTAATCACATTTAAAGGAACATTACTATTCACTTCTCATGACCATCAGTTCGTACAAACAATTGCAAACCGTATTATCGAAGTAACGCCAAACGGTGTAGTTGATAAGGTAGCAACGTATGATGAGTTCTTAGAAAATGAAGAACTTCAAAAACAAGTTGATGCAATGTACAAAGGTCAATAATAAATGATTAAAACCCTCGCTTTCTTTTATGAGAGCGGGGGTTTTGTTGAAAAGAAATACTATTTTTTGATTTAAATATAGGATGGTACTAAAATGAATAATTATTCAAGAATAACATTAATGATGGTGAAGGATTTTGATGTTGCACTTGAAAAAGATTTGAAGCATGGATAAACCCAAAACTGATGAAGAAATGATTTTTTACGTTGGAAGGAACAAATAAAGTAACAAAAAATACTTCTTGTTGATCATCGTGGCGGAAAAGATTATCGAGCAATTGGGGAATATATCGAAATGAATCGTCCTAAAAAAAATTAGTATTTACATTAAAAACGCCGCAGTTTAGTGAATTATTAGATAAAAACACAGTTGAAATAAAAGAGAAACAACAAGGATCTGAAATGATATTTTCACAAAATATAATCGTTGCTCATGAAAAAGATTTGACAAAATATGATGTTGAAAAAGCTTTAAAGGGGTGTCATGATGGCTCTGAACATAGTTGGAATTAATATTCATGGGACTGAAAGAATTGTTTAAAGAAGAGGGAATAGCTACAAAGGATGATAAACGGTAGTAGAAAAAGTGTAGTTTGAGCAAATTGCCCAAACTACACTTTTTATTTTATGAAATTGGGTAGTTTACATGAATGTACCAAAATTGGAGATAGATTAGTTTGCAAATGAGGAAATAAAGGATTATAGTTTGTGGAGTCATAATTAGTGGATGAGCCCCTGGGAGAAAACAGGAAATGTTACAAATGTGTTTTGTTAAATAGAAACCAAGGTCAAAATGTTTAAAAAGAAATAGTTGAATAAATAAAAGCTACAAATTATAATTACTAATATTCTTCATATAGTTAAACAAATAAAATCTATTTGAAGAAGAAAAATTGAATAGAGAGACAGACTTATATAAAATAAGCCTTGGATGATCAAAAGAGGTGGAGAGATGCAACAATTTTTATTGAAGAGTAAACGAGTATTAAGTAATCATTTTGGATTTTTCGTATTTGCCGTTATTTTACTTTGGTTAAAAACATATGCCGCATATGTGACAGAATTTAATTTAGGGATATCGAACACAATCCAAAAGTTCTTACTGTTTTTCAACCCGTTAAGCTCAGCAGTTCTATTTTTAGGGCTCGCATTATTCGCAAAAGGGAAACGAGCTTACATTTGGTTAATTATTATTAATTTGCTAATGTCTATACTTTTATACGCAAACGTAGTATATTATCGCTTTTTCAGCGACTTTATTACGTTCCCGACATTAACACAATCGAATAACTTTGGAGATTTAGGTGGTAGTATTTTTGCATTGCTACACTTATATGATCCACTATATTTCTTAGATACAATCATTTTAATTGTTTTAGTCGCAACGAAATTTGTAAATCCTAAACCAATCCGTGTTGCGAAGCATAAATTATCTCTAGTATTTGTAGCAGGTATTTTATTCTTTAGCGCTAACTTAGGTCTGGCAGAATCTGACCGTCCTGAGTTATTAACTAGAACATTTGACCGCAATTATATCGTGAAATATTTAGGGGCGTACAACTTTACGATTTATGATGGTATTCAAAGTGCGAAAGCATCAACAGAACGAGCATTAGCGGATGGAGATAATATGACAGAAGTTAGAAACTATCTTACATCAACTTATGCAAGTCCAAATCCTGAGTATTTCGGTAAAGGAAAAGGAATGAACGTAATTTATATTCATTTAGAGTCATTCCAAAACTTTTTACTAAACTATAAACTAAATGGTCAAGAGGTTACACCATTCTTAAACTCATTTACAAAAGATGCGAATACGTTATACTTTGATAACTTCTTCCATCAAACAGGACAGGGTAAAACATCTGATGCGGAGTTCATGTTAGAGAACTCAATGTTTGGATTACCACAAGGATCTGTTTTTACAAATAAAGCTCATAACACGTATCAATCAGCACCAGCTATTTTAGGTCAACAAGGATACACATCAGCAGTGTTCCACGGTAACTACAAAACATTCTGGAACCGTGATGAAATTTATAAATCATTTGGTTTTAATAAATTCTTTGATGCGTCATACTACGATATGAATGAAAAAGATGTAGTAAACTATGGCTTAAAAGATAAACCGTTCTTTAATGAATCAATTCCGTTATTACAAACGTTGAAACAACCGTTCTATACGAAGTTCATTACGTTATCGAACCATTTCCCTTATCCGATTGATAAAGCGGAAGCAACGATTGAACCAGCTAAAACAGGTGATTCATCAGTAGATACGTACTTCCAAACAGCACGCTATTTAGATGAATCTGTAAAAGGATTCATTGATTACTTGAAACAATCTGGTTTATACGATAACTCAATTATCGTTATGTACGGTGATCATTACGGTATTTCAGATAATCATAGTGCAGCAATGTCTCAAATAATGGGTAAAGAAATGAACGCATTTGAAAATGCTCAATTACAACGTGTACCATTAATCATTCGCGTACCAGGAATGGAAGGCGGCGTACAACATCAATACGGCGGAGAAATTGACGTTCTTCCAACGTTATTACACTTACTAGGTACAGATACGAAAAATTATGTCCAATTCGGATCAGATTTATTATCACCAGAGCATAAACAAGTCGTTCCGTTCCGTAACGGTAACTACGTAAGCCCAACAGTTACTGCACTTAACGGCAAATACTATGATACAGCGACTGGGAAACCAGTAGAATTTACAGATGAAATAAAACAAAATGAACAAATGGTTCAAAAATCACTAAAATACTCCGACCAAGTTGTTAACGGTGACTTATTACGATTCTACACACCAGAAGGATTTACACCGGTAGAACCTTCTAAATATAACTATAACAATCGTGATAAAGATAAAACGAAGGTGAAGACGACTGAAGACGGGGAAACGAAATAAATAATAAAAAATCCTACTCGTATAGAAAACGAGTAGGATTTTTTGTTTTAAGATTTACTTTCGGATTTTTGGAGTGCTACTTTTTTAGGCATAAAACATGCAAATATAAGTGCTACAAAAGAAAAGACTAACATAAATACGTAGGCATCACTTGAGCTGAAGATAGAAGCTAATTTCGTTACTTGCATAGCTGATATGCTTCCGTTCTCACTAGATAACTGTGAAGTATGTGAAGTGGATTGAATTGTATACACAGTGATAATGACTGCTGTTCCTATAGCACCTGCTAATTGACGTACGGTATTATTCACTGCGGAACCATGTGAACCCAGTTCTCTTGGTAAAGCGTTTAAACCTGCTGTATTTAAAGGCATCGAAATGAAACTTAGTCCAATGCGTAGAATAATGGTACGAACCATTAAATACATATAAGTGGTGGATTCGGTCAAATCAATTACACCCCATATCGATATAATGATACATATTAAACCTATAATAAAGAGTGGTTTTGCCCCATATTTATCAAACATTTTACCCGTTATAGGTGATAAGAATGCATTAATTACAGCTCCAGGTAATAGAAGTAAACCTGATTCAAAAGCAGTAAAACCTCGTCCGTTTTGCAAGTAAATCGGTAAAAGAATTAAATCAGCATACATAATCATCGTAATGAGTACGTTAATGACTGATGTAAGAGTGAAAATTTTATACTTAAATACGGATAAATTTAATAGTGGATCGCTAGACTTTATTTGACGTAAACAGAATAGAGTTGTAACAATTATTCCGATGATAATTGTAGTAATAACAACTGGATGATCCCATCCTTTACTTCCTGCACTACTAAATCCGAATATAATACAACCAAAGCCAATCGTTGATAAAATGACACTTACGATATCTAATTTTGCTTTTGTTGTCTCAGCGACATTCATTAAATATTTTAGCGCGAGAATAATAACGATTAATACAAATGGAGCGAATCCAATAAATAACCATCTCCATGATACATATTCAATAATAAAGCCAGATAATGTTGGAGCGATCGCTGGCGCAAAAATTATGGCGAAACCGATGGTTCCCATAATACTGCCACGCTTTTCACTAGGGTATAAATATAAAATAACTGTCATCATTAGTGGCATAATAATTCCTGCCCCAACTGCTTGAATCATTCTTCCTGTTAACAAAATGCCAAAATTCATGGCACATGCACAAAGAACAGTCCCAATTAACAAGGAGAGCATTGAGCTAATAAACAGCTGCCTTGTTGTAAATCGTTTCATTAAAAATGCAGTAATTGGCACTAGAACGCCATTTATGAGCATAAAGCCTGTTGATAGCCATTGTACGGTTGCAGCTGTAACATCAAATACTTCCATTAAATTACTCATCGCTACATTTAATAGCGTCTGATTTAATGTTGATAAAAAACAACCGGAAATGAGCACAATTAATATAATTTTTTTATTTCTTTCTGATATTTCCTTTTGCATTGGTAAACTCCTTCATTGTTGTCTTGATTTATCGACATTGTGTCGATAAAATTAATGGTAACAAAATAAATTTTCTTTGACCATGAACAGTTTTATTGAAAATGTTCACTACTCGACATAGAAGGTATGCACTGTCGATAAAGTAAAGAGAAAATCTATAAAGGAGTTTCAAAATGTCTACACCTAAAAAAGAAGATCCTCGTACAGTTCGTTCAAGAGAAATGTTTAAAAATGCTGTTATTTCACTCTTATGTGAGAATTCTAGTATTTCAAGTTTAACGATTCAGAAAGTCGCAACAAAAGCAGGATTAAATCGAACAACATTTTACTTACACTATCAAGATATTCAAGATTTACTAGAACAAATTACGAATGAGATTTTAAATGAGCTGTCTAATAAAATTGTTGATTTAATGCATGCAAAAGATTTATCAGAAAAACAAAAGCTAACACAATTACTTGATTATTTATATCTCCACCGAAATTATTTATTTATATTATTTAAAACGAATCAATTTGAGGAGCAACTATTTTTATTTTTAAAAGAGTTAATAGAAACGAGAAGAGAGAATACGAAAAAGGATTTGCCAGATGATTATGTTGCGGTTGATATTAAAACAGCTTCATTGGTAGGTATTATCATGTGGTGGATAAGGAATGGACTTCACTTTAGTTCAGATTATATTGCAAATCAAATTTATTTTATGTACAAAGGGTAATAAATTTAAACCATTCATCCGTATTAAAAAACAATTAGTATAATTTTAAGTATCGGGATTAATAAAACTTTATAAAACAAAAGATCCAGAGATAGAAGGGGGATATTCATGAATTTTCAAAATGAAAAAATATCATTACATTTAGAGGTTGTAAATTACCAATATGCAGATGCAAAAGACGAGTGTGATAGAAATTGGTTAAGAGTAAAAGCGAGACTGTCAGAAGAAAATAAAGTTTTTGAAACGATGGATCCATTTTTACAAACTTTCGACTTACAGTACATGATAAAATGGTTTGAATCTTTACCAAACCCTACATATAACGAACTAGATTTCATCGAACCAAATTTAGCGTTTGAATTTATGGGAGAAAAAGAAGGGGAGTTTCATATTGTTATTCGCTTATCGCTGGAACTTAATCCTTCATGGTGTGAGGAAGAGGAGTACGAATTTTCTATCAGTATCACTCAAGATGATAGGGAGAATATTCTTCGTTCTATTGAAGAGCAGCGAAAGAAATTTCCAAAACGATAATAAAAAGACTTGATAACCTACTAGAGGAAATCAAGTCTTTTTTATTAAATACGATTATCATGCCAGAAGTTTAATGGGAAGTGTTCGTTCTCATGATAGCTTTCTAATTCATATCCTCTTTCTTTCAGCCCTTTAATAATTCCAGGTACTGCTTTAACTGATTGTGGATGAATATCGTGCATAAGGATAACTTCTGTTGGGTTTGTAGCACCATGTAGAACGTTTTCTACGATTTTAGCAGATGCAGCGTCTACTGGCATTTTGTTGTATTTCCAGTCTAATGAATCAATTGTCCAATCCCAAACTTTTAAACCATTTTCAACAGCTTTGTTGCGAAGCGCTTCATTTAACCCTGGCATTGAGCCGTAAGCTGGACGAGTTAATACTGGTGATTTGCCTAGAACGCCGGCGATTAAGCCTTGGTCTTCTTTCATTTCATCAACGTAATGACCTTCTGTGTAAAGCTTCTTGTAGTTATGAGTCATACTGTGCATCCCAACATAGTGGCCTTCAGCATCTTCACGTTTTACAAGATCAGGGAAAGCTTTTACGTTTGAACCAATTAGGAAGAATGTTGCTTTTGCATTTTCACTCTTTAACATATCTAAAAGCTCAGCTGTGTATTTTCCAGGACCATCGTCAAATGTTAAGTAAGCGACTTTTCTAACTTGCCCGTTATAGTGCTTTGGAGCTTCTTTCGGAGCAAGGGACGTTTGAATTTCACTTACAAGTTGAACAGATTTCGCTTCATCCTCTGTACTTGCTAGAGCGATATGTGTTGATCCGTAAGCAGCTTCGTATGTAAATAATACCCCAGCGCAAATCAACAGAGCCCTTTTCACTAAAGTTGTCATCCGAATTCCATTGTGCATAATTTTCCTACTCTCTATAAAAGTTCTACTCTACTATATTAGCAATTTTAGAGGGGGAAATGCAAAAAAACTTTTTTACAAGCGCAAAAAAGTTTGTTAAAAAGTATGTAAGATTTCACTGTTTTGCAGGTTTGAAAAAATGAAACAAGAATTAAATGAATGGAACTGTATGTAAAATGGTTTATTCATGTTTTTTGCTTTAGAAAGGAAGGATAAGTATGGAAAAACTAGCTTGTTTACATGCTCATCATTCAAATATTGAATACATTGACCGAGCATTGCAATCTTTTGGAATCGAAATACTCCATTTTGTAGATCCCATCTTATCATGCATATTAAAAAAAGATTGTGATTTTGAAAAAGAACAAGCACGAAATAATTTAAAAGATATTATAAAGTATATAGCCAAAAGTGATGTAGATACACTTTTATTAACTTGTACAGATTATATTACGCTATTAGATGAGAATTTCAAAATAGACATACCTATATTGAAAATTGATGAACCATTCTTTGAAATGATTTGTCAGGTTGAAGAGCCACAGACAATACTATTTACAAATAACCGTACTGTTTCAGGAACGATGGAACGTTTAAGACTATACGCTCAGCAGAATAATAAATCCATACAAGTAAAAGTAGAAGTGATAGAAGGGATATTTGAGTTAATTATGCAAGGTCGTAAAGAAGAGCATGATGCTAAATTAGAAAAGTATTTATATGAAATTATGAAAGATAGAAACGAAATGCTTTCAGTTGCACAATTATCTATGGTAGACGCTGCTACAAGGGTAGAAAATATAATAGGAAGGAACATAATAAACCCGTTGAATGCGTTAGAGGAGTATTGTATACAGAGCGTGAATGAACAACCGTGTGAAAAATAAGGAAGAGGATGTTTGTTGTTTTAAAATACATCAATAAAAATTTCACATACCGTATTAAAAAAATAAATATAGGAAAACCAAAAAGTAATGTAGAATATATCGTACATACATATATGAAGTCAACATAAAACATAAAAGAGGTGGATATATGTTACTTGAAGAAGTAATGCAGCAACTAGAGGAATATGGAACAGAGCAAAATCGTAAAACGTATAAAAACCATGGGGCGAAAGAGCCACTATTCGGAGTTAGTTTTGCAAATTTAAAATTGTTAAAAAAGAATATAAAAAAAGATCATGATTTAGCAATTTCATTATGGGAAACGAAAAATATGGATGCAATGACTTTAGCAACAATGATTTTAGATCCGAAGAAACTAACGTCAGATCAGCTAAATGAATGGGTTGGAGAAGTCGATTATTATTGTTTAATGGACGTTCTTATGACAGCTATATGTACGTCGCCAATCGCGATAGAAAGAATGGAAGAATGGACGAAGTCTGATGATGAATGGATTGGAAGAGCAGGTTGGTCATTATTAGCGAATATCGCTATAAAAAATAAAACGTTAGACGATGACTTTTTCTTACCGTATTTAGAAGAGATTAAAGTTCATATACATAATGAAAAAAATCGAAAAAGAGAAGCGATGAATAGAGCTTTAATTGCGATAGGGATTCGAAATGAAGCTTTAGAACAACAAGCAATTGAAATTGCACGCGAAATTGGAAAAGTAGAAGTTGATCATGGTGCGACGTCATGTAAAACACCAGATGCAGAATCCTATATGAAAAAGACAAGAGAAAGAGCTGAAAAAAAGAAAGTGAAATAAGAAAAGAGGAAAGGCTATGAAACCAATTGAAGCGGCACAAAGCATAATCACATCACAATTTCCGAATTGTGATGTTGCTTTACTAGGGGGAAGTGTTGCTAGAGGAGAGGCTACGAAAACATCTGACCTTGATATTGTAATATTCGACCAAAGTTTGTCATCTTGTTATAGAGAATCTTTCTATAGTAATGGGTGGCCTGTTGAAGTATTTGTACATAATTTTGAAACGTATAAAACCTTCTTTAAAAGTGATTGTGAGCGCGGGCGACCTTCATTACCTCAATTAGTTTCAGAAGGTATTGTGCTAAAAGGAAAAGATGAAATTGTAGAAATACTCAAAAGAGAAGCGAATGATTTATTAAATAAAGGACCAAAAAAATGGACAGAAGAAACGATGAAGCAGAAGCGTTATTTTATTACGGATACTTTGGATGACTTCATTGGTGCAACAAAGAGAGAAGAGGAATTGTTCATCGCGAATTTATTAGCTGATTTAGTACATGAATATGTTTTAAGGATAAATGGCCAATGGCTTGGAAATTCAAAATGGTTTATTAGAGTGTTAAGAAGGTATGACGAGCAATATGCAGAACATTTTGTAGCGGCTTTTGATCATTTTTATAAAACAGAGAAGAAAAATGAATTAATTAGTTTTATAGAAAATACGTTAGAGCAGTATGGAGGAAGAGTTTTTGAAGGGTTTTCTATCGGGAAATGAAAAGGGGATAGCAAAATGAATGTACCATTCGTTCAATTAAGAGAATTGACACAAGACGATGTAGAAGATCGATATAAATGGTCATTAGATACAGAAGTAACAAAGCATTTAGTTGTACCAGATCAATATCCACCGTTCACTCGTGAAGATACGAGAAGGTGGATTGAAATGTGTATAAGTCGAGAGAATGGTTATGAACAACGAGCTATCGTTACAAAGGAAGGTATACACATTGGATGGATAGACCTAAAAAACTTTGATAATACAAATAAAAATGCTGAACTAGGAATTGCAATTGGAAATAAAGAATATTGGGGTAAAGGGTATGGAATGGCAGCTCTATACAGTATGTTACAAATTGGCTTTTCTGAATTCGAATTAGAAAAAACTTGGCTACGAGTAGACGAAGATAATTTACAAGCTAGAAAGAGTTATGAAAACGCTGGATTTGTTTGCGAAGGACTAATGAGAAATGATCGATTACGTCAAGGTAAGTTCATACATCGCTATCGTTATAGTATGTTAAGAGAAGAATATCAATCTTTATTTAATAGTCTATAAAAATATTATGTAAACTTAAAGGGGGTAGGGAAAATGATTCGATTACTTTCTAAAGTAGATGCGGAGCAATATTGGGAGTTACGTTTACAGGCATTGCAAGTAAATCCAGAGGCATTTATAACAACTTATGAAGAAGCGGTGAGCCAGGAGAATCCTCTTGAGCGAGTTGCTAGTAATTTATCATCTAATAGTAGTTGTACATTTGGTGCTTTTAATGAAGAAAATCAATTAATTGGAGTTGTTACTTTATTAACGGAAGAGAAGCAGGCGTATAAACATAAAGGACATATTGTTGCAATGTATGTAGATGCACAAAACAGACGTAACGGACTGGCACGTGAGTTAATTGCAAATGCAATTCAAAGAGCGAGAGTAATAGAACTAGAGCAATTGAACTTAGGTGTTGTATCCACAAACGAACCAGCAAAAAAATTATACGAATCAATGGGCTTTAAAACTTATGGAATTGAAAAAAGAGCTATAAAGATAAATGGTGTGTATAGTGATGATGAATATATGGTGTTGTTTCTTTAAAGACCACATGTATAATGAAAATTAAGAATTTTAATTATATTCATTGTGTTATATAGTAGAAGAAAAATTATACAAGGGGTTTTACGATGAAAGCTATTGCAATAGGGATATTGGCATCGTTTTTCTTTGCCTTTACCTTTGTGTTAAACCGATCGATGGACTTAGAAGGCGGAAGTTGGATTTGGAGTGCATCATTACGGTATTACTTTATGGTTCCCATGCTATTACTAATTGTCATGTATAGAGGGAATTTAAAACAACTCTTTCAATACATGAAAAAAAATCCGAAAGAATGGTTGTTATGGAGTATTGTTGGATTTGGTCTCTTTTATGCACCGCTTAGTTTCGCAGGTGCGTTTGGGCCCGGGTGGCTTGTCGCTTCAACTTGGCAAATTACGATAGTTGCAGGGATTTTGTTAACACCATTTTTCGCGGTTGACCCATTACATAAAAAACTTCCAATGAAGGAATTAGTAATGTCAGGCATTATTTTATTCGGTGTTGTTCTCATGCAAGTAGAACACGCTTCTTCTTTAGGGATTCGTGAAACCGTTTTATGTGTAGTTCCTGTACTCATTGCAGCGTTTGCGTATCCACTTGGAAATAGAAAGATGATGCAAGTATGTAAGGGCGAATTAGATGTCTTCCAACGAGTTCTCGGTATGACATTAGCAAGTTTACCATTTTGGTTTTTACTATCTGGTTACGAAGTATCTACTAACGGATTACCGTCAAGTAGCCAAGTTATCCAATGTTTTATCGTAGCAATTAGTTCTGGATTAATTGCGACAGTATTATTTTTCTTTGCGACAGATCTTGTAAAAGACGATCCGCAAAAACTAGCAACCGTTGAAGCGACACAGTCTGGTGAAGTTTTATTTGCATTAGTAGGAGAGCTCATCTGGCTATCTGCCCCAATTCCGTCATCATTATCTTGGGTTGGAATGAGTCTCGTTATTGTCGGCATGATATTGCATAGTTATGTAGCTGTAGTTGTAAAAAAAGCGGAAAAAATAACGGCGTAAAAAGATTAGCTCTTTTTCATAAAGAGCTAATCTTTTTTCATAGAAAGGATATGGAAGTATGATGTTACAGCGTGTAGAGCATTTAGAAATAGATCCAATTAAGAGGGTATTAAAGTATGCGACCGGTCCGAGTGAAGTAAGCTTAATTAAAGCCGTTTTATTGTATGAAAACGATCATGCAGTACTATATAAATATGGGAATATGGGGTGCATAGGTATTGTATTAATTGATACAAATAGAGCGAGAATGTGTCACATAGCTGTTGATGAAATATATCGTCATCAAGGAATTGCACTTCAAATGATAAGAGAAATAATTAGGAAGTATGAGTTGACATATATAGAGGCAGAGACAGACGAAGAGGCAGTCGAATTTTATAAAAAGTGTAGGTTTAAGATTAAAAGTCTGGGAGAAAAATATCCGGGGGTGGAAAGATTTCATTGCTATCTCGAGAATGAACAGTTTAAAAGTATGCGAAATATGTAATTTTACATATTTAGTTTAGTTTGAAAAAAATGATGATTACATTATATAATAAAGGTAATTGGTAAAATATAGATAAACAAGAAATTAGGTGTATAACACATGAGAATGGATAAAAGCAAATTTGTGAAAATTGCAGCTTCAATAGGAGTGTCATCTTTTTTATTAACAGGATGTGCTGATAATGATGAAGAGAGCGCACAAAAAGAAAGTAGTGCGGTAAAAACAGATGGTACGAAGCAAGAAAGCAAACAAGAAGCATTAAATTGTGATGATAAAGCGCCAACGATAGAAAATATAGAAAAAGAAGAATTATGCAGAGATAATAATTCACCTGCTTCATTTAATAATGAGAGCTCCCATCTGCCAATACTTCCGTTCGTTGCTGGCTATTTACTAGCAAGTAAGACGTCGAATATGTATAGTAATGCGAAACCAAATCTTATAAAGAAACCATATGCAAATAATATTATTCCATACCGTGAAAAAGATGAACGGAGAACTGGTGGCAGCGGTGGTGGTGGGTATTACGGCGGAACTAGTAGCAACAATGATTCTTCAAAAAAAGTAGATTTAAATAAAGAACAACCGAATAGTTCAAATAAAGTAACAACAGATTCAAACACGTCAAAATCATCTACTACGCAAACGCCGAAAGTGAATTCTGGTTCAAGTGGAATTGGAAACGCAAAAGCACCAGCTGGATCCTAATTTGAAAGGATAATGGAGAAATGTATACAGAACAAGAACAGGAAGCGTATATGAAAGTATGGTTTTCTCTTGCAGAAGAGGCTAGTAGAAATGGATTTACGTGGCCAAGTCTTTTAGAGAATGAAGAATGGAATCAATATATGGCAACTGGTATGTACCGGATGCCAGTACGTACATATACTGCAATTTCTAAAGCGACGGAAGAAATTATGTATGTGTTATATAGAACGTATCAATATATTGTAAATACGACTGAAGATTTTCAAAAACTTGGATTCCCGCCTGAAACGTGGGAAATTGCGAGAATGAAACATACTGGTTTATTTTCATATTTTACAAGGTTTGACTTTATCGTAAATGGTGATGATATTAAATTAATAGAAGTAAATTGTGATACACCAACAGGTTATTTAGAACCGTCTGTCGCAAATGAAGTGTTGTGCCGTTATCACGATGTGAATCATCCGAATCACATTGAGGAGCATATTGTGCAGGCATGGGAACAAATTAAACATGATTACAAAATAAGTCCTGACGAAACGATTTATTTTACAAGCTACGATTGGCATGATGAAGATCATCAAACAGTTCAATTTTTAAGAAGTTATTGCTTAGATCAGTCCACGGAATATGTTGGCATACAAGATATCGTCGTTGCAGATGATGGTATATATACGCCAAGTGGTGAGCGAATCCATTATTTATATCGACTGTATCCAATTGAATATTTAGTTTCAGATATTGATAAAAATGGAAAAAGAATTGGTCTGCAATTTTTAAATCATATAGCGCAAGGAAGAGTGCGAATTATCAATCCACCGGCTGCTTTTGTTATGCAAAACAAAAGTGTACTCGCATTAATTTGGAAGCTTTATGAAGAAGTGGTTTTCTTTGAAGAAGAAGAGCGTAATATTATTAATAAATACTTCCTACCAACATATTTTACAAATAAGCCATTTTTAGAAAGAAATGAATCATATGTTTCTAAACCTTTATATGGCCGTGAAGGTGGAGGAGTATCTATATACGAAAATGATGAACTATTAGCTGAAGATCAAACAGAGTATTATTTTGAACAACGAAAAATATATCAGCAATACGTAGATATGCCTGATTATACAATTGATACATGGGATGGACCGTATACTGGTAAACTTCTTATCGGTTCTCATTGTATTAGCGGAAGAGCAGCAGGACTGTTTTTACGAGTAGGAGAAAGAATAACCGGGAATTTATCAATGTTTACTGGGGTTACGATTGAAGGGTAGCAACAGTTGAATTAAAAAGTAATTAACAAAGAGCCCATCATTTGTGAGGGGCTCTTTCATATGAGTATAAAGTTTAAATTAAGAGTGTAGGTGTATAGTAATCTAAATGATTATGTTAAAAATTAAGAAAAATATGATAATATATTTATGTATTAGTTTAAAGCAAAATGGGGGAACCATCGTGAAAATGAATGAAATAGTGGCGAGTACACAATTTCCAAATACAATTGAAACAATTACAAACGATTTAAAAGCATTAGGAGTAGAAAAAGGAATGACAATTATTGTTCATTCATCATTAAGTTCTCTCGGTTGGATATCCGGTGGGTCGGTGGCCGTAGTAGAGGCATTAATGAAGGTTGTTACGGAAGAGGGAACAATAATTATGCCAACACAATCTTCGGATTTATCCGATCCGAAACATTGGGGAAGACCACCTGTACCAGAAGAATGGTGGCAAGTTATTAGAGATAGCGTTCCGGCATTCAACCCAAATACAACACCAACAAGGGCAATGGGGAAAATAGTTGAGTGTTTTCGTACATATCCGAATGTATCGCGCAGCAATCATCCGCTAGGAAGTTTTGCCGCATGGGGGAAACATGCAGAGGAAATTACAATGAATCACTCGCTATCAATTAGCTTGGGAGAAGAATCACCATTAAGAAAAATATATGATTTAAATGGATACATATTATTAATTGGAGTCGGATATGATTCCAATACGTCTATGCACCTATCTGAAGTACGTACAGGTGCACGGGAATTAATAAAAGTAGGTGCACCTATTATAGAAAATGGTGTAAGAGTATGGAAAGAGTTTGTTGAAATGGACTACGAGTCTGATACGTTTGTAGAAATTGGAGTAGAGTTCGAACGGAAAGGAACTGTTACTCTTGGGAAGATAGGAAATGCAACGTGCCGCTTTATGAAGCAACGTGATGTAGTTGATTTTGGTGTAGAGTGGTTTCGTACGAAAAATCAGTAAGGGATGGTTATGATGAAGGGGAAAAAGATATTAATTACGAGTGGTGGCTGCCTAGAAAAATGGGATCAAGTACGCGGACATACAAATTTAGCAAAAGGTACGATTGGGAGAATTATGGCGGAAGAGCTTATGGCAAAAGGAGCACATGTTATATATTTACACGGTTATTTTGCGGAGAAGCCAAGTGATGTAAATAACCAATTAGAATTGCACCCATTTGAGGGGATTATTGATTTACAAGATAAGATGAAAAGTATTATCACACATGAAAAAGTAGATGCAGTTATTATGGCTGCTGCTGGTTCAGATTGGGTTGTCGAA
Source organism: Bacillus sp. SIMBA_074 (assembly GCF_046534555.1). Classification (NCBI taxonomy): domain Bacteria; kingdom Bacillati; phylum Bacillota; class Bacilli; order Caryophanales; family Bacillaceae; genus Bacillus; species Bacillus sp. SIMBA_074. The sequence goes on along the minus strand of NZ_JAWRYM010000011.1, from coordinate 32,995 downwards.
AAGATTTGTGACCAAGATGGAACTGTTCTTAATATGAACGGAAAGATTTCAAGTGATATCGCACCGATTATTCATTTTCAAAAAGCACCAAAAGTATTAAAACAAATAAAGAATTGGGATCCAGAAACGATACTCGTCGGCTTTAAACTTGAAAGTGATGTAAATGAAGCAGAACTTATTGAAAGAGCAAGCAAAAGGATGGAAGATGCAAAAGCAAGTGTAATGGTAGCGAACTCACCGCATTCTTTATATTCTCGCGGGGCTGTGCATCACGTTATTGGACAAGATGGTACTGTGAAGTTATGTAATGGGAAAGATGAAACTGCAAAAGAAATTGTCAATATGTTAGAGCATTTATGCAATCTTATTACTGCTATGGAAATTTAAGCTTTTAGAAAGAGCTGTAGTCGCATAGTATATAATGGAGTTAATATTAAATTAGTGGGGGAACGTATCCCTCACTAATTATTAAATTGAATCAATAGAATAGGCCATTAGCTGCTCGTAAATGTGTAATACATGATATATACATAATGAACAATTTGTGAGGAGTGGATCCTATGGAACATTTATTAAAGCAAGCTATTAAACTTAGAAATGAAAAGAAATATGCGCAATCAAGAGATATACTAATTGGACTAACAAACTTTACGAGGGATGCAGAAGTGCTATATCAATGCGCTTGGATACATGATGCCATGGGTCTTGAAATGGAGGCGGTTCCGTATTATGAACAGGCAATTGCGAACGGACTTGATGGTGAATCCCTTCGCGGTGCGTATATCGGTCTTGGCAGTACGTATCGTTGTATAGGGGAATATGATAAAGCGATTACTGTATTAGAAGCAGGGATAAAGAAGTTCCCGGAAAATGATGTGATGAAAGTGTTTTTATCACTAGCAAAATACAATGTGAAAAATCATGAAGAAGCGATGAAATTATTGCTTGAAACGGTCGTAAAAATAGATGAGGTAAAAGAATTTGAACGTGCTATCTCATTTTATAAAGATAATTTAAATGAGGTCTTTAAATAAAGGAGAGAAGGAATGAATTCTTCAATTTCACGAAGGCGAAAAGGTGTGTGGATAGGGCTCGTAGCTGTAATTATGTTGTCGAATTATTTAGTATATTCTCTTCCGATTACACCAGCTGTACCAGAGGAAGTAGCGCTCGGTTCATTATTGGATTTTCTGTTTGTAATTCCGGTTATTACATATTTTCTAATTATCCGAAAGAGATATTCGTTAACGTACATCTTTCCTGTCGTAATTGCTGGATACATATTCGCAAGATTTATAATTCCTAGTGATTATTTACAAGCTTTTTCATTTGTTTCGTATGTAATAGTTGCTGGAGAAATTGTGTTCGTATGTTTTGAACTGTTTCTTATATATAAAATTATAAGAGTACTTCCTAAAATAATAAAACGATATAAAGAATATAGAAGTGAGTATTCTTCATTTTCTTATGCGATTGATGCAGCGTTTGATGCTAATATGAAGAGAAGTAAGACAGTAAATATCATTCTAACAGAGTGTAAATTACTCTATTATGCTTTTTTATCGTGGCGTGTAAAAGTACTAGAAAATGAATTCATATATTCATATCATAAAAAGACCGGTGCAATAGGTGTTTATATCATGATTATTCATGCAACATTAATTGAAAGTATCGGTTTTCATTATTTACTTCATCAATGGAATCCAGTTATAGCTTGGATTTTACTCATCTTGAACATATATGCGATGTTTTATTTTTTAGCCGAAATCCAAGCAATGCGTAAAAATCCAATTATCGTTGCGGAAGAAAAAGTGATTATTCAAATTGGATTAGGAAAGAAAATCGTTATATCATTTACACAAATTGATAACATTGCGTTTTATAAAGGCGAACCTTTAAAGAAAGAAGAAGAAAAAGAGGTTCTTGACGCAACTGTTATGGAATTTATAAAGGAACCTCCAACTTTTGAAATAACGTTAAAAGAGCCAATTAAAGCGCAGTTGTTATATGGATTTTCTAAAACAGTAAGTCGTGTCCATTTAAATGTTGATAATGAACGGGAATTTTATGCTGCGGTTATGGAGAAGTTGAAATAGGAGTAAAATGCTAAAGTATCACCGTGCGTTTGGTGTATATGGAGTTTGTATTGAAAAAAATAAAAGACCATATATGAATTGTGGTTAATAAAATAGTAGTAGTTCATTAACTCCTTCCATTATAGAAGGAGTTTTTATGATGCGGAATACGGTATATGGTATACTTTCTTAATCAGGAGCGTAAAGGATATAATTAAAAACGGACTATATGATAAAAGGGGTAACTAAAAAATGAATTGTTTACGTACATCAAGGATTGAAATTATAGAAAGAAAAATACGTTATGATTCTACAACTGTAGATCACGTTTGTTTATTAGTAGAAGCACAACCGAAGAGAATCGTACTATTTCATGAGGTACAGTACCCTTTTACTATGACAGCAAACGAAATAAAATTAACTATTCCTAAAGGTAGTTATACAACCGCATATTATTGGGAAGATCGTCCGTATAACCTATACATATGGAGAGATGATGCTGGGCACTATTTAGGGTCATATTTTAATATCATAAAAAACACACATGTAGGAAATGAGTTAGTAACATTTGAAGATTTAATCATTGATATTATGGTTCTTCCTAATGGTGAGTATTTCATATTAGATGAAGTCGAATTACCTGAGTCATTAGATCAATTTGAAAATGGTTATGTGAAAGAAGCTCTTAACGTATTAACGGATACAATTCATGTCTTCTTACCTCAAATGATTTTAGAAACGGAGACTATATTTAAACAGAAAGAGATTTTTTCTACATGAAAAATAAAAAACTCGCAACTTAATAGCTTGCGGGTTTTCGTCGTAAACAATTAAAAAATATGATAAAATTAAGAGGTAACTTATGGTACGGTTGGTTGTTCAATTATCACTTCTCCAAAGTAGGAGGGGGGTGATAATAAGTGAGTGAAATTGCGTTGTTATTGCAAGGTGGACTGTTTCTCATTGCATTGTTAACGTTTATTGTCGTCTTAATTGACAAGCTCAAAAAATAACAACCCACCTATGCCTATAGAATGTGGGTTGTTGTGTTTGTACGAAACAAATAGGATAAATGAACAATCCAATCTGCTAAGTTACGTGGACTAGTGTGTAGCCGCACACTAGTCTTTTTTATTTATATACAGGTTTTAATTGTTTTATGTGATTGTATTGTTCTTTTCACACTCATTATAACACAGTGTCTTTTCATGAAGAAAGGAGACCGTATGTTCCTATATGGATTAAATAGAACGTGTAGTTTCTTTAAATAGCCCATCCATATACTGTTTTAAACTTTCCACAAAAAATCCTTTTTTGTCTACATTATTTACGCCGACAATTGGTGATGGAAGATTGTATCTTTTTTCTGATAAATGAACAACAACATCAAAAATATCAAATAGGCGAATGAAGCAGAACAGACCGTCTTTATCACTAAGTAAAATAAAGTAATGGTTTTCGCTCGTTGTATTTAATGTATTCCATAAAGAGCTTTTGCTTAAGTCACGAACGATACTCTTTTCCTTTAATTCCATGAAATCGGCATTTAATAGAATGGTAGAAATATCGATCGCATCTGGATCGTCAAAGTAGCCATCAATTGTTTGTACAGCAAAAGTATAAGCCATTTTTAATACACTCATTTTATATTTACGGTTATCTAAAAGCAATTCACGTTGAATAGAACTAGCTACTTTTGTTACACGCTCTTCTTTCCAAATTTCATTATGTAATGAAATATCGTGCTTTTTACATAGTTTCATAATTAATGCATTGGAATAAAGTATCTCATCACTTACTTCGACTACATCTGTCTCAGCGGCCGCCAGTTCCTCACCATGTTCATTCGTATAGAGAGGGGAGTCGATTTGTTTTTTCATTTGCTCAATCTTATATTGACTTAATTTATGTCTAATTAAAGGACGGTCGATATTTGTTGTCATATGTTCATGACAGGAATCACAAATTGAGTTTGTGAAATAATATCCACATAATATCTCTGGAATGACATATTGTTCACTAAGTTCTTTCGTATCTTTTCTGCAAATGACGCATTGTGTCATATTTATCACCTTTACCTGCAAATTTGTCTGTAATCTCATTGTAGTGTATTTAATAGGATTTTGGAACATTGTAAAGGAAAATATTATGTGAAATCTAAGTTTAATTTGGTACAATGAAGAGAAGTGCTAGTTTAAAGGAGGACGTTTTTTTGAAATCGAAAGTGCACTTTTGGACATTAGAAGTGCTAATGGTTGTAGGAATTATATTTATTTGCACAAAAATATCGTTTCTATTTCAACCGATTGGTATCTTCATATCAACATTATTTTTCCCAATTTTAATCGCATTATTTTTATACTTCATATTTAACCCATTGTTAGTCTTTTTGGAGAATAAAAAAGTACCTAGAGGTTTAGCGATTTTACTACTGTATCTTTTTATCATTACATTAACTGGAGTTGCTATTGGAGTAGTTGTTCCAACCATCTCACAACAGCTAATGGATTTAGTGAAAAACATGCCGACTTATATAAAAGAGGGAAAAGTATACATACAAGATTTATCCCATCATAGGTTATTTGAATGGTTATCTACACAAAACTACGTTTCCATTGAAACAATTGAGAAAAATGCGATTGAATACTTAAAGGATATACCAAACACAATTACGTCGAGTGCAACGGCTTTATTTGGTATTATCACGAACGTGGCGTTAGTTATCTTTACAGTACCGTTCATTTTATTTTATATGTTTAAAGATGGACATGCATTTCCAGGAAAAGCTGTTAGTGTATTACCAGAGTCTTACCGTGTAGAAGGACTTCGTATCATAAAGGAAACGAACGAAACATTATCTGCATATATTCAAGGTCAAGCGCTCGTTTGTTTATTTATAGGTGCTTTTACATTTACTGGTTATTTAATCATCGGTTTACCGTATGCTTTCGTTTTAGGAATTATCGCAGCATTTACAAATATAATTCCGAACTTAGGTCCATTTATCGGAGCAGCACCAGCTGTCATTATAGGTCTGTTCGTATCTCCGATGCAAGCTCTGTACGTAATTATTATAGTAACAATCGTACAACAGTTTGAAAGTAACATCATTTCACCGCGTATTATGAGTTCAAAATTAAATATCCATCCGTTGACAATTATCATCCTTATTTTAGGGGTAGGTAATTTCGCGGGAATTATCGGAATGATTTTAGCAGTACCAGCTTATGCGGTAACAAAAACAGTTGTTTCGAACTTAGTGAGATTGTTTAAGACGAAACGAAGTAAACGGAAATAGAATATGTTGAGAAAGATACACCGCTTAATAAAAAGGGGTGTATCTTTTATTTTTTTAGTGTATGAAATACATATTATTATTATTATATATTTTTACACATCAAATCAGGCGGTGAATTTTTGTTAAATAAACTTTATCCCGCTATTTGTGGGCAGTAAAACTCCCACCTCAAAATTCAGGTGAAGAAAAAAAGAAGTTAGGTGGGAGATCAACTGCGCGTAAACGCCCGATTGGTGAGAGCTAATAATCAGTGGGGGATGAACAAAACCCCCACTGATTAAAGTTTCACTTTATAAACTACGTGGAATCCCTCTGAACTATCCAAATCATTTCTTTACACCGCGTTATTAACATCATAATCGACTCCTTTCATTTCTAATATAAGTTCAAACAATTATAGGTGAGTGTAGTACTTGCTTCTACGATCACGAATTTCATCTATAATCTTTTTATACTGTTCCTCTTGTTTTACTTCATTTGCAGATATAGTTTCTTTTTGAATCGTAATGGTTAAAAAGAAAAGGTGAAACCTCATACATGAATTCCTCCTTTCGAATAGGAATTACAGGTGACTACAATAATGACTTTGTCGTTCTTTTACGTTGTACATAGCCTGCTCAATTTGTCGGTCATGAAGCATATCAGACTCAGACAGTTTATTTTTTTGAATGGTAATCGTTAAAAATAATACTCTGAATTTCATTGGATTTTTACCCCTTTATAATGTATTTAGTAAAGACGATTGTAATAAGAGGACTGGCGCTCTTTCACATCATCCATAATGTTTTTAATTTGTTGTTCACGAGAAATTTCATCTCTTGAAAGTTTACGCTTTTGAATGGTAATCGTTAAAAAGAAAGCTTTAAATTTCATTAGGATAGTACCCCTTTATAATGTATTTAGTAAAGACGATTGTAATAAGAGGACTGGCGCTCTTTCACATCATCCATAATGTTTTTAATTTGTTGCTCACGAGAAATTTCATCTCTTGAAAGTTTACGCTTTTGAATGGTAATCGTTAAAAAGAAAGCTTTAAATTTCATTAGGATAGTACCCCTTTATAATTTATTTAGTAAAGACGATTGTAATAAGAGGACTGGCGCTCTTTCACATCATCCATAATGTTTTTAATTTGTTGTTCACGAGAAATTTCATCTTTTGAAATTTTGCGTTTTTGAATGGTAATCGTTAAAAAGAAAGCTTTGAATTTCATTAGGATATTGCCCCTTTAGAAAATATTTTTAATACATTTGTGTATAATACGAACTTTTAATGTCCGTTATTTTATCCATAGTTTGTTTTAATTGTTGTTTACGAAAGATTTCAGCTTCAGATAACGTTTTTTTCTGAAGTGCTGTCGTAAAAAAGAAAATATGAAAAGTCATAGACGAATTCCTCCTTTCGAAAAGGAATTACAGGTGATCGCAATAAAGCACTTGGCGCTCCTTAACATCATTCATAGCTTTTGTAATTTGCTCATTATGAAGAATTTCAGCTTTGGAAAGTGTATTTCTTTGAATCGTAATACTTAAAAACAATACGCTAATAGTCATCGAATGTTGCTCCTTTCTTTAAAAAATAATGTATGAGACTAAAAAATCGCACAAAAAAGCCACAGGAAGATATCGTTTTCCTATGGCTGGGCGTGAAGAAGCCACAGGAAAGTATACGACCTCCTGTGGCGAATTTATGAATTAAAAGAAATAAAGTACGATTTTTAATTCTCCATTAGGGTGGTCGAATTCATATTTAATTGTCCGAAAAACACAGATGCAGTTAACGCTAAAGTTAAAGCATGTAATTGTAATTTCATCATTTCCTTCGACCTCCTTTTAGAATATTTTTCTTACGTTAGTAATTATATACAATTAATGGATAATTGTAAACATAAAAATTGAAAATTTTTAATTTTGATTAAAATGCGTATATTTAAAAGGGCTTTTTAAAGGATACATTGTATAGATTGGATAATAAATAGAACTTGGGGGTGTCTAATGAACTATATGAATAGAATAGCAGGTGTTATGCTAACAATTTTTTTATTTGTTACTGCTTGTTCTAATGGAGAACAAATAAAAGAAATATCACATATTGAACCTGGGGCTTTTAAAAAATATACGGGGACATACGTTGGAAATAATTCCGACGTTATTGCGATTGTTACAAACTTACCTGGTGGTGAAACAGTTCAAAGTTTAAATTTAGAAAATGAAAATATTAAAGTGGAGTATGGTGCAAAAGAGAATGGAAATCTTACAGAAGAAATGATTGAGACGTATTGGTTTGATGGGAAGGATACGATGAAGAAGAATTTACTCTTTAATGCTATTTATCTTGCAGTTTTAGTACCGAATGCGAAAGGGTATGAGTTTCAGATTGAAAATCAAAGTTTTGCATTAAAAAGAGAAGAACTTTTACCCATACTGTATAAAGAATTTAATGATTTGCCAAAGGATGATCTTATATGGAATAAGGGAGTCGTAATGAATTTCTTTTACGGTAATCAAGAAAAAATAGAAAAGCTAGTTAATAATAAAGATTTTCGAAAGCAATTTTTTAATGAACATCCTGTGCGGGAATCTAAGTGATATGGAGGAAGATGTGGTTATTTTACGATTGAAAATACGGACATTTTTTAAAGGGAGTCATTCAGTATCGAATGATTCTTTTTTTCGATGAAAATTATGGAAAAAAATATAACGTTGTGCTATGGTTAATTATATAAGTAATGAACCTATGAACCTAAGGTGGTGAAATCGTGAAACCTACTCTAGAACAAAATAAGTTAATATACATACAAATTGCAGAAACAATTGAATCTGATATTTTAAAAGACATATTACTTGAAGAAGAACAAGTTCCGTCGACAAATCAATTTGCGAAGATGTTACAAATTAATCCGGCTACAGCTGCAAAAGGAGTAAATCTACTAGTAGATGAGGGGATTTTATATAAAAAGAGAGGGATCGGGATGTTTGTTACAAAGGGAGCAAAAGAAGTCGTACTAAAAAAAAGACAGCATGTTTTTATGACCGAGTATTTACCTAAAGTGTGGGAAGAAGCAAAAGTACTAGAAATATCAAAAGACGAATTGATGGACATGATACACAAAATTACGAAGGAGAGGAAAGAGGGATGATTGCACTTGAAACGAAAAACTTGTCTAAAAAATATAAAAAGAAATTAGCTGTTAACGAAGTAACTATTTCATTGGAAGAGCATAAAATATATGGTTTGCTTGGAAGAAACGGAGCGGGGAAAACGACATTATTAAACATACTTGCTGGTCAAATTATTTCAAGTAGTGGAAGCGTAGCTGTATTTGGTGAGAATGTTTTTGAAAATAGTAAAGCGATGCAAAATATTTGTTTCGTTAGAGTGAAAGAAGAAGCTCATCTAAGTTATAAAGTAAAAGAAATCTTTAAGATGTGTAGCATGTTTTATAAAAATTGGGATGGAAAGTATGCTAAAGAACTTGCAGATAAATTTCAGCTTAATATGACAGAGAAATACCATAAGCTATCACATGGCATGCAAACCGTCGTAGGAATTATTCAAGGATTAGCAAGTAGGGCACCAATTACAATTTTTGATGAACCAACTACTGGTTTAGACGCAGCACATCGCGAGTTATTTTATAGTTTACTATTAGAAGATTACGGTGAGTATCCTCGAACAATTATATTATCAACACATTTAGTAGAAGAAGTAACCCATGTTATTGAAGATGTAGTTATCATAAAAGAAGGAAGACTAGTTGTTCAATCATCGGTGGAAGATTTATTACAGCAGGGGCATATAATTTCAGGAAAAAAAGATAAAGTAGATGCGTTTTCGATTAATAAAAAAGTTATAAATCGAGAAGTTTATGGAAATAAGGGCATTGCTGTTATATGGGAATAATTTACTAATGAAGATTATTACTCTCTTGAAAAAGAAGGATTAGCAGTTGATGAAATTACATTACAAAAACTATTTATTCACATAACTGGTGGTGAAGTGAAATGACGATGTTAATGAAACAGTTGAAGTTACATATAAATTTTCATTATAAGGCAATTTTAATATTTTGGATCGCAGCTTTATTAATAAAAGGGGCTATGAATGCTGTTAATTTATATGGAATGAAAATTGGTTATTTACCTGAATTTATCAATAATCCTTCTATAGCAATTATGATGTTTATAATAGGGAGTACTTTCATCATACAAGATGATTTATTTCGTTTAGCCATTTCATTTGGTGTGACAAGGATACAATATTTTATCGGAGCGATTTGTTATATTGTACTGCAATCCGGACTATTTTCATTACTTCAAGTAATGTTTTTACAAGATATAAAATATAATATGGGGAATGCTAGTTTTGGAGAACTATTAGCACAACAGTTTATTTTACAATTTTTATTTTATGTTACGACAGCATGTTTCTTTCAAGTAGTAGTAGTTTTTAAACAACGATTTAAGTGGATCGGTCTTATGATTGGTGGAACACTTTTTTTAACAACAAACAGTGTGCTTTATGGTGAGGTAGGAATAAAAGGTTTATTATTTACAAGCGATCTATCTTTAATAGATATTCCCTATTTTACTGTGATTTCAATTGGATTAACCATTCTATATATCATAACCAGTAGTATATTTATTCGTAAAGTTTCATTTGAGCAAACGGTTTGAAATATTGTTAGATTATTATAGAAAGAGGGAAGACAATGGGAGATACTTCTTCACTAATAACCGTCTTTTTATGCGTAGCACTGCTAATTTTTTGGCGACGATATCGTTCTATGTATAAGCCGATAAAGGGAACGGGAAAACGTATTTTGTGGCCATTACTATTTTTAACACCGGGTATTTTATTGTTTTTTGGTCCAGTACATCCAGCTATAGTACAAGTGACTATAGCAGCATCCATTGGGGTGATTTTCGCAATCCCACTTATATTTCTAACAAACTATGAGCGAAGAGAAGACGGAAACATTTATACGAAAAAAAGTGCTGCCTTTTTAATTACTTTTATCGGAATTGTTATTTTAAGATATGGTTCAAGACAATATATTGTTGACTTAGATCAGCAAACAATAGGTTTATTATTTTACGTAGTTGCAGTATCGTATATTATTCCGTGGAGAATTGCTTGTTATATAAAATTCAGGAAAGTTTGGCGGGAAAATAATAATCATGCTATATGAAAACTTCTCATTTGAGAAGTTTTTTATTTTTCTATGTAAGTGAAATAACTTGTTGAAGTGCAAGCTACCATGCAATATGATAAATATAAAAAATTGAGGAGAGTGGGGGATATAAAAATGCGTACAATTTTACTTTTTCTAAATAACATGTCTACTGATGAGATAGAAAGTATTCGAGAAATACACGATCCTTTATTTGGTTTAATTCCTCCCCACATAACAATTGTATTTCCTTTTGAAGGTAATATTTCAAATGATGAATTGAAATCGCATATTTCGAATATGGCAAAAGGGATAGGTACAATTGAGATTAAGTTTGCAAGTGGTGTAACTAGTATAGGAGACTATTTATTTTTAGAAATTGAGCAAGGAAAAGAACAAATAGAAAAACTACATGATAAATTGTATACAGGCCCCTTATTACGATTTTTGAAAAGAGACATTCCGTACATACCGCATGTAACAGTCGGAAGAGAAAGTAGCCCTGAGTTAGCAACTAAAGTAGTAAAGGATATTCCTAGTTTTCATGAGAAGTTAAATTGTGTAATTGATAGAATTAGCGTGGAGCGAATTGGAAAGAATGGAGAATCAATTATTGAATTTGAAGTACCATTGTAAAAAAGCTGACAAAAGTCAGCTTTTTTATTTCGAACTATGAAGTAAAGCACCAATTGCACCACTATAACCGCCGTCTTGTAAAAAGACTGGTATTTTGTTTTGATATTCTGTATAGCTACTAATAATATTTTGAAGATGTACGTTATTACATAGAGTAGAACCGATGTAAATGATATGGTCAATATTTTTTGCTTCGGCGAATTGAAGACTTAATGCTGTGACGACTTCACCGACAAGTCCTTGAACGGTAGCTAGTATATCTGAACTACTATAATTTGAGTCTGTAATGGCCGCTTTTCCGAAATTACTAGCAGTTAAGTTATTATCAAGAGGGGAGAGAATCCCGCCATAAATATCTCCAACTGTAATATCTAGACTGTTTCTTGAACCAATTTTCGTAAGCGGAATCACGTCTCCAAAATGATCTATATTTGTTAATAGTTTTGAAAGACCCATAATAGTACCACCGCCAACTCCAGTTCCACCAGCGCGAACATATTGCTTGTCGTGAACATAGTGAATGGAAGTACCTGTACCGATATTTGTTAATACAAAGCTGTTTATAGCACGTTTTTCTTCTTTTAGTATGTAGCGTACTCCTAATAAAGTTGCTTCAAACTCGTTTAACTCTACTATTTTATATGAACCTGAAAGTAGTTCTTCTAACTGTTTAGCTTTACCACCTGTAATGCATAATTGTGTAATTGAATTATGCTTTTGAAGCCATTCTTTAATTCTTTCTTGTTCATATGAATAAAATTTTTCAAAAACTAATTTGTTCATTTCGTTAAAGTAAGCAATCTTTGTTAATGTTCCCCCAGCATCAATACCAACAACATTCCGCATTTCCCTACCCCTTACTATGTAATCTGTTTAATCAGCTTGATATATTAATAGCTTTTCAATGGTAACGATTGATTGACCGTTTACAGAGGCAATTCCTTTCCCAAGAACAAAACCTCGTCTGTTACGTGTTAATTCATAATGTAATTCAAGTTTATCACCGGGATACGCATTTTCATGAAATTCCACCCCATCTAAAGAGGAGAGGAAACCAAGTCCTTCAGATTCACCTGTACTTACAAAAGCACTAAGTTGAGCGAGTGCTTCTACAATTAGCATATGAGGCATATAGTTTTGATTTTCATTAATAAACCACTCGTTATTTGTGATCAGTTTGTATCCTGTAGCCGATTGAGATTCTTTAACGTTTGTAATTTTATCAATCATTAAAAATGGATAGCGATGGGGAAGAGTATCTTTAATATTCATATCGTACCTCCAGGAATAATAATACCCCTGCTAAAGTTAAGCAGGGGGGTTATTATTAATTCTTAACTAATTCTTCTGTTTTTTCAATAGAGAAAATACCGCTGTTTTTAATGTTTTCAACTACTTCTTGTAATACTACTTTATCTTGAACAAGTGCAATACGAACAAAACCTTCGCCATGAGGACCAAATGCATGGCCTGGTGTGACAACGACATTTGCACGATCCATAAGTGCATAAGCGAACTCTAGCGAAGTCCATCCTTTCGGAATTTCAGCCCAAACGAACATACTTCCAGCTGGTTTATCGACATTCCAACCGAATTTGCGGAATCCGTCCACTAAAGTATCTCTACGTTCTTGGTAAATTCCACGGTTTTTTTCGCAAAATGCAGCGCCGTGTCGTAATGCAGCGGATGCAGCTTTTTGAATTGGTAAAAACACACCGTAATCTGTATTAGACTTAAATTGCGTAAGCGCGCCGACAATTTCTTCGTTACCAATCATATAACCAATACGGCTACCAGCTAAACTATAACTTTTAGATAAAGAATTAATTTCAACGCCAACTTCTTTTGCACCAGGTACAGATAAGAAGCTAATTGGCTTTTGACCATCAAAATAAAATTCAGCATAAGCAAAATCATGGACAACGATAATATTATGTTTTTTCGCGAATGCGATTACATCTTTAAAGAAATCTTCATGTGCCATTGCTGGAACTGGATTTCCTGGGAAGTTCAAAATCATCATCTTTGCTTTATTGGCGATTTCTTCAGGGATAACTTCTAAGTTAGGTAAGAAATCATTTTCTTTTTTTAATGGCATGTAGTAAGATGTTGCACCGGCCATTTGAATTCCTGTTTCATAAGCTGTATATCCTGGATCAGGAACTAGTATTATATCTCCCGGATTTGCAAAAACCATAGGTAAATGAACGAGTCCGTCTTGTGAACCCATTAATAATAAAACTTCTTTTTCAGCATTTAATATAACGTTATGAGTGTTGTTGTAATATTCAGTTACAGCTTCGTGAAATTCTTGAATACCAGATAATGTATATCCGTAACTTTCTTTTGCACTTGCCGTATGTACCATTTCTTCTCTTACAAAATCAGCAGGAGGCATATCAGGATTCCCGATACTTAAATCGATCATTTTATGACCTGCTGCAATTTTCTCTTTTTTATAGGCCCCTAATTCACTAAATATAGAAGATTGGAATGCTTTCATTCTAGTTGCTAAAGTGTAAGTCATCAAAACCCCTCCTAAAAACAGTGTTTTCTTTCTGTATTTTTAATTATTCTGAAAACACATGTTTACATTTTATCATTTTTTTATGAAAATTAAAACGATTGACAAATTTAGAGGGAGGATAATAAGGAGGAACACAAAATAACGCAGAAAATATTTTCTGCGTTTTATATGAAGTCTAATCATTTCTTTTTATATGTACATAATTTTTCCACTGCATAAAAGTATACATTTAATTTGCCATCGACAACTTTTAAAGTTTGATCCGATGTAAATGAGTTACCATAATCAATGTGATATACATTAGAATCCTTTACAAATGAACCTTTGTATAAATCTTCTTTTTTCTTTGATGTTTGCATCTCCACTAAATATTGAACAATTTTTTCTTTCTTTTCTTCTTTTACAACTGTTTCAAATTTATAAGATGTAGGGCAAAGACCATTTTTGTTGTCAACGACTTCCCAAGAACCGTATATATCATTATTGCTACATCCACTAAGTAGAACGATTAATATAGGGAAAATAAATAGAAACTTTTTCATTGTGTACTCCTTTCTTATTCGTTTTTATAAACGTGCGAATACGATAGGAATATTGTAAAAAATAAAGTTTAAATTTTCATAAAGAATTTTTAAATTTCACATAAAAATTTGGGGAAAGGTGAGATTTTTAAAATAAAAAGGCATGAATCTAGTGTAATGCTAGATTCATGCCTAGTACTCTATCTTATGTTATGTTTTTTGAGGATAAATGAAGCGGAAAGAAGAATGACAATTCCATTTACAATATATAAATTTAAAATAACGAAGACTAGGTTAGCTACTCCCAAACCACCTTTATCGAATATGGAAGCGAATGCTGTAGTAGTCAAAAAGATAATGGGAGTTAACAATAAAAATAGGAAACCTGCAACAATCCTTCTTTTAAAGTTATTTTGAGATAAGGAAATGGCTAAAAAATTAAGGACGCCAAACATGACCAATGAAAAAAGAAGGATAATTAATAATTGGATGCCATAAGACATTTCCACAGCTCCTTTTTGAAAAACTATAATTTATTTTATTCGAAAGTAGTAGGGGATACTCCTTTAAATATTTAAACTACATAAAGAAAATAGATTTTAATCCTTGAAATTCAAAAAGAATGGACCCAGTAAAATACGGGATCCATTCTTAAGAAGTATTAGTTTTATATATTCGCAGATTGTGACGTTTGTTTTTTAAATTGTTTCTGCTTAGATAAGGAAATAAAAATAATCAACAACGAAATAACTCCGAAGATGAGAACCATATATTGTAATCCAATCGTATCTAAGAAGAAGCCGGTGCCGAGTAAGACAATTTGGAACATAACTCTTTCAAACATATTACGGAATGAGAATAGACGTCCGTGATAGCTTTTTTCGACTTTCGTTTGGAAAATTGTCGACATAATAGGGAAGAAGCAGCCTACACTAAATCCAAACAAACCAAATGAGGCAAGTGCCATCCATTTAATATCGCTAAAGAACAACGAAAGGTGTGCAAAAGCGGTACAAATTGCGAAGAAGTATAGTAACTTTTCAGGTTTGAAATGATCAGATAAACGTTTAATAACGAAGGCACCTAACATAAATGCTACACCTTCAATTGTATATATGAATCCTTTAATCGTTGGGTCATGTTGCATTTCGCTAATGTTAATAACCATTAAATTGAATCCAGCTATAAATAATAGAGGGATAATACTTAATATAAGTGCTGTAAAAGCAATAGGAATTCCTTTTAAAATACGAAATACTTCCATAAAACTATTATCTTTAGCTGATTGTTTACTTGATGTAGCGGATTTTTTATCTTCAAATTGTAGGAAGAAAGTTGAGAGGAATAATAAAGCGTATGCTGCCATTGAGAAGGCATACATATACTGTAAACTCATTACAACTAAAAGAATGCCACCTAGTGAAGTACCTGCAATACGAGCGATTGTACCGATATTCATATGTACACCGTTCATTTGTAATAGCTCATGTTCATTAACGATGAGTGGAATTACAGATTGTAATGCAGGGAAATAAAATGCTGCTGAAATTTGAAGTGCAATCATAAAAGCAACCATAAAGGCGATACTTTCATATTGAATAGCGAAAAACATGAAAATAACACTAATAACACGACCAAATCCAGCGTAAAGAAGAACTTTCTTTTTTTCATATTGATCAATGACACGCCCAGCCATTGGACCAACTAGAACGCCAGCTAACAGTCCGATAAATAATATAACGGATTTCATAAAATCAGAAGGGACGTATTTTTGCATAAATTCAAGATTACCAAGAATACCAAGCCATAACCCTAGACCAGCAATAAACTCCCCAATTAACACAATCCAAACATTTTTATTACGCCACATAATGTAAAACCTCTCCGTCTTTTAAAATGAAAAACTCGTATATAAAACCTCCTTATTTTATGTATTATTTTTAACGAACTTTTTTAGAGTCAGAGTCTATATTACGTGTTTCATTAGTGAATTTCAATTTTTTTGATTTGTTGGAAATTTGATTTATTAAGTGGTGAAATAAGTAATTCAAAATGAAAAAAATGTATGATTGAATACAAATTTAAAGTAATGAAAAACAAGGAGAAAATAAAAAAGCAAGAACGTAGGTACTACGTCTCACTTCTCTCAAATGTAAAATAAAACGATAGATTCTCTTAGCAACACTTATGATCTTGTCCAATAGCTAAACCGCTAAAAGACAGAGGACCAACAATGTCTGCACTTGCACCACTAGTAAGGTTTTCTACAGTTAATGAATACTCGTGAGTCCCGCAGCTAACATTTTGATCTATAGCTTGAAATGTTTGCACGTAAAATTGCTCAGAATCTGTAGATTCAATCCCTACTTGAGCGTTGAAGATTTCTGTATTGTCACGGAAAATTCTAAATAATATTTGTGCTATGTCAGTTATACCTTTAACCCCAACTGTAGCAATTAATTCTACTCGATTATCACGTGAATCTTTTCTTGAAATTTTCAATTTAATATTTGCTAGAATTGCTTTGTTTGGGGAATGGGGAATTACAAAAGTTGTTTCACCCGTTTTATTTATTGGTTGAGTAGCTTGGTAATCAATGATATGAGTCATATTCGTCACCTCCTTATATACTAAAATATGAAAGTAACGATAAATTAGCTTGGACATATACTAGAAGATGTTAATAGAATTGAGAATAAAGTTGAATATGGGGCGATAATATAAAAGCATCAAGAAAGAGTCACAATACTGTGAGTTGTTTCTCGATGCTGTTTGTACATTAGGCAGAGTATTCCTCTTTACGTACTTCGAAGAATTCATTCCGGCGTAAGTAATTAAAAATTTTCTCTGAAACCTCTTTTTCTTCGGATATTAAGAAACGATGATCAAAAGCATAGAAAGATTGACCTTTAATTAGTTTTACGTAGTATATTTTACACGCCTCCTTTAAATTAGGATTCTTAAATACTTTATATTATGATGACCTATCTGGTTGTTAATAATACTTAAAGTTTCAAAGGGGAGAAGTATAAATTCAAAAAAACATTGAAATAGCTTACAAATCTGTAATGTTTTTGTCACCTTTGCCGATAGTTAAAATTAACCAGTATCTTCTATACTACAAATAGGTTCCATAAAACAAGGGGGTAGAAAGATGGAGGAAGTAATTGGAGAAGTTGTAGCAGGGATTTGTGAATTTGTAGTTGAAGTTACGGTGGATGTTTTAGGAGATTTAGTTTCCGGAAATGACGAAGAGAAAGAAACATTATAAAATTTGTAAAAAGTTTAAAGATAAACAATGTGTAAAAGCTGATTTCTAAAGGGAAGTCAGCTTTTACATTATATTAATGATATCTAAATATTAATCTGTTGCGATATTAATGAAATCAATAAAGGAGCTGACCGATATGAATATGCCGAATTCTAGATGTGATGTACCTGATTCTAATACGATTGTAGCGAATATAAATGAAAAAGAATATCACTTTATAGTTCGTATACATCCACTTGCAGGAAAGATGATAGCGCTATTTGAAAATGGGAAAGAATATGGCTTGCTTGATAAGTAAATCGCTAGTAGGGATAAATTTATTAGGTCAGAGCTTACTAAGTTGAAGCATTTCAACATAGACATTCTTTATGATAGTCCTGGGTGGATATGGATTGGCATGGACCAATATGGATTGCATGCAAGAGAGGCTACTAATAGCGAAGTAGAAGTTATTGTGAAGTTACAGGGGGATTAGACGTGTAAGAAGATCCTCAAATATAAGAGATACTTTGTGGGGGTGTGGGATAATTCCCCATAACCTTTTTTGTTTCGTGCTTAAAAATAAAAGAGTTAAATTTTTTTGATAGAAGGTCTCTAATACAAGAGACGAGACTAAAAGAGGATTTGAAATTATATAAAGAGAACTTATAAATTAAATATAATACTTTATAGAAAGAAGATGATAAAAGTGAGTAAAGAAGAACTTGTGAAACAACAATTTGGTAGTAATGCAGAGAAGTATGTGAAAAGTAAAATTCATGCAAAAGGACTGGATTTACAATATGTAGTTAAGCAAGTTGAAACTCGTCATAATACTCGTCTTCTTGATATTGCTACTGGTGGCGGACATGTTGCTAATTTGTTAGCCCCAATGTTCAAAGAGGTAGTCGCTCTTGATTTAACAGAAAAAATGTTAGAAAAAGCAAAAGGTTTTATAGAAGGGAACGGACATGAAAATGTATCATTTGTAGCAGGACATGCAGAAAGGTTACCATTTGCTGATGAATCCTTTGATACAATTACATGCCGAATTGCAGCACATCACTTTGTTGATCCTTTGCAATTTATTTTTGAAGTAAATCGAACGTTAGAAGATAATGGGTTATTTATATTAATTGATAACGTTTCACCAGAAAATAATGAGTTTGATACATTTTATAACTTTATCGAAAAGAAGAGAGATCCAAGCCATGAACGAGCTTTGAAAAAAACAGAATGGATTACTTTATTAGAAAAACATGGTTTGCAAATGCAGTCATGTCATACTTTTGAAAAGAAGTTCGATTTTGATTGGTGGTGCGATATGATGGATGTTCCTATGCAAAAACGTGTAAAGTTAACAGAGTGTATGATGAAAACATCAAATGAAATGCAAGAATTTTTCAAAATTCAATTTGAAAACAATAAAATAGAATCGTTTTATACTGAAATGGCACTATTCGTCTGTAAAAAAAGTTCAACATTAAAAAGATAAATTTCTTGCAGTCTTTCTGATGTACGATATACTTAGTACAGAGAAAATGAGAATTGAGGAATAGTAATAATGATTCGTGTACGTATTGAGGGAACTGAGGAAGAGATGCTTGAATTTTTAGAGAAAATGCCGGACATTTCTGGGTTTGAAAAAACACATATAAGAGAACCGAGAAAAGGGAATAATCCGAAATATGATTCAAGCAAAAATGTACTAGCATATTTATCTTATAAGAAGATTGAAGTCGCCAATAAATAGGCGGCTTTTTTAATTATCTCCGTTTCACCACCTTGTCTTTTTCGCATAATAATGATAGTAGATTATGCTGGAGAGGGGTGAGGAATGTTAATAAAAAAATAATCTTTTTCGGAGATTTTGGTATTGATGATGCAGTAACGTTAATTTATGCGAATAAAACATGCAAATTAGATATTATAGGTATCGTTGCAGAGTATGGAAATGTATCAAGAGAAATTGTTACGGAAAATGTTTATTTTTTAGAAAGATACTATGCTACAAAAGTAAAGATTATCGAAGGTGCCAGTAGACCAATGACAGCTGAAGAACCTTTGTTTTTCCCTGAAATTCATGGGGATCACGGTTTAGGTCCAATTATCCCACCGAAAATGAGAATTTGTGACAGAGAAAATTTTTGTGAATTGATTAAATTAATTGAGCCTTGTCCAGAAGATATTATTATAGTGGCGACGGGACGATTAACAACACTTGCAACATTATTTTTATTGTACCCCAATTTAATGAATCGAGTATGTTCTTATTATATAATGGGCGGTGCTTTTCTATTTCCGGGAAACGTTACACCTGTATCAGAAGCTAATTTTTACGGCGATCCAATTGCCGCGAATATCGTTATGAAATATGTGCAGAATGCTACTATATATCCATTAAATGTAACGCAGCGTGCTCTTATTACCCCTGAAATGGTCGATATTATTGATAAAGAAGGAACAGGGCAAGCGAAACTTATAAAGCCAATGATCGATTTTTATTACGAGAACTTTTACAAAAAAGAATATCCAGGTATTGCTGGGAGTCCGATTCACGATTTACTTCCGTTCATTTCATTTATAAATGATGATATTTTTGAATATAAAAAATCAGCAGTTTGGATAAGTACGACAAATGATGTAACGAGAGGTCAAAGTGTTGCAGATTTTAGAAAAATAGCTGAGCCGACGAGGTTTGATGATCGTCCTATACAAAGAATTGCCGTTGAATTCAATTATCAAGCGTTTAAAGACGAATTTATGAGAACAATATTGAAGCCAGATTGTCCTTAAAAGGTTGAGCAGATTTGAATGATTTTCATAAGACGAATAACTTACGAAAAATGAAACATAACTAATGGTAAGCAATTGTTTCTGATTATAATTTTTATCTTTCAAAAATAAAGGAGGTAATGATATGATTTGGTCTTTAATCGTTGGTGGTATATTAGGATGGTTTGCAAGTTTAATTACTGGGAAGGATGTACCTGGCGGTGTAATCGGTAATATTATTGCAGGTATTGTCGGTTCTTGGCTTGGTACAGCGTTACTTGGTAAATTCGGACCTGTTATAGGCGGATATGCGATTGTTCCGGCTTTAATAGGCGCGATTGTTTTGATTTTCATCGTAAGCTTTATATTCCGTGCAATGCGGAAATGAATACAGGGGACTGTTTACATTTGTAAGCAGTCCCTTTGTATTATGTTGTCTAATCTGTTATGCTACTGTTATACAATCAGGAGGTGTCAGCATTGAAATCATTTACAGTAAATTTTCATCAAGAGGATAATGCAAAGGCAACAACAGTACATAAATTAAGTGAAGAGGACTTCGAGAAAGCAACAGAAAAAGGTACTCGTCATCTATTTGATTTAGATACAAACGTTGGTTTCTTCGTATTCTTTGATGCTGAAGATACAGAAGGAAACGAGCAATACTTAATGTTACAATATGAAGGAGATCATGAAGAACCAAGTGCTTGCTACGGATTTGATTTGAAATTGTTCTATCAATTTTTAGCACTATACTTAAATGATCTTGAATTCCAAGGTGAGACAAATGAAGAAGAGGAAGAAAATGGTCCAATTCATCATTTAGCGCACTTACTTTACCATATCGTTGAAGACGGTAAATCTATCGAAGTGTAAAAATACATATTTGAAGCTGTCCTTTAATAGGGCAGCTTTTTTAATTATATAAATAGTTAATCTTAGTAGGTGTAGTTTTATATTTCTTCCATGTTTCACCCGCAACATTTCAGTTATAATTGGCGTAACTAAATTCATGGAGGCTATTTCTGTGCTCGTAGATGTAAAACATTTTATAAAAGCAGTAGGATTAACTGTTATCACATCGTTAAGTGGGGACAATACATTTGCTCACAATTTTAAAACTGTAAAAAGCACTTTCACTACATACATAAAGAAGTTAAGATTAACCTTTTAATTTTATTTTTATAATTTAAATAGACACATTACTTAGGGGAGATAATTTGTTTACAATAGAAAATTACACAAATTCTTTAAAAAAAGGCCTCGAAGAAAAATCGGAGGATTTGATTCGAAATATAAAAGAGACACTTCAGTTTAATTATTATGAAGGGATAGATATATTAGATTTCACAGCTTTTGTTCAGTCATTTGAAATGTCCGTTGTCATGTTTTCGATGGATAGAGGAGCAAATGAAGTTTTTTATGAAGGAAAGGATAGCAGTGTCTTTTCTGGTAGTCACGATTTGATAGATGATGTAGAATATTATAAATTCCATGATGACGAAGCAGACGAATTTTGGGAGTTTTATGAAGAAAACGATGAAGCATTATCTGAAATTGAAACGAAAGCTATAGTGGAATGGTTTGCGATGTGCTGGAATAAAGCAGGTGGTACGAGCGTTAAATTACCGTCTTACTTTAGTTTTCATGATTATGATGAATGCTTTGATTTACATAACAGCAAATGGATTTCTGACGGCGACAAATGGTTTGATTAAATTTCAGAAACCCCAAAAATATTAAACCAGCAGGGAATGATTATTCACTCCCTGCTGGTTTTTTGCATTTAAAGGAGCCTTTGTGACAGTGTATTTTAAGTTATAGAAAAAGGATATAACGAGTAAGGAGAGAAGGTGTAAATAAGGAGATGAATAAGATGATTAACAATACAATTCCAAGCTTTTGGAAAGCAATGATATAGGATTACATGACTTGAACAAATATTATGATATGCACCCAGAGGCATTCGAAGAGTATTTTAAGTTTCACTGTCCTAAGACAGAAGAACGTCTCTCTAGTGCGATTGAAAAGTATCCTGCAAAACTAGAAGACATTCGTATTATTTCAGAAATTTTACCATCAATTATTCAAGAAGTTAGTAAGGACTATCGCATTCAATTTGGTAGTAATATAGATGTAACTTTTCATATATTTGTAGGTGGATTTGGTTCTAATGCATTTGTGGAAAGGGAGATTATTGGGGATATATTTTTTGCGGCTGAGAAATTATCTCCTGTAAGGGAGCACCTCCGTGTTATCGTTGCTCATGAAATCGGACATATATATCATAATGTAGCATTACAAGAGAATGGAATGGATTGGACTAAAGCAGAATGGAATGATGCCCCGGTAAGTTTATATCGTGAAGGGGTCGCGACCTATTTATCACAACTAATAGTTAAAGGTTTAAGTGAGTCCGTTTACTATTCATATAGTAGTAATGGTGATTCATCGTTACAATATTATAAAGAAATTGAAGAGAACATTAAGAAACGTTTTTTACAGGATTATGTTGAAGGATGGACAGTTGAAAAAGAGAAAGAATGGTTCCGTCTATCAGGAGGGACTTATTTCGGATACAACCGACTCGGTTATTTTTTAGGAAAATCATATATAGAGTATATGGTCCGTACTTTCGGAGAAACGGAAGCACTTACTTTTTGGGGGGGAAATAATTTGAGGAGTAGTGTTATGGAATGGTTACAAAAGTGAATATATTGAAGAGGGAGGTTGAAAATGATGAAAGTATATATGAAAGTGCTTATATTGTTCCTAACTTTAACGTGTGTAGTGGCTTTAACCGCGTGTAATAACGCTGAGGAAAAGAAACAAACTAATTCAACATCAGAAAATAGTAAAAAGAATGAAGAGACTGCTCCCAAAAAAGAGAAAGAACCTGTGGAAAAACCAAAAGGTCAAGAATCGGTAAAACCTTCAACGGAGTCTAATACGAAAAATACAGTGCTTAATCAAAAATCAATTAACCATGTAAAAGATTTATTTGAGCAAGCGAAAGAAGGTAAAGTACCTAACGTACCATATGCAGCACATACAGGAGATATTGAAGAAATAGAGAAGGCATGGGGAAAGGCAGATAAGACTGAGCAAGCAGGAAACGGGATGTATGCAACTTTTACAAGTAAAAATGTAGCATTTGGCTTTAATAAAGGATCACAAGTCTTTGACGTACGCTCTTACCATTCAGAGCTCAAATCGATTACGTTACAAGAAATCGAAAAGGCTTTAGGAAAACCAGCGTCTGTTAAAGAAAATGGTAATGATAAAATTTATGTTTATAAAGTAAATGAACAGTTTGAATTGAAATTCGTAATTCCAAAATCGACTGGTAAAGTGCATCATATTTCTGTGTTCTCACCGGAGGATAGTATTAATAAAATGGCAGGTTAAATGAAGAGCTGTTCCTATAGGGACAGCTCTTTTGTTTTGTTTCTTTCTAACGATTGAACAAAAAAAGCTTGAATGATACCACCGATTATTAATAAGAAGGCACAAATATAAAATAGAGTACTACCGCTTAATTTACTTAATAACAATGCACCTACAAAAGGCCCACAAGTTCTTGAAATATCCCAATGTATACCGTATATAGAAAAATATAATCCGCGTCTATGACTTGGAGCGATTTGTGAAACGAATCGTAGTAAGTGATTCAAAGCTATACTTTGCCCAATTACTAAAAAGAGCAATGTGAAGAATAATGACCATATTGTTGTGGAATAACCGTAGCCAATCGCAGCTAACGTATAGCAAGTATAGGAAATAACAATGATTTTAGGCATAGAAAACTGTTCAGACCATTTCACAAGGGAAATTTGGAGAATCACTTCCATGACAGCTTTACAAGTTGAGATAAACACGAGTACAAATAGAAAATTTGGAAATACACTTTCGGCGAATATACGATAATTTGATTCGGTTTGGGCGTAGAAAAAACTAATCGGTAGCGTAGAAACCATAAGTCCAAACACAGCGTAATGCTTTGAAATAAATTGTTTTGGCGAATATACTTCTTTAGTTTTATTAACGTTTTTCATGAGTGGAGCTGTTTCAGGAAGCTGCGTCCAAACGAGAATAGCATATAGCGTAAGGGCTACACCTTGCAAAATAAATAAATACTCAGGGTGACTAGTATAGAAAAAGGCGCCGATTAATGGGCCAATTACAGAGCCGATTGCTCCAGTAGTATGCAGAACAGCAAATATTTCTGCCTGTTGTTCTTCCTTCGTTAAGTCAGCGATTTGTGCTCGCTGTGCCGGAATATATAAAGAGCGTCCAATACCATTTACTACATACAATAAGGCGAAAAAGGCGACCGATTCAGCAAAAACGAAGCCGCTTACGGCAAAAGCTTGTAAAAGTAATCCGAGTAACATTATTTTCTTTCGGCCGTATTTATCTGTTACACCCCCAGCGATTAATGTAAACACAATATCAGCGAGAGGCTGTAATCCGAAAAGAAGCATTGTAACGATGACATTACCATTTAACGCTTTATTAACATGAACAATAAAAATGATAGCTAACATCGCTTCAGTCGTTCGGACTAACAATTCACCGAACAATCGAATGAGAATAGGCTTATTATAACGTTTTAAAAGATACTTCATTTTTATTTCCTCCTTTCTATATTGAAATGATAAGATGGAAGCCAGAAATGAAAAAGGGTAGAATGAAAGAGGAAGATTTTTCATCTTTTAGGGGGCGTTTTATGATTATTTTGGAGCAATATATGCACCTGTGGCTCCAGTATGGAAATGGGAGAGCAGAGGGAGAACAATTAGAAATAACAATACAAAATATATCTGAAACTTTATTTTGTACAGAGCGAAATAGTAGATTAATCATAAAAAAATTAGAAGAATTTAATTGGATTATGTGGTTTCCAGGCCGAGGGAGAGGAAATCGTTCAAAGTTGTTATTTCAAAAACATCCACTTTCTTTAATTTTAGAAAGAGGAAAAGAAATAACGAAACAAGGGGACGTAAAAAGTGGAAGTGCATTTATTGAAAGATATAGCTCGTATTTTCCATCACTTCAAACGCAATTTCAAACGTGGATTGATTCGATATTCGGTTATCAAGTCGAAAGGACATCTAAAGGGAGAAGAGATGTGCTACGTTTGCAAGTCCAAATGAATCTAGATATTGCATTAGATCCTGTATACGCTACGATGCGTTCGGAATGTCATATGGTAAAACATATATACGACACGTTAGTGTATATAGACGGAAATACAAACAGTGTAGAGCCAAGGCTTGCGTTTTATTGGGAATATGATGACCAGAAATATATATGGACCTTCTACTTACGAAAAGGTGTTCAGTTTCATAACAGGAAAGAATTTACTGCTTATGACGTTGTACATACATTTAAACGATTCTTGAAAGCGAAAAATAATCCGCATGCGTGGATGTTACAGCACGTTGAAAGTTTACATATTCTTGATGACTACATTGTGCAGATTCGTTTATCTACAGATAATAAGTTGTTTTTACATGCTTTAAGTACAGAACAGTGTTCTATTGTAAATGAAGATGGAAGGTTAATCGGTACTGGACCGTTTCGATTATGTGAAAAGAATGAGGATGTATTCGTATTAGAAGCAAATGATTTATATTTTCGCGAGCGACCATTTCTCGATCGAATTGAATTATGGAATGTAGAGCATAGCGTAAATACGTGCGATATATTAGCGAAAGCACACTATAACAATATAGAAAAGCATCATAAAGAACTAACTAGACTTGAGTCGAATGTAACATACATTACATTAAATACCGCAAAAGAAGGACCTATGCAAAACACGATGTTTCGGAAAGCTCTATATAAAATCATTCATAGCAATGCACTTATCGAGGAATTGCAAGGAGCGCGCGGAGAAATAGCAGAAGAATTGGTTCTAACAAAGGGTGGCACTATACATATAAATGAGGACATATATACGCTTATTAAAGAGAGCTCTTACCGTAATGAAACACTGCGACTATATACATTTACAGAACAAGATCATGTTGAAGACTCATATTGGATACAAAAAGAGTGTGCGAAGTATGGCGTCACTATTGAAGTCGTTTTTCTTGAAACAAAAGAGTTATTGCAAGCAAGTACGATACAAAAGGCTGATATAATACATGATAGTGCGACAATTAGTGAGCGTATTGAAGAAAGTTTACTATATATGTTTCTTACAAAAAACAGCTTTATTCATCAACATAGCAATATAAAATTTAACGAAGTATTGCAGTCTTATTTTATAGAGAATCAATTAGAGAAACGGATGACACTGTTACACGATATTGAAGACACATTGTTACGTCAAATTCATATTATTCCTTTATATCGTAACAAACAGCAAGTAAGTTCACACGAAAAGGTGCAAAATATAATGATTAATCCACAAGGTTGGATTGATTTTTATCAAATATGGTTTAAGGCTTGATATATAAAGGTTCTTATGCATTTTAGTAAGATGTGTAAGAATCTTTTTTGTATGGAAATGAAGTTTGTTTTGGACATTGTTACGCTACATGTTATAAAAGTCCATTTACAGCGTAACAGTGTTATGTTACATTGTTATTAGGAAGGAGTGATATACAGTTGATTACAGATTTAATTTCAAAAAAAGATTTATTAGAGTTAACTGGTATTTCATACGGACAGTTATATAGGTGGAAGAGAAAAAATTTAATACCGGAAGATTGGTTTGTACGAAAGTCAACGTTCACAGGTCAGGAAACATTTTTTCCGAAAGAAAAGATATTAGAGCGTATTGATAAAATTCAAACGATGAAAGAGGATCTATCGCTTGATGAATTGGCAAATATGTTTTCACCAAGCGTAACAGAGATTCTTTTAGCAAAGGAAGATCTCATTCGTAAAGAAATTACATCAGAACCTGTTTTACAATTTTTCATGGAGCAAACGAACAAAACGGCAGATTTTCAATTTGCAGATATTCTTTATGTATACGTGTTAGAAGAACTTCTTCAATCAGGAGACGTTAGCTTAGAAGAAGGGAAAATGGTTTTACAAGTTTTACTTGAAAATTATGAAGCGATTAAACATAAAAATTGTGACTTAGTTATTATTCGGAAGTTAGGGATTTCTACATGCTTCTTAGTATCAAGCGTTGAGGATTTAATTTTTGAAAAGGGAACAAAGATTGTTTTACGTGTAGCAATCATGAAATATACCGAAGCATTAAAAACTAAACTGTTGTAGTGGAGGAGAAATAATGCGTACAGAAAATTTAATTATAAACGGATATGGTTCATCAAACGGTGGAGAGTTTCATAAAGTGCAACTAAATGGAAAAGGAACTGTTAATGGAAACGTTGAGTGCGACCAATTTGAATGTAATGGTTACGGAATTGTTACTGGTGATTTGAAAAGTAGCGATGCGAGAATTAGCGGATCAGGTAAAGTTGAGGGTACAGTTAGTGCAGAAATGATGCGAATCGATGGGAAAGGGACAATTACACAAGATGTAAAGGCGACCACTTTAAAAATTGCAGGAAAAGGGACGATAGGTGGTAATGTAACTGGTGAAGAATTTAAAGTCAATGGTCAAGCGACGATTGATGGTAATTGTGAAGTTGATATTTTTTCTTCAGAAGGGCAATTTACAGTTGGTGGATTATTAAGCGCAGATGAAATTAATATAAATATTCATGGTACATGTAGAGCGAAAGAAATTGGTGGCCAAACCATTAAAGTAAAACATAGATTGAGTGCTTTTAGTAGACTATTTAAAACAGTATTTGGCTTACAGTTAGAAGCTGAACTGCTAGAAGGTGACAATATCGATATTGATTATGCTCACATTAAAACAGTAAGGGGAAACAATGTTACTGTAGGGCCGAACTGTGAGATTGAACTAATTGAATATACTGGGGTTCTTACTGTTGATAAAAGTGCAAATGTAAAAGAAATTAAGCAAGTTTAAGTTTAAAAGGGAGAGAGGAATCGGTATGGAAAATCAACATAGTCTTACTGTAAATGGATCAGGTAGCTCAGCAGGTGGAGATTATAACAAAGTAAAGATACGCGGCGAAGGAACAATCTCTAATCATATGAGTTGTAATGATTTTAAAACGTATGGTACGAGTGAAGTACGTGGCAATATGAAAGCGAAAAATTATGTCGTGTATGGAGATAGTGAAGTACAGGGGAATATGGAGGCGGAATATGTAAAAGTATATGGCAATGCCCAAGTACAAGGCGACGGACAAATTAATAAAACAAAAGTTAGAGGTATGATAGAATTTAAAGGGAAGCTATCCGGTGATTTCGTAGATGTGAAAGGCGCTTTAAATGTAATGGGAGATATAGAAGTAGAGGAATTATTACTAACTGGTGGTCTTGAAAGTGATGGTTTGCTTAATGCTGAAAATATTGAAATCTCACTTCGTTATGAAGGAAGTAAAGTGAGAGAAATCGGTGGGAAAAAGATTACAGTACGTAAAAAAGCGAGATTTATTCCTTTTACAGGTCATGCAGGAAGCCTTCAAACATCAATTATTGAAGGGGATGATATTTATTTAGAACATACAATAGCAGACGTAGTAAGAGGAAATCATGTTATAATTGGCCCTGGCTGTGAAATTAGTGTAGTAGAATATCACACTAGTTTTAATCAGAAAGGTAATGCAGTCGTAAAAGAACATAAACAAATATAAGTAGTATGAGGGAGAGCAAGGTTATGGTTGAGAAGAATAATAAGCACGGTTTTGTTGTGGCGGGCTTATTGCTAGGGATTTTAATGGCATCAATGGATAATACCATTGTCGTAACAGCGATGGGAACAATCGTTGGTGATTTAGGAGGCCTTGAAAACTTTGTATGGGTCGTTTCTGCCTATATGGTCGCAGAAATGGCAGGTATGCCGATTTTCGGTAAACTATCAGATATGTATGGTAGAAAGAGATTCTTTATTTTCGGTTTAATCGTCTTTATGATTGGTTCGGCACTTTGTGGAACTGCTGAAAATATTACACAGTTAGGTATTTATCGTGCCATTCAAGGTATTGGTGGCGGGGCACTAGTGCCGATCGCATTTACTATCGTTTTTGATATTTTCCCTCCAGAAAAGCGCGGGAAAATGGGTGGTTTATTCGGAGCAGTATTTGGTTTATCAAGTATTTTCGGGCCATTACTTGGCGCATATATTACGGATTATATTAGCTGGCACTGGGTGTTTTATATTAACTTACCACTTGGAATTTTAGCACTTATTTTTATTACATTATTTTATAAAGAGTCACGAGTTCATAGAGAACAAAAGATTGATTGGTTTGGTGCAATTACTTTAGTTGGTGCAGTAGTTTGTTTAATGTTCGCCTTAGAATTAGGCGGACAAAAGTATGATTGGGATTCTAGCTTTATTTTAAGTTTATTTGCTGGGTTCGCTATTTTAGTAATTGCTTTTATTGTTATTGAACGAAAAGTAGAAGAACCAATCATTTCATTTGAGATGTTTAAACAACGTCTATTCGGAATGAGTACAATCATTGCCTTATGTTACGGGGCGGCATTTATGTCAGCAACTGTGTACATTCCGTTATTTATTCAAGGTGTATACGGTGGTACGGCAACAAACTCAGGATTATTGTTATTACCAATGATGTTAGGATCAGTAGTTACAGCGCAGTTAGGTGGATTTTTAACATCGAAACTTAGCTACCGAAACATTATGATTATTTCTGCTGTAATTATGCTAATCGGATTATTCTTATTAAGTACATTAACGCCAGAAACAAGTCGTATATTATTAACAATTTATATGGTTATTATCGGTTTTGGAGTTGGTTTCTCATTCTCTGTACTAAGTATGGCTGCTATTCATAACTTCGGTATGGAGCAACGCGGTTCTGCGACTTCAACGAGTAACTTCATTCGTTCATTAGGTATGACACTTGGTATTACAATCTTCGGAATGATTCAAAGAACTGGTTTCCAGGATCAATTAGAAGAATCGTTTAAAGGTATGAGCGGGGGAATGAATACAAACGCTTTAGGAGATTCAAGAGCTATTCTATCAGAATCGGCAAGATCTCAAATTCCGCCGCAAATATTAGATAAAATTATTGAAGCTCTCTCTAGTTCAATCGTTCAGACATTTATGTGGGCGTTAGTCCCCGCAAGTTTAGCGTTCGTATTCGTTTTCTTTATGGGAAATGAGCGCATGGTATATAAAAAAGAACAAAACAAGGTGAAAAGTGAAACATCAAAAGCGTAAAGAAAAAGCTCCTTTCAATTTTGAAAGGAGCTTTTTCTTATGTACGGAGTCGAATTAGCCTTCGATAATCTCGTATTCTTCGTCTGCTAATAATAAAATTTGTGTTTTCTTACCTTTGTTTTGAACTTCGATTACATCATATGTACCTAAGTCTCTTAGCTTGCTTTGAGAAGCGTTAACCATAACTTCCATAGAATCAATTAAGATATCTTCTTCAACGTATGATTCAGGTAATGCCATATCTTCAGTATCTAATACACATGTATATAGATTTTGTAAGTTCTCAGCAGTTGGGTTTTGTTCCTCAACATCAATGATGTTTTTTACTGCTTCCATATTTTCTTCTTTTACTTGATATACTTTAATTTTAGTCATTGTTTTAATCTCCTTTATTACGTAATCTTAGAGGCTGCACCTCATTATAACGCTTTTTCATTGAAAGATGAAATTGTTATATGTATTTATAGTAAAAATTATGTGTTATTACTTATTATTGGTGTAATTTCCATATTGATGTTAGGCGTAACTAATTATATCCTTACGTTAAAATTATATTGTCCAAGCTTTTCATATATCCCGCTCATATTATGTGTATTAGATAAAAACATAAAGGGAAGGGATTGAATGTAAGTGGATTGCGAACCGAAACGAAATTTTCAATGTTGTCAAAATAGTATATGTGAATTTTTACAAAGTCTAGAACCTTTTACTAAGGTTGAGAGTATCGTAATAGCCGGAAAGGAAATTTTTGTATCCTATTTTCTTGCATTTAACAAGATGAAAGGTATCGTGTCATTTGTACAAGAGGACAATGATGTTATTTTTGTAGATTGTTCAAAGATTGATGCGATTCGAATAGGAAAAGTGTGTAGTTGTAAAGCGAAAGTTAAATTTATTGAAGAGGATTTTAGTCTCCTTGGAAATGTTTGTCCACAGTGTTTAACGGAGGGAAGTACACTCTTTTTCGACTTTTATAATTCTGAATTGAATTTATCTCTACAAGCAAAAACAATTGATGCGCCTAGATGTATTGAATTTACAGATGAACTTGGGAATGTAGTAAAGCAAATTACAATAGTAGGTGAAGCGATAGTTTCTAAAGATTTTGTTCAAGTGCCAGAACTATTAGATTTTCGATTGGTATTATCGGATACGGCTTCAAATCCTTTGAACTTCGGATTACTGTTCATTAATTTTCCTGATATTACGTTTATTATTCTTTTCGCATCAAGTGGATACCTCAACATTTCGAACTGTTTAAAAATAGAGAGTGGAACTGGTAATGCTGAAATAGAAGAGATGAAAAAGATGGTAACGAATGACAATAATACGTACAAGTCAATTGTTAAATTGACTAAAGTATATAAAAATGGAGGAACAGAATTATTTGTTTATAAGAATGAGTTATAACATATATATTTAAATGAACCCTTAAACCAATGTTGAGGGTTTTTACATAATAAAAGATTATAGATTGCGAATTATTATTAAGTATATTATCTGTTAACCTTTATACTGGGCAGTCATTTACTAATTATTAGATGTTATAATAATTTTATATTTATGAATAATTTATAATTATATGGAGTTTAGTAGACGTTTGCTTATACGTAGAATAAAAGGACTTATGAAAAAAAAGTAGAAGTACATTGATTCTAACGAAAGCAGGAATGTAAATGATATATGAAGCGAATATACATACAAGAGAAAAATTAGTATCTATGTTTAAGGATTTTAATAATGTTGTTTTACTGTCTTATATACAAGGACATATGGGAGAGGCTTGGGTAAACGATCTTGAAAATCCAACAGTAGCGCAAGTTACGGTAGGGATTTTCACATTTTACACTGGGGATTCGAATGCGAAAGAAACAGAAGAATTATTACGTAATATTCCTGATAGAATGTTAGTAATCGTAAATGGTGATGAGTGGAAAAAGCGTTTAGAAACATTTTATGAAAGAAAAATAGATAAGTTTTTACGCTATAAATTCAAACGGAATTCGGAAGTTTTTGATCGTTCAAAATTACAATCTTTTATATCAGCGCTTCCAAAAGGATACGAATTACGAAGAATAGATGAACACATCGCAAATAATTATACACTACATAAGCTTTCTGAAGATTTTACAAGTCAATTTCAATCGGTAGAAGATTATATAAACCGAGGTATAGGTTATAGTATTTTGTACAAAGGAGAAGTTGTATGCGGTGCATCATCGTATAGCATTTATGATAATGGCATTGAAATTGAACTTACGACTGATCACAATCATAGAAGAAAAGGATTAGCAACTATAGTTAGTGCAGCGTTAATCTTGGACTGTTTAGAAAAAGGGATATATCCAAACTGGGATGCAGCGAATACTACATCTGCTAAACTAGCAGAAAAGCTAGGGTATGTTTGAAGTGACCCCCGAAAGTTAGACAGGTCGTTTCATTAGGCAGCCTCTAGGGTATGAGCCCGGTATTGTACCGGGCT
>NZ_JAWRYM010000098.1:0-510 GCF_046534555.1 Bacillus sp. SIMBA_074 | reverse complement strand
CTTAGAGCTTCCCTGTGAAAACTTAAAACAATGGATGCTTTACCATAAAGGGGGCAAACGATGAAAAAACAGGTACTCAGCTTAGGGTTGGCGTTGGTTTTGCTTCCCATAACGACAGTGAATACAGGCAGAGTCAATGCGCTTGCGGGGATAGACACCACAAGCTTTCAAACACAAATCATCCAGGATATGCAGGACGCTGCGTTTCCGGTACAAGTCAAGAAGCAAACAACGAAGGAAGGAAGCGAGTCACGCTTTTCTGTAGCGGATGAATGGCAACGTGCGGAGCACTCCTTTTTGGGCGAGCAGGTCTCGATTCCGCAGACCTCATCTCTGGATATGATTGAAGCTACCAAGGCTTGGCAGGATGCAGGGGTAAAAGGAGAAGGGATGCTTGTATCTGTAGTCGATACCGGAGTCAATCCGAAGCATCCGGATATGCCTGCCCCGCGTGACAAGCGATTGGCACAGCAAAAGTCAGGCTCTACGAAAAAAGTGATTCCCGGGTAC
>NZ_JAWRYM010000548.1:0-270 GCF_046534555.1 Bacillus sp. SIMBA_074 | reverse complement strand
ACGATCATGTACAAAAGCATAAAGAAAGTATCAAAAGAGTGCGTTTCAGAACCAGTCGTTATACAGTAATCCGCAATTTGTGTTAGCGGATTATTTGGCTCTGCAACTAAAGCGATTGTAGTTGCGCCTTTTTCTTTACAATATTCAGCCGCTGCAACTGTTTCTTGAGTAGTCCCGGATACAGATGTAAAAATACAGACTGCATCTTTGCTGAAATGCTTATGATTCATCACCATGAACTCAGCAGCAATTTCTGCATGGACATCGATG
>NZ_JAWRYM010000547.1:0-270 GCF_046534555.1 Bacillus sp. SIMBA_074 | reverse complement strand
CGCTAAGCAGTGATGTATTGCAAAACGTACATCAGCAGCTGAGCAACCATATCCCGGCATTGCAGATTGTGGTAGCCGGTACCGGCAATGTGGGCGCAGAGTTTCTCTCAATGCTGGCCGCGCAGCAAAGTCGCCTCAGCAACAAGGTAACATTGCAACTGGCAGGTGTACTAAATTCAAATCAGGCGTTGTTGGCAAGTAATCTGGACGTCAGTCAGTGGCAAACGCAGTTAGCGCAAAGTGACAGTTGGAGCCCGGAGCACTTGTCCG
>NZ_JAWRYM010000546.1:0-270 GCF_046534555.1 Bacillus sp. SIMBA_074 | reverse complement strand
CGGCAAGGGAATTAAAGTCGGTGTTCTTGATACAGGTATTGACTACAATCATCCTGACTTAAAAGAAGCTTATAAAGGCGGATATGATTTTGTAGATAATGATGTCGATCCAATGGAAACGACCTACGAGGATTGGATAAATGCTGGCAAGCCGGAAGACCCAGGCTATGTGTATTACACAAACCATGGGTCACATGTCGCAGGGACGATTGCAGCCCAAAAGAAAAACAATGTGGATTATGCTGTGAAAGGGGTAGCACCTGAAGTAGA
>NZ_JAWRYM010000545.1:0-270 GCF_046534555.1 Bacillus sp. SIMBA_074 | reverse complement strand
CTGCTCGATCAGATCGTCGCGGGAACCGATGCGGCGGACAAGCGTCTGGCGGCTCTCGATCAGGACGCCCTGCTGGACGAGGTGCGCTCCGGTGTGCAGCAGGTCGACACAGCGCTCGCCGAGATCCGGACGGTCGCCGAGCCTGCCAGCGAAGTCGTGGCGCTGCTCCCGGACGCGCTCGGCGCCTCCGGGCCGCGCAACTATCTCGTCATGTTCCAGGGCAACGCCGAGGTCAGGGCGAGTGGTGGTGGCCCTGGGTCTTTCGTGCTC
>NZ_JAWRYM010000544.1:0-270 GCF_046534555.1 Bacillus sp. SIMBA_074 | reverse complement strand
ATCGTCCCGCGGCAGGGCTTCGGTGACGAGGAGCTGCGGGTCGACCTGCTCTACGATGCGTATCGCTCTCGCGTGGACGCCCTGCCGCCGGATGCGACGACCCAGTACGAGATCTGGGTGGGCGCTCAGCAGGCTGACCAGATCGGACCGGTGCTGGCGATGGATCTGCGCGCAGGGCTGCCGGAGGGGCAGACGGTCTCGGTGAGCCGCACCGACTGGGCGGCTCAATCGGGCGCCATGGATGCGCAGGCCACGTTCGAGATGATCACG
>NZ_JAWRYM010000543.1:0-270 GCF_046534555.1 Bacillus sp. SIMBA_074 | reverse complement strand
AGGCCGCGTGAATAACGAAGGCACGCATTTCGAACTGGACGGCGGTATTGAGCTGCCGCTAAACGGTGGCTACCGTCAGTATGCCGGGCGTAAAATGACTCTCGGCATTCGCCCGGAACATATTGCGCTAAGCTCGCAGGCAGAAGGCGGCGTACCGATGGTGATGGACACGCTGGAGATCCTCGGCGCAGATAACCTGGCGCACGGACGCTGGGGCGAGCAGAAGCTGGTGGTGCGACTGGCGCATCAGGAGCGCCCGACGGCAGGCAG
>NZ_JAWRYM010000542.1:0-271 GCF_046534555.1 Bacillus sp. SIMBA_074 | reverse complement strand
CTATATTAATAAAAGGAGGTGAAGGCATGGTACGCCGCATAGGAAAAATCTTTTTTGTCTTGATTGGCGGTGGATTGGGGTATCAATACGGAGATGACTTGTTTTCGATGCTCAATCCGCTTTTGAAACCAAACAATTGGACGCCTGGGCGATATGGAACCCTTATTACCTTAATAATATTGAAAAAGGGAATGCAGTCGCACTTTATGTAAAGGGAAAAATATTGGCTCCTGGTGCAATCATTGCACGTAACGGATTTGCAAAAGCACAT
>NZ_JAWRYM010000097.1:0-518 GCF_046534555.1 Bacillus sp. SIMBA_074 | reverse complement strand
ACATGGGTGCGACCAGCTTTTCGCTCGGTCAGTCCGAAAACGGGGGACAAATTTTGACTACGGTTGTTCAGCATTTGTTTGGGCCGCTTGGCTCTATGCTTTTGGGCGCCGCCGTTACACTGGCTTGCCTGACGACATCCGTAGGACTCGTCACAGCGTGCAGTCGTTTCTTCTCAGACCGCATCCCTGCCATTTCCTATAAAGTGATGGCCGCGATTTTGTGCGTATTCAGTGCCGGTGTAGCAAATATCGGACTGACACAGCTGATTGCGATTTCCGTCCCTATTCTGATGGCGATTTATCCGTTGGCGATCGTTTTGATGCTGCTGGCGTTTTTCCACAAATTGTTCAAGGGATATAGAGCCGTTTACGTAGGTGCAATCGTGGCAACGGCATTGATCAGCTTGATGGACGGTCTTACTTCAGTGGGGCTCTCCGTTGATGCGATCACCTCGATTTACAAGCATTTGCCGCTGCACAAAGAGGGGATTGGCTGGCTGCTTCCTGCGATTGCAGGT
>NZ_JAWRYM010000541.1:0-271 GCF_046534555.1 Bacillus sp. SIMBA_074 | reverse complement strand
ACCTTTGTTGTAAGCCGCAAAGGTAAACTGCTTGGCTTTGCTATCAACCAAGAGATGGACAATGCGCGTATTCGCAAAATGCTGGAAGAGCGCCGTTTCCCTGAAGAATATAGCATGGGCCTCTTGAAAGTAGAAGAAACATCTGCAAACCTGGATGTAGATAGCCCATACACCATTTTCCCTGAGGAAATGAAAGAAGTATTCCGTTCTGGTTGGACAACATTGGTACCGATCATCGGTGGCGGTGACCGCCTTGGAACACTTATTTTGG
>NZ_JAWRYM010000096.1:0-527 GCF_046534555.1 Bacillus sp. SIMBA_074 | reverse complement strand
AAAACAAGAAAACGACATCTTGCAGCATCCTCCAAAGCAAGAAGAACAGGGATTAAAGCGCGGTTTAAAATCTCGTCATTTAACGATGATTTCCATTGGAGGGGCGATTGGCACCGGACTGTTTCTTAGCAGCGGGGCAGCTATCCATACAGCTGGACCAGGCGGCGCATTACTTGCTTATGCCTTAGTTGGGGCAATGGTGTACTTCGTGATGACCAGCTTAGGGGAACTGGCCGCCTTTATGCCGACAAGCGGTTCATTCAGTACCTATGGAACGAAATTCGTCGATCCGGCATTTGGGTTTGCCTTGGGATGGACGTACTGGTTCAATTGGTCGATGACCATAGCGGCCGAGTTGTCAGCCTCAACAATGATCATGAAATTTTGGTTTCCGAATAGTCCATCGTTGTTATGGAGTTCATCATTCTTGGTGCTCATTTTCCTATTAAACTACTTATCTGTTAAAGGATACGGTGAAGGGGAATACTGGTTTTCCTTCATAAAAGTAACAGCCATCGTTATTTTTA
>NZ_JAWRYM010000540.1:0-271 GCF_046534555.1 Bacillus sp. SIMBA_074 | reverse complement strand
GGCAGTCCCGGTACGGCAGCATCGTCGCCACGGCCTTCGACATGATCACGGTCGACGGGGTGAACGAGGCGGGGCTCGCCGGGCACGTTCTCTGGCTCGCCGAATCCTCATACGGAGAGCTCGATCCGTCACGACCAGCGCTGAGCCAGGCCGTCTGGTTGCAGTACTTCCTCGACAATTTCGCCACGGTGGCGGAAGCCGTGGGGTGGATCACCTCGAACCGCGTGCAGGTGGTCCAGCTCACGGACCCCGTCACGGGTGAGGTCCCCAC
>NZ_JAWRYM010000539.1:0-271 GCF_046534555.1 Bacillus sp. SIMBA_074 | reverse complement strand
CCCGTTACCGGAGGACCATCTGATGAAACATAAAAATGCACTTGCGGCTATTGTGTTGTTAGGGTTACTCGCTTGGGGAATAGTGGATACTGGGAAAACACCTACAGCGCCATCCCTACCAGGTGATGCCGAGCAGGCAGCTGGACAGGGGAACAAAACAATTGGAATCGAAAAAGGAAATCTGGCCCCTGATTTTGAATTACAGGCGCTACATGGAGGGAAGATGAAGCTCTCCGAATTACGTGGAAAAAAGGTGATTGTAAACCTGTGC
>NZ_JAWRYM010000538.1:0-271 GCF_046534555.1 Bacillus sp. SIMBA_074 | reverse complement strand
AAGCGGTGATAGCTACCAATGCTGCCAGTACGCCATTTAACATGCTTGGGATGTCTGCTTTGCCCATCACGATCCAGGAGATGGCGAGTGCAGCGACAGCGCCTGCGGCTGTTGCCAGATTTGTCGTGACAGCGACATAGCCGAAGAATCCAGAGGTGCTGCCGAGAGTGGAGCCAGCGTTAAATCCAAACCAGCCAATCCACAGAAACAATACCCCCAAGACCGAGTAGACCTGATTGTGCCCGGGTATGGAATTGGAGCTGCCGTCCCG
>NZ_JAWRYM010000537.1:0-271 GCF_046534555.1 Bacillus sp. SIMBA_074 | reverse complement strand
GTCACCTTGGACTTCGGGATCCTTCCCGTATGTTGCGATGCCGCCATGAAGCTGGCTAACATCCTCAAAGCCTTCTTCGACAAGCCAGCCTGAGAATTTCTCACAGCGGATACCGCCTGTGCAATACGTAAGGATTTTTTTGCCTTCGAACATTTGTTTATTTTCACGGACCCAATCCGGAAGTTCGCGGAAATTTGTGATTTCCGGCTTGATTGCACCCCTGAAATGTCCTAAATCAAATTCATAGTCATTTCTGGCATCAAGGACGATA
>NZ_JAWRYM010000536.1:0-271 GCF_046534555.1 Bacillus sp. SIMBA_074 | reverse complement strand
GAACCCTCCCGGGATGCGCCCCCTTCTCTCTGCGCCGGGCGCCGGCGCCCGGCGCCCGCGCCTCCCTCACCCTGCCGATTCGTGACGAATCGTGGCTCCCGCGCACCCTTTCACCGCATTCGTGACGAATCGTGGCTCCCGCGCACCCTTTCACCACATTCGTGACGAATCGCGCGCAGCGCTCCGCACCCTTTCCGCGGATTCGTGACGAGTCGGCGGAAGCCCCGAGCGAGCGACTCTACAGGGTCGCGTCGATGGTGCGGTCGTAGAC
>NZ_JAWRYM010000535.1:0-271 GCF_046534555.1 Bacillus sp. SIMBA_074 | reverse complement strand
CGAACGTTCCGCCAGGAGGTGCGAAATGACAGGGCAATACGTCAGCCCACATTCGCTGGACGCTATCGACCAGGAAATCGACAAGGCCGAAACCATCATCAGCATGGTGGGCACCGCTAACCAGAGCCAGAGCTATGAACAAGGCATCATTGATGCGCTGCTCTGGGTTCAGGGCCGAATTCCGCCACCTGCGGATATCACGCTGTAACCGCAATGAATCACCACGGCCCCCAAGTGGGGCCTTTTTTACACCTGATTTCAGGGAAAACCC
>NZ_JAWRYM010000534.1:0-271 GCF_046534555.1 Bacillus sp. SIMBA_074 | reverse complement strand
ACCAGATGGCACTCCAGTCGACATCATGTTAAACCCATTGGGTGTACCTTCACGTATGAACATCGGTCAGGTGTTGGAGCTTCACTTAGGTATGGCTGCACGCGCACTTGGCATTCATGTAGCATCTCCTGTATTTGATGGTGCTACTGAGGAAGATGTTTGGGGTACGATTGAAGAAGCCGGGATGTCCCGTGATGCAAAAACTGTCCTTTATGATGGCCGTTCAGGTGAAGCATTCGACAACCGTGTATCAGTTGGTGTCATGTATATG
>NZ_JAWRYM010000533.1:0-271 GCF_046534555.1 Bacillus sp. SIMBA_074 | reverse complement strand
GAAGCGAGTCTGGATGCTACGAGCTGCCAGTTGACAATAGAGGAGAGTGTAACGGTATGAACGTCGAGCAAAAAGAACAAGTAAAGCGCAGGGCCGAAGAAATTTTGCCATGGCGCTCGGAGGTTCGCAGAGACTTTCATCAAAATCCGGAGATCGGTTTAGAGGAGTTTCGTACACAAGAGCAAATTATTCGGTACCTCGACCAGATGGGGATTCCTTATACGAAATCAGCAGGAACAGGAGTTGTAGGACTCATACAAGGCGCAAATCC
>NZ_JAWRYM010000532.1:0-271 GCF_046534555.1 Bacillus sp. SIMBA_074 | reverse complement strand
CCACAATCTTAATAAATGACGTTTGCGTTCGGGTTCTTCATAGTCTTCGTATACAGTACGGGAATGAAGAACAGTATAATTATTAACAAATTGCATATCACCCGGTTCCATCATCATATCAATATGCATGTTTTCATCATATAAGAGGGAATCTATTAAGTCATATGCTTCAGTTTCAACTTTTGACAAATATCTACCTGTTTTCGCTTGTGCTGATTCTACATATCCGCGGTTATATCTGCAGCTTAATTTATCTTCGTAATAACTAAAG
>NZ_JAWRYM010000531.1:0-271 GCF_046534555.1 Bacillus sp. SIMBA_074 | reverse complement strand
CGAAGATCGGATAGATCAAATCCTCTTTATGCAATTGTGTTTCACGGACTAAAGCCCTCATGCCAGCACTTGCACGCAAGCGACGGTGGCGATTGAATGGAATGTTTTTCATTTTGAAGTTCCTCCCTTGTTATTTCTTTTTGCTTATGAAGCGTATTAAATCCGCAACCATGGCATCCGTCGTATAAACATCTGGACAAACATCGACGTTTAGCCCATTTTTTTCAGCCGTTTTAGCGGCAATCGGCCCGATGCATGCGATGATGATCCG
>NZ_JAWRYM010000530.1:0-271 GCF_046534555.1 Bacillus sp. SIMBA_074 | reverse complement strand
GTATTACTTATGATAGAAGGGAAAACGATCTATCATGCAGGGGATACGGCGGTATTTTCCGATATGAAACTGATCGGTGAGCGACATCCGATTGACTTGGCATTTTTGCCAATCGGCGACAATTACACCATGGGGCCGGAAGATGCCGCACTTGCAGCGAAATTCCTTCAAGCCAAACAGGTCGTGCCGATTCATTACAATACTTTCCCTGTCATCAAACAGGATCCTAACAAATTCATTGACCTGCTTGAAGAGGGGAATGGACTGATCA
>NZ_JAWRYM010000529.1:0-271 GCF_046534555.1 Bacillus sp. SIMBA_074 | reverse complement strand
CAGCCTATTACCGCCATTCAAATGGCGACCATAAATGCAGCAGAATGCTTTGGTTTAACGGAATATGGTGTCATAGCGCCTGGATTCAAGGCAGACTTCCTTCTATTAGATGATCTTGATTCAGTCATCATCCACTCGGTCTTTAAAGAGGGAGGCTTATGGTGCAAACTAATCGTTTACTTAACTTTCCAGCTGAAAAGGAACAGGCTATTGACGACGAGTTGAAGCACTCCGTTCAATTTCATGAAATAACGGAAGATGATTTGACGAA
>NZ_JAWRYM010000528.1:0-271 GCF_046534555.1 Bacillus sp. SIMBA_074 | reverse complement strand
AAGTTATAGAAATGCTGAAGGGAGGTGTTGCGGAAGAAGTGACGGTTAAATTTTTAAAACAGATACCTTTTGAGTCAAAGTCTCAGTGCAGTGCAAATTTTAAGGAGGTTATAAAATGATGGATGATAGAAATTTTAGAAATGCGATGGGGAAATTTGCTACAGGAGTAACAGTGATCACGACACTTTTAGAAAATGAAGCACACGGTATGACGGCGAATGCATTTATGTCAGTTTCCCTTAACCCAAGGTTGGTTATCATATCCATAGGC
>NZ_JAWRYM010000527.1:0-271 GCF_046534555.1 Bacillus sp. SIMBA_074 | reverse complement strand
AGCCGCTCCATCTAACAAGCTATATTCTGTATGAACATGCAAATGAACAAAGGAGGTCATCATGTTCTTCCTCTCTGTTATCGCTTACGAATCGTTATTTTCGCTCTCTCCTTTCTATTATAGCGGAAAGTACAACAAGTATGGGAAAATAAGAACGAATGTTCCTTGGATCATTTGACCATTCTCCCCCTCATTTGGTAGGATAATACGAGATTGCTAGAGAGGATGAATCCGTATATGTGGTCAGCTATTTATATGACCGGCGTTCTCG
>NZ_JAWRYM010000526.1:0-271 GCF_046534555.1 Bacillus sp. SIMBA_074 | reverse complement strand
ACTGCCAGATCACTACGACCGCGATGGCGCCGAGCGCAGTGGACGGCTGCCCGAGCCATGGTTGCGCGAGAGCATCCATCCCGA
Source organism: Bacillus sp. SIMBA_074 (assembly GCF_046534555.1). Lineage (NCBI taxonomy): Bacteria > Bacillati > Bacillota > Bacilli > Caryophanales > Bacillaceae > Bacillus > Bacillus sp. SIMBA_074. Next base: position 187 of record NZ_JAWRYM010000526.1, on the reverse strand, counting down.
TGGCGCGGAGGATGACGTTTAGAGCACCGTCCGGAGCGAAGATGTACTGCCACAGGTAGCTGACGATGACGGGACTGATAATGACGGGCATCAGGAACAACACCTGGAGTACGCGTCGTCCGCGCAGAGGCGCTTCGAGAGCGAGCGCGAGCACCAGGCCGAGCAGGTTCTGCCCCACGACGACGAT
>NZ_JAWRYM010000525.1:0-271 GCF_046534555.1 Bacillus sp. SIMBA_074 | reverse complement strand
ATTTTCTCCCCAAAGGCTGCTGATGGCTGGGTTGTTTGGAAATGCCCTTGCTTTTGCCATCTTGGGAATCTCCACACATCTATGGCTGACGCTCGTTGCCCAGTTCATTGCCGGACTGTTGCTGCCCTGTATACAGATTGGGATCAATACGATGCTCATGAAGCATACCGAAAGCACGTTCCTCGGACGGGTAAACGGAATCCTGACACCGCTGTTTACAGGCTCGATGGTCATCATGATGAGTGTGGCAGGGGTACTGAAAAAACACGTG
>NZ_JAWRYM010000095.1:0-534 GCF_046534555.1 Bacillus sp. SIMBA_074 | reverse complement strand
GTTCGTCCAGCAGACGTTTCAGCAGAGACGGGATGAAACCCGGGAAGTCTTTGCAGAATTTGTGACCAACTTCCGGCGCAACGTCGTAGTTACGGCAACCTTCACGGTTCAGGGTGTCCGGAGAAACGTTGTGGGTGATGATGATAGACGGGTACAGCGAACGGAAGTCCAGAGAAACGATGTTTTCCCACAGACCTTTTTCCGGTTCTTTAACGAAACCACCCGCGTAAGATTCACGCAGACGACGTTCGTATTCACGTTCGTCCGGTTTGTTCGGCGCCAGTTCGTTACGTTCGTACGCTTTACGCAGCAGGAACCATTCAACCAGGTTACCGGTAGAAGAACGAGAAACGTCCCACAGCGGCTGACCAACCAGACGAGACAGCTGCGCTTCCATCGGGAAGAATTCTTTACCCAGTTCGTAGGTCGCTTTCGCGTCTTCCATAGAGTATTTCGCAACACGTTCCAGACCTTCACCGGTTTCCCACGCTTTCGCGATTTCGTCCGCGTAAACTTTTTCTTTCGGTTTACCGA
>NZ_JAWRYM010000524.1:0-271 GCF_046534555.1 Bacillus sp. SIMBA_074 | reverse complement strand
CTATCCGTGTCAGTAACTTGAAATGTTACGACATGGATTTTTTTTTCTTCCGTGTCATCAGTACAATAGAAGCATTTATGAGTCATTTGAAATCCTCCCATACATATAAAGTGTTTATAGTTTAGAACATCACGGCTTTTTGTATACAGACAACATGATGTAGGGCGGAAGAGTTTATTGAATAATCCTGTTGGTTTTTAACATACTAAGCTTGTTCACATCATTGATGAAACCAGGAGGGAAATAAAAATGCAAAATCAAAATCAAAATC
>NZ_JAWRYM010000523.1:0-272 GCF_046534555.1 Bacillus sp. SIMBA_074 | reverse complement strand
AAGGCAGTACTTCTAGTTATATCTGCGTACCTACGCCAACACGCCGTAAACCCATCCCTGGGGGCTCGATTCGGCCATCCAGGCCTGCAACGGTTGGCTTAGAGTAAACCTCTGTTCGTTTAAAAAGTTCTATTGTTTTACGCCCATCTCTTTTAACAGACTATCGGCACCGTCCAGCTGCATTTGCCAAAGCATAAAACGGTGATCGACCTGAATAGAGCGGGTATTGTCCGGGTTATAGTCCCAGTCAGAAATGATGGAGTCCAGCGTAC
>NZ_JAWRYM010000522.1:0-272 GCF_046534555.1 Bacillus sp. SIMBA_074 | reverse complement strand
CACACTCCGGCCACGCGTGCCTCCCGGTCGCCACGGCTCGGTGCGCGGCTCTGGCCGCTGCTGGAGGCGGCATCCGGGCAGGCGTTCCCGCTGCCGTGAGTCCGCAGTACGCGGCCCAGCCGAGGGGACGCTACGCGTCGACGACGATGGACAGCAGGAGGTGCTCGGCGGGCACCTTCGCACGCAGGGCATCGCGGGCGGACGCATAGTCCGGGCCCTCCGCCTCGATCTCCTGGACGGCGGACTCGCGGATGATCGCCGTGGCGATCACC
>NZ_JAWRYM010000521.1:0-272 GCF_046534555.1 Bacillus sp. SIMBA_074 | reverse complement strand
GCTTGCGTAATCATTGATATTAGTCGGGTTAAGCCTCGAGCCCAGTTGAATGGCCTTTTTAGCTTCAATAAACCCTTCTTTCATATTGTAGATTCCTTTTTTTGCCTTGCTTAACCCCATGGATAGTGAAGTGCCAGGATTATCTTTGGATATAAGACCTTCTAAAAGGATGGCAATTCTTTGAGCCTGCATAAGCAGGTGTTCATCAGTCACCATCCCTTTCCCTTGCAGGATAATCAATTGACCATCGAAGTCGATATTCCAATACTTGA
>NZ_JAWRYM010000520.1:0-272 GCF_046534555.1 Bacillus sp. SIMBA_074 | reverse complement strand
GGCCTGCATTCGTCAGCGTCCCTCTCAACGTGGAATCCCCCGTCACCAACCACGCGCTGGTGGGATCGATGCTCACGTCGTCCATCGGTCGCGCCGCACCCGTCCAAAGGGAGCCGGTCATCAGGCTGATGTTGGCCACCGCCTGCGACGCGGCGATCGCATCGCCCGAGAGGGTGCTGTTGTCGGAGGCATCCAGGTTGACGAGCGTTGCCTGGGGATAGAAGGTCCCGTTGTTGCCGGCCCCCAGCAGCGTCGCGCCCGCTACCGTCGCC
>NZ_JAWRYM010000519.1:0-272 GCF_046534555.1 Bacillus sp. SIMBA_074 | reverse complement strand
ATGCTTTTGCCAACCAAATCTTCGGGACTGTAGCCATACAGTCGCTCGGATGATCTGCTTACCCGTTGTGTAATTCCTTTGCCATCCGAAATGTAAAACATGTCGTAGCTCGTATTAAAAACAGCCTCCAGCTCCAGTGAATAGTTAGCCTGTTTTTCTTTGTATACACGAAAGAAATGGCGATACAGCTCTGCTGTTTTGACCCAGCCCACTATCTGTCCCTGAGGATTTACCAATGCCCACTGCTCGTATCGATCCCATTCCGCGTCTTG
>NZ_JAWRYM010000518.1:0-272 GCF_046534555.1 Bacillus sp. SIMBA_074 | reverse complement strand
GAACCAGGATGCGCGCTCGAGCAATTCGTCGTAATCGTCGCCGCGCTGCGTGGGATTGTCCAGGACGATGGCGATCTCCCACTTGCGATCCGGCCAGTAGCCGGCCTGGTCGAACCGCTTGGCGAACGTGTTGGCCTGGGCCATCAGCTCTCCGGCGGCCGCACCCTGCTCGAGGATCTCGACCAGTCGCGCATCCGGCTCGAACGGCTTGCCCCTCTCGATGCCGAGCTGCTTCAGCATCGCCAGGTAGAAGCGATCCCGTTCCTCGACGA
>NZ_JAWRYM010000517.1:0-272 GCF_046534555.1 Bacillus sp. SIMBA_074 | reverse complement strand
CATCATTCTGAAGTACTTTGAGGATCGGACCGTACGGGAAATTGCAGACGTGCTCGGTCACCCCGAAGGAACGATAAAAACCTGGCTGCATAAAGCTCTGGGCGCCCTGCGCAAAGACCTTGGGAAAGGATGGTGACGAGCGTGCTGGATGATACAAACACTACGGAGCTACAAACAGTACCTCCGCAGATTGATCAGTACATTCGCAATGGAATCATGCAAGCAAAGCAGCAAAAACAAAAACGCCAACGCAGGTTTTGGATTCGTATAAG
>NZ_JAWRYM010000516.1:0-272 GCF_046534555.1 Bacillus sp. SIMBA_074 | reverse complement strand
CTGTCAGGCGAACTGGCAAGAGTATTGGATGTCACTCAAAGCTATCCAAATTTAATGGCTGTACCATACGTTCTATTCGATACCAACGTAAATTTGTATGTTAATCAAACAAAATGTGCCAGCTGCAGCTTAAACACTGTCAGTAGCCTGGTGTATGTCAGAGGTGCGCTAATTCTGGAGAACATGCTGCATACGCTACCACCAGACATCCAGTTAATCCCCGTTTCGGATACAGCCTCCGCCCGGCAACTGTATGAGCAACAAAAAGTCGA
>NZ_JAWRYM010000515.1:0-272 GCF_046534555.1 Bacillus sp. SIMBA_074 | reverse complement strand
GGTTTGGAGGGTTCCATTCCGGATTCATTATTAGTCAGTAATCTCTTATCCCAAGATATTGCATTGCTAGTTCCATTGAAATATTGGTCGGAAACGGGGCGTCATATTTTTACCTTCCCGGTTTACTACCAAAATGCATCCAAACAAGTACGTGAATTAGATTATGTGACGATGGTCTCGATTGTTTCTAAAGAATTATTGAATGAGCAGGGCAGGACGGATAGTGAAGATGAATTGATGCTGCGTGTCATCCTGAGCAGCCAAAATATCCA
>NZ_JAWRYM010000010.1:0-164809 GCF_046534555.1 Bacillus sp. SIMBA_074 | reverse complement strand
GCAGAAGAAGTTGTGGAATTAGAGAAATCTGAGGAAGCGACAGAAGAAGTTGTGGAATTAGAGAAATCTGAGGAAGCGACAGAAGAAGTTGTGGAATTAGAGAAACCTGAGGAAGCAGCAGAAGAAGTTGTGGAATTAGAGAAATCTGAGGAAGCGACAGAAGAAGTTGTGGAATTAGAGAAATCTGAGGAAGCAGCAGAAGAAGTTGTGGAATTAGAGAAACCTGAGGAAGCGAAAGAAGAAGTTGTGGAATTAGAAGAAACTGAGGAAGCGACAGAAGAAGTTGTGGAATTAGAAGAAACTAAGGAAGCGACAGAAGAAGTTGCAGAATTAGAGAAATCTGAGGAAGCGACAGAAGAAGTTGTGGAATTAGAAGAAACTGAGGAAGCGACAGAAGAAGTTGTGGAATTAGAAGAAACTAAGGAAGCGGCAGAAGAAGTTATGGAATTAGAGAAATCTGAGGAAGTGACAGAAGAAGTTGTGGAATTAGAAGAAACTAAGGAAGCGACAGAAGAAGTTGTGGAATTAGAGAAACCTGAGGAAGCAGCAGAAGAAGTTGCAGAATTAGAGGAAGCTGAGGAAGCAGCAGAAGAAGTTGCAGAATTAGAGGAAGCTGAGGAAGCAGCAGAAGAAGTTGCAGAATTAGAAGAAGCTAAGGAAGCGACAGAAGAAGTTGTGGAATTAGAGAAATCTGAGGAAGCGACAGAAGAAGTTGTGGAATTAGAAGAAACTGAGGAAGCGACAGAAGAAGTTGTGGAATTAGAAGAAACTAAGGAAGCGACAGAAGAAGTTGCAGAATTAGAGAAATCTGAGGAAGCGACAGAAGAAGTTGTGGAATTAGAAGAAGCTAAGGAAGCGACAGAGGAAGTTGTGGAATTAGAAGAAACTAAGGAAGCAGAAGAAGTTGTGGAATTAGAGAAACCTGAGGAAGCGACAGAAGAAGTTGCGGAGTTAGAGGGTACTAAGGAAGAAGAACCAATTTCTCAAGAAACAGTAATTGAAGAAACGATGAATACAGATTTAGTGGAAAATACACCAGTTGCAGAGCAACCAGTGATTTCTCAACAAGAAACAATTACGTTCAAGGAAGAAAGTGAAGTATTCGTACCAGTTTCAGAAACGGATGAGCAAACAAAGAAAGATGTTCAAAACTTTGCGAACGTTTTAATTGAAGAAGCGGAAGAAAAGAAGCAAGTTGCTGAAGAACAGCCTGCTTTACAAATAGAAGAACCGAAACGTGAGAAAAAACGTCATGTCCCATTTAATGTTGTCATGTTAAAGCAGGATAGAAAGAAATTAATGGAAAGACATGCGGCAAGAACGAACGTAATGCAATCAACTGTCAGTGAACGAGTGGAAGAAAAGCCAGTGCAGCAAGTGGTAGTAAACCCGCAAGTGGAAGAAAGTCCAGTGCAGCAAGTGGTAGTAGAAGCCCAAGTGGAAGAAAAACCAATGCAGCAAGTGGTAGTAGAAGCCCAAGTGGAAGAAAAACCGATGCAGCAAGTGGTAGTGGAAGCTCAAGTGGAAGAAAAACCGATGCAGCAAGTAGTAGTGGAAGCTCAAGTGGAAGAAAAACCGATGCAACAAGTAGTGGTGGCTGGACAAGTACAAGAGTCAATTTCAAGTACGGAAGTACAAGAGAAGGCATATGTTGTAAATCAAAAAGAGAATGATATGCGCAACGTACTACAAGCGCCACCGAAGTATGAACTTCCGCCATTAACGTTGTTGTCAATTCCACAGCAGGCAGCATTAGATAATACGGAGTGGCTAGAAGAACAGGAAGAATTATTAAATACGACATTTAATAATTTCCATGTTGGAGCACATGTTATTAATGTGTCACAAGGGCCGGCGGTAACTCGTTTTGAAGTACAACCAGACCCAGGTGTGAAAGTAAATAAAATTACAAATTTAAGTGATGATATTAAGTTAAGTTTAGCTGCGAAAGATATTCGAATTGAAGCGCCAATTCCAGGGAAGAGTGCAATTGGAATTGAAGTTCCAAACAAGGAAAGTAAGCCAGTATTCCTGCGTGAAATTTTAAGAAGTCCTGTATTTACAAAGAGTGAATCACCGCTTACAGTTGCGCTGGGGCTTGATATTTCAGGTGATCCAATTGTAACGGATATTCGAAAAATGCCACATGGACTTATTGCGGGTGCAACTGGTTCAGGGAAAAGTGTGTGCATTAACGCGATTTTAACGAGCATTTTATATAAAGCGAAGCCGCATGAAGTGAAGTTGATACTAATTGATCCGAAGATGGTTGAGCTTGCACCATACAATTCTGTTCCACATCTTGTAGCACCTGTTATTACTGACGTAAAAGCAGCTACAGCTGCGTTAAAGTGGGCGGTTGAAGAGATGGAACGACGTTATGAATTGTTTGCTCATGCTGGTGCTCGTGATTTAACTCGTTACAATACGATTGTAAGTGGTAGAGAAATCCCAGGTGAGACATTACCTTATATTGTAATTGTCATTGACGAGTTAGCGGACTTAATGATGGTTGCTCCTGGTGATGTGGAGGAAGCGATTTGTCGTATTGCACAAAAAGCGCGTGCTTGTGGTATTCACTTATTAGTTGCGACGCAGCGTCCATCTGTAGACGTTATTACAGGTTTAATTAAATCAAACATTCCAACGCGTATTGCGTTTACAGTATCATCTCAAGTTGATTCGCGTACGATTATCGATATTGGGGGCGCGGAGAAGTTACTTGGTCGTGGTGATATGCTATTTTTAGGAAACGGCACATCTAAACCAGTTCGTGTACAAGGTGTATACGTATCAGATGATGAGATTGAAAGAACAGTTGATCATGTGAAAAAGCAAATGAAGCCAAACTACTTATTTAAGCAAGAGGATTTATTAGCAAAATCAGAGCAGAGTGAGTCTGAAGATGAACTATTTTTTGATGCATGTCAATTTGTTGTAGAGCAAGGGGGAGCGTCCACATCTTCTGTACAGAGAAAATTCCGCATAGGTTATAATCGCGCGGCACGTCTAATTGAAGAGATGGAGTCGCAAGGGATTATTTCTGAAGGAAGAGGAACGAAACCGAGAGATGTCCTTATTTCTGAGGATGAATTCGCTGCTATGCAGGAAACAAATGTATAGGAAACGGTTTTGCTGTATACTAATAGAAAATGTTGGATAGTAAAGTAGGGAGTAAAGCGACATGAAAGAAATTGAATTAAAATTAAAAGGTGAAATAAATCGACTAACAAATAAAACATTTAAATTTGATGAACGTGTTGGAGAAGGCTGGTTCTCTGCCGTTTACTTTTTAAAAACTAGAGAAATCATTGAAGAATTTCGCCCGAAAAGTGTTGTAACAATGCAGTTTTTTCAAAAAGAACATGCAGTTCTTTGCGGAGCAGATGAGGTAATCGCATTGCTACAAACATTTGCCAAAAATCCTGAGGAATTAGAAATTCATTCTTTAAAGGACGGCGATAATATTAGTCCGTTTGAAACAGTTTTAACAATTCATGGTCCTTATGAATACTTCGGCTTTTTAGAAGGTGTAATTGATGGGATTTTAGCTCGTCGTACATCAGTTGCGACAAACGTATATAATGTTGTCCAAGCTGCACGTAGTGTAGATAAAGAAAAACCGGTTATTTTCATGGGAGATCGTGACGATCATTATACGCAACAAGCTGGTGACGGCTATGCGGCATACATCGGAGGTATGAGCGCGCAAGCGACGCATGCAATGAATGAATGGTGGGGCAGAAGTGGTATGGGGACGATGCCTCACGCTTTAATTCAAATGTTTAATGGTGATGTTGTTGAAGCTGCAAAGGCATATCATAAAAAATTCCCAGAAGATGAATTAGTCGTACTAATTGATTATAACAATGATGTCATTACAGATGCACTTCGCGTAGCGCGTGAATTTGGATCAACATTAAAAGGTGTACGTGTCGATACGTCTCGCACAATGATTGATCAATACTTCATTCGTCACCCAGAAGTACTTGGAACATTCGATCCACGTGGTGTAAATCCATCACTTGTATTTGCACTTCGTAAGGCTCTTGATGAGGAAGGGTTCCAACATGTAGATATCGTTGTAACTGGTGGGTTTGATGAGAAGCGTATTCGTGAATTTGAAGCTCAAAATGTTCCTGTCGATATATACGGAGTAGGAAGTAGCTTATTAAAAATGAATATTGGTTTTACTGGTGATAACGTAGAATTAAATGGAAAACCAGAAGCAAAAGCTGGTCGTAAATACCGTCCAAATTCACGTCTAGAGCGTGTTCAATTAGAAACAAAAGAAGATATGTAAAAGCGAGAAAAACTGATAGGTGATTGACCCTATCAGTTTTTCTGTTATCATAGTATAGCGGCTTGTTTTTTGCTATAATAAATGTGTTATGGACATAAAAGAAGTACGTACGAGTTTATCACTGATAAGTGAATATAAAAAGAAATTCACTGCATCAGTAATGTATGATGATTACCAAAATAAGAAAAGATTCATATACTGTCTTATAGATAGGCCGTTGTATTAGTTCGAAATGTTGGAGGTTCTTTAAGATGACAGTTTACCATTTTGTAGGAATTAAAGGAACAGGAATGAGTTCATTAGCACAAATTCTTCATGACATGAAGCATACTGTTCAAGGGTCTGATTATGAAAAGCGTTTCTTTACACAAACAGCATTGGAAAAGCGTGGTATTTCCATCCTTCCTTTTGATAAGAATAATATTAAAGAAGGACAAGTGATTATCGCAGGAAATGCATTTCCTGATACGCATGAAGAAATCGTAGCAGCAAAAGAATTAAATATCCCAGTACATCGTTACCATCACTTCTTAGGTGATCTTATGAATCAGTACACAAGTGTTGCTGTAACTGGTGCACATGGAAAAACATCAACAACTGGTTTGTTAGCCCATGTAATGCAAGGTGCACACCCAACATCATACCTTATTGGAGATGGAACGGGGCATGGGGTAGAAAATAGTAAGTATTTTGTATTTGAAGCTTGTGAGTATCGTCGTCATTTCTTGTCTTACTATCCAGACTATGCAATCATGACAAATATCGATTTCGATCACCCAGATTATTTTGCAGACATCAATGATGTATTTAATGCATTCCAAGAGATGGCATTGCAAGTGAAAAAAGGTATTATTGCATGTGGTGATGATGAAGAACTTCAAAAAGTTCAAGCGAAAGTACCTGTTATTTTCTATGGATTTGGAGAAGATAATGATTTCCAAGCACGTAACATTCAAAAGAGAACTGATGGTACTATATTCGATGTATTCGTTCGTAATACGTATTATGACACGTTCAAAATTACAGGATACGGCGATCACAGCGTATTAAATGCATTAGCAGTAATAGCGCTTTGCCATTATGAAAACGTTGATGTAGAAGCAGTTAAGCATCAGCTAACAACTTTTGAAGGCGTAAAACGTCGCTTTAATGAAAAGCCAATGGGAGAACAAGTTATCATTGATGACTATGCACACCATCCGACAGAAATTAATGCAACGATTGAAGCAGCACGTCAAAAACATCCAGAGCGTGAAGTTGTCGCTGTATTCCAACCACATACATTCTCACGTACAGAGAAATTTTTAGATGAGTTCGCGGAAAGCTTAAGTAAAGCTGACCAAGTATACTTATGTGATATTTTCGGATCAGCACGTGAAAACAAAGGTGAATTAACAATTGAAGATCTGCAAAAACGTATTGATGGCGCAGAACTAATTACAGATACAACAACGGATGTGTTAAAGAAACATAAAAACGGCGTTCTTATTTTCATGGGCGCAGGTGACATCCAAAAATTCGAAGCAGCTTACGTAAAAGAAGTTCAAGTTGCAGAGAAGTAAGAAGAAAGACGCACAGCTATGGCTGTGCGTCTTTTTGTTGTGTTCGATATATTTTAAAAAGCGTTGATATGTTGATATTGCTTATTCTTTTTGTATTGTCGTTTTAATAAAACGATATACAGTGAACTAAAAAATACATATCCGATTAAATAATAGAATGAAAACATATCGAACTGTTTTGTTATCATAATTCGAATGGCGAAAAAAGTAAATGGAAGAGCGATTAACAACCTTGAGCTAACAAAAATCATTGTTTTAAAGTATTTTAATAGATCTGTGTTCCAATGATTTTCTCTAAAGATAAACCAAATGTTGCTTGCAATAAAGGCTAGTAAGAATGGCAAATTAGCTGAAATATTTATAAACCCAAGTGCGATAGGCACTGATAAAGCACCAAGCGGACCGATAGATAGACCGGAATAATATTTAATAAACGTATTTGTAGATTGCTGTGCATCTTGAATAACGTCTGTATATTCTGCTGCAATTTCCTTTGCTAATTCTTTTGGAGGCAGAAATTCTTCAATAACTTGTTGAGGGATCATTGCTGATGGTATCCCTTCACTTTCTTTACTTAATGCATTTTCGTATAAATCGGATTTGATTTCTAGCACATGTTGTTCTCTTGTTGATGTAGGCGAGTTCATTAAACCATTGTGAAGATCCTGTAAGAAAGAAGCGATGAGTTCATTTGAAAAGAACTGTTCCTTGTTCATTTTTTATCCTCTCCTTTAGCTAGTAACATTAGAGCATGATATACTGCATCATAATCATGTAAGCGACTATTTAAAATTTCTCTCCCTTCGTCTGTAATACGATAGTATTTTCTTTTTGGCCCATCACCGGACTCTTCCCAATAGGAAACAGCCCAATTGTTTTTTGTAATTCGATTTAATATAGGATAAATCGAACCATTTGGAATATGAAATACAGGGATCTCTTGTAGCGCACTTGTGATTTCATATCCATACATAGGTTGTTTGCTTATTAAAGACAAAATAGCCAGATCAAAAACACCTTTACGTAATTGAATTATAAAATTATCATTTTTTTCCATACTTTAACTATATATGATTCATATCTAGATATCAATCATATATAGTGGTGTTATATTTATTTCTTTTACAGAAGAAGTAAATGTAACACCCGCACAATGTGTAGGAATGATATTAGGCATTACGGGAGTACTATATTCTTCTGGCCTTATTAAGATAAGTTCGAAAGAAAGTGTGAATATTTAACATTTTCTATCTAAAAATGTTAGAATAATAAGAAAAATAAAAAGGGGCTAAAAAACATGTTCACACTCCGAGTAGATGATGAAATTGAATTACAACTATTAGAAAAACATCATAAAGGGGGACTATATGAATTAATAGATCAAAATCGTAATCATTTAAGAAGATGGCTTCCGTGGGTAGATGGGACGAAATCTGCTAATGCGTATGATGATATTTTTCCGATGTGGTTAAAGAAATTTGCAGAGGGAGACGGTTTTGAAAGTGGTATACGTTATAAAGGAAAGCTCGTTGGGATGGTGGGCATTCACCCGGTGAGCTGGGGGAAAAAAGCGACGAGTCTTGGATATTATCTTGCAGAAGATGCTGGTGGAAAAGGTGTTATGACACGTAGTGTGAAGGCTGTGCTTCAATATGCATTTGATAATTTAAAATTGAATAAAATAGAAATTCGGTGTGGTGTTGAAAATACGAAAAGCCGTGCAATCCCAGAACGTTTAGGTTTTAAGTTAGATGGAATTTTAAGAGATGAAGAATGGTTGTATGACCATTTTCAGGATATTGCTGTTTATAGTTTACTAGCTTCAGAATGGGAAGAAATTCGATGAATGAGAAGATTTGTGTCACTCCGTATGAAAGCAAATTTCAAGATGAAGTAGTAGATCTCATTGTTCATATTCAGCAAAAAGAGTACAATGTCCCAATTACGAAAGAAGAGCAACCTGACTTACTTGAAATAGAAACGTTCTATCAAAGGGATCACGGAAACTTTTGGGTAGCAACTTATGATGGTAAAGTAGTTGGAACGGTAGCTTTATTAGATATTGGGAAGCATCAAGTAGCGCTAAGAAAAATGTTCGTGAAGAAAGAGTTCCGCGGAAAAGAATGGGGTGCATCAAGTATGCTACTTCAAACAGCAATCTCTTGGGCGAAGGAACAGAACTTGGAAGACATTTATTTAGGAACAACAGTGAAATTTTTAGCAGCGCATCGCTTTTATGAAAAGAATAATTTCCAAAGTGTGAGTATAGACGAGTTGCCAAAAAGTTTTCCAGTGTTACAGGTGGATAAGAAATTCTATAGATATATTGTTTAAGAAGGTCATGTAGAAATGGCCTTTTTTTATGAACTAAAATGGAAAAAGTGGTATAATTTAGGGTAGGGGGTGCGTGTATGAACATTCCGATTCAAAGAAGTAAATCGGTAGTAATTTTCGTTTGTCTCACGTTAGCTTTTATGTTTGTATATCCACTTGTCATGATTCTCACAAATAAAGAGCAGTGGATGTCAGCGTTAATTGGAATGGGTTTATGTTTCCTTGTAAATGTACCACTCGTTTGGGAAGTATTTATTAAAAAGCATAAAGTAGAAAATGGTGTATTAAAGTACGGCATTTTAAATGACGATATCGTATTGAAAGAGATAAGAATCATTCGTCAAGTGGGAAAATCTCTTGAAATTACGACGAATGCATACAAAGTACATATGGTTGCGATGCCGCAAGATATGAATGAATTTTTGGCGCTTATCGAGAAAGAGAACCCAAATGTGAAAATAGAAATGGTAGGTAAGAAATGAAATATGTAAAACCTTTATTCTGTTTAGAAATTTTGTTTGTGCTTGTTGGTTGCACTAGAGTATATATGAAATGGGATCTGTCCTTATATGTACCAATATTAATAGGTACTATTGCAGTGACGCTTTTATTTTCATTTCCAGCAAACAAAAAGCGAGGCAAGTAGTTCTATATAGTGTAGGGAGGGATTTGGAATGAAAAAAATATGTGCGCTCTGTTTATTTTTATTAACGACATCAATTCTTTTAATAGGATGTAGTGCGAAGAAAGACAAGTCTGATGTTAGCTTAGAAAAGGCACAAAAAATTGAAGTTGAATCCCTTATTGATTTGAGTGATAAAAAAACAATTACTGATAAGAAAGAAATCACAAAGTTGTTTGAATCAATCAAAATGGATGAGTGGGAAATGGAATCGGCTCCTATAGATACTCCGCAAGGGAAAACATTTAAAATGTACCAAGCGGATACAACAAAATTATCGGAGTCGAGTAAAGATAAAAAAGAATTATATGAAATTGGTACTATGACAGTATATAAAGATGTTCCGTATGTCGAAGTTGAAATGAAAAATAAGAAAATGAGTTTTAAAGTGCCAGAAGATGTGGCGAAAGATTTATTACAATATTAATAAAAAGACGCTCGGAGAAAATTCCGAGCGTCTTTCATTATTTTAAGTTCTCTGGGTTTAAAGCTTCTAGTTCAGTTACAACGAAGCGTCCGTCTTTACGGATTAATACGTCGTCGAAGTAAATTTCACCGCCGCCGTATTCAGGGCGCTGAATGCATACTAAATCCCAGTGAATGTTAGAGTTGTTGCCGTTCCATGCATCATCATAAGCTTGTCCAGGTGTGAAGTGGAAGCTGCCATCGATTTTTTCATCGAATAGAATGTCTCCCATTGGATGTAAGATGTATGGGTTTACGCCGATTGCGAACTCACCAACGTAGCGTGCGCCTTCGTCTGTATCGAAGATTTTGTTAATGCGCTCTGAATCGTTTGCAGTTGCGTCAACGATTTGGCCATTCTCAAATTTAAGTTGTACATTTTCAAATGTATAACCGTTGTAAGGAGATGGTGTGTTGTAAGAAACTGTACCGTTAACAGAATCGCGAACTGGTGCAGAGTATACTTCACCATCTGGAATGTTTAAATGACCCGAGCATTTAATAGCTGGAATGTCTTTAATAGAGAATGTTAAGTCAGTTCCAGGACCAGTTAAGCGAATTTTATCTGTTTTATTCATTAATGTAACAAGGCTATCCATCGCCTTATCCATTTTACCGTAGTCTAAGTTACAAACTTCGAAGTAGAAGTCTTCGAAAGCTTCTGTGCTCATTTTAGCAAGCTGCGCCATAGAAGCATTTGGGTAGCGAAGAACAACCCAGCGTGTTTTCGGAACACGGATGTCTCTATGAACTTTTTTGCCAATTGTTTGGCCGTGAACTTTCATACGTTCACTTGGAACGTCAGCTTGTTCGTTAATGTTATCGCCAGAGCGAAGGCCAATGTAAGCATCCATATCTTTCATTACACTAGCTTCATATGCAGCGATTTGTTCGAAATGTTCTTCAGTAGCACCCATTAATAAAGAGCGATCTACTTGATGATCTTTTAAAGAAACGAATGGGAAACCACCAGCTGCATATGCTTCTTTTACAAGTGCAGTTACAAGTTCTTTTTGTAAGCCAAAGTTTTCAATTAATACTTTTTCGCCTTTTTGTAAACGAATAGAGTAGTTAATTAAATTGTATGCTAACTTTTCAATGCGTGGATCTTTCATATGTAAAGCCTCCCTACTAATTATGTATCCTCTCCTATTGTAACCTACTTAGTGGAATTTGTTGAATCATTTATGTTAAAGTTAACGAATAAGTATGAAAATTCTAATGAAAAGATAGGGATTAGAATGAAACGGAAAATGATTGTATAATGGGAGAAAGTATGAAAAAGATAAAGGAAGTGATGAAATGCAAGTTCTTCTATATGTAAGTGCGGCTATTATCGCGGTTGCTTTCGCAGTATTAGTAGTGTATGTATGCAGAACGTTGTTATCGGTTCAGAAGACGTTAGAAAACGTTGCGAGCACGTTAGAAGGTTTAGAAAAGCAAATGCAAGGAATAAGCGTAGAGACGGAGCAATTATTACATAAGACAAATGCGTTAGCTGATGATATTCAACAGAAGTCACAGTCGCTAAATAAAGTAGTAGAAGGTGTGGATGGAATCGGAACGACGATTCACTCTTTAAATACGAAGCTTCGCAACGTTTCAGAGTCTGTTACGGACGAAATTGAAAATAATGCAGATAAAGTAGCACAAGTTGTACAGTGGAGCAGCGCAGCAATTGAAGTATATAATCATTACCGTACTACGAGACAAGAGAAAAAGATTGAAAAAGAAGAGCGTAAACTTGAGAGAGCTGAGCAGAAGGCTGAAAAGAGAGAGAAGCGCTCTAGACTTCGCATGAGAGGTGAGTAATGATGAGTATGATGAAGATTGAAACAATTGAAGAACTTGAAGCGTTAGTAGAAAAGAACGAGCCTTACGTTCTTTTTAAACATAGTACGACATGCCCAATTAGTCACGGTGCATATACAGAGTTTCAAGCGTATTGCGGTGAAGAAAGAGAAGTGCCAGCATATTACTTATACGTACAAGATGCGAGAGATGTTTCGAACCATGTTGCAGAGCAGTACAGCATTAAGCATGAATCTCCGCAAGTGTTATACATAAAAGATGGAATGGTAGTATGGCATACATCGCACTGGAATATTAAAAAAGAAGCTTTAGAAGAGAATGTAAAATAGGGAGAGGCAAGCGAAGGGCTTGCTTCTTTTTTATTTTGTTGCAATATATTTAGTGGTACACTAGAGATACTTTAAAACTAAGTAAATTGACTTTTGAAAGTGGGTTTTAAGCAATGAAGAAAATGGCATTATGCATCGCAAGCTTAAGTTTATTACTGGGGGCTTGCAGCAATAATACTATTGAGAAGAAAGATGAAGTTGTACAGAAAGATACGAAAGAAAAAAGTATGATTCCAAGAACTGCTGTTTCTAAGGATTACTATAGAACTGTTATTCCTTTAAAAGAACAAAAGGTAATTAATACAGTTAATGTTAAAACTAATTCTAAACTAGATTTAGCAGAATATGAAAATGGTTTAATGGATATTGCTTCAAAACAATTCGATACAGAAAATTACGTATTACAATTAAATCAATATATTCCAGAGAAAACAATTGATGAATTAGTTACGAAACAAGAAGTACCAGTTTTGACTAATATTATAGAACAGGACTACTTCGGCAAACAGAATTCAAATGAACTAAGTTTATCTGGTGTTGTTATTGGTTTATCTATGTCTTCAAGTGTATCTAATGAGGAAGCTATTTCTAAAGGTACTGAAGTCGCTAAGGGGCTTATAGAAGCTATTAATAAAAATGATAAATATAACAAATCTCCAATTACGTTTGCTATATTTAAGCAAGAAAGTACAAGTTCTTTAAAGAATGGTACTTATATTTCAAGCGCTACTGTTCAAAAGAACGAGACTAATCTTGGAAATTGGGATACTATTGATGAAAAGTCGTATTCGTATCCTTCTCAAGAATTTGAGGGGGCACATGGAGAAGATAATGATAAGCTAAAGGATTTTTCTAAAGCAATGAAGGCATTTTCTCCAGGAGATTATATCCCTGTTAATGCTAAGGTTTCTTATAAGCAAAATAAGATGGATAAATTAAAGATGGATATTGTCGTTAAATATAACGGTAAGTCAGAATTAATGGCACTCTCTCAAACGGCTGCTCAAAGTATGTTAGAACAATTTCCTAAAGATGCTAAAGTTCAATTACAAATAAAGTCCGAGAATAAAATCGAGGCTGTTATTATAAAAGAGAAGAACAGCGATAAACCGTTTGTTTCTTTCCTATAATAAAAAAAGACAGTTTTTAAGCTGAGGCTACTGAAAAAGTGAATACTTCGAGAAAAACATTTCGAATTTCCTAAAGATGTTGAAAGAAGAAAGGAGGTCATTACCTGTACATAATAGGGAATGACCTCTTTTTTCTTATGAAATAGCCTCTTTCAGTGCCTTCTTTAAAGTGTCAGATTATGTTGATGTTATTCAAATTGGCGCTCGCAATATGCAAAACTTTGAACTGTTAAAGGCAGCTGGTGCTGTAAATAAACCAATATTATTAAAGCGTGGTTTATCAGCAACAATTGAAGAATTTATTAATGCAGCAGAATATAGTATGGCAGAGGGGAATGGTAATATCATTTTATGTGAGTGTGGTATTCGCACATATGAAACAGCAACGCGTAATACGCTTAATATTTCCGCTGTGCCAATTTAAAAGAAAGAAACACATTTACCTGTTGTTGTCGATGTAACGCATTCTACAGGGCGACGTGGCCTTCTATTACCGTTTGCAAAAGCGGCTATGGCAATTGGTGCTTTTGCTATTATGGCTGAAGTACATCCAGACCCAGCAGTTGCATTATCAGATGCAGCGCAGCAAATGGACATTCCAGAATTCAATGAGTTTATGAAAGAATTAAAAGCATTCGGAAGTAAATTATAAAAAGATTTCTTAGTCTATGTAGCCTTGTTACATAGCTTTTTTACAAAAATTGACCTTTTTTGCATAAAAAATACGAAAATACGAGAAAAGAAGCGAATTTTTTCGAAACTTTTGCGGGAAAATATTGTATGACCCTGTGTTTTTAGCGTATCATTAGTAAAAGGAAGAACTCGGGACGATTGTTGGCATCTGCAAATAGAGTTGATGTCTTTTTTTCATTCAAGTGAACCGATACATAAAAATAGATAACATAAATAGAAGGAGTGTGCGAAGAGATGAACGTAACAATCTATGATGTAGCGCGTGAAGCAAATGTTTCAATGGCTACCGTATCACGTGTTGTGAACGGTAACCCAAACGTAAAGCCTACAACAAGAAAGAAAGTATTAGAAGCAATTGATCAGTTAGGATACCGCCCAAATGCGGTAGCACGTGGACTAGCAAGTAAGAAGACAACTACAGTGGGTGTTATTATTCCTGATATCTCAAATACGTTTTATGCAGAACTTGCTCGTGGAATTGAAGATATCGCAACAATGTACAAATATAACATCATTTTAAGTAACTCTGACCAGAACAAAGAGAAAGAGTTCCACTTATTAAATACGATGCTTGGGAAACAAGTGGACGGGATTGTTTTCATGGGTGAAGATATTACAGATATTCACGTTGAAGAGTTCAAAAAATCTCCAGTACCAATTGTATTAGCAGCGTCATTTGATGAACAAAATGAAACGTCATCAGTAAATATTGATTATACACAAGCAGCTTACGATGCAATGAAGCATTTTATTGAGCAAGGACATAAACGTATCGGTTTCGTCTCTGGTCCTTTCATTAATAAAGCAGGAAGCGCGAAGAAGTTACAAGGTTATAAAAAAGCTTTAGAAGAAGCAGGTATTTCATATGATGAAAATCTTATAATTGATGGAGATTACACATATGATTCAGGTATAGAAGCGTTTGAAAGACTTTGGGGCATGGATGAAAAAGCAACAGCAATCTTCGTATCTTCTGATGAAATGGCACTAGGTGTAATCCACGCAGCACAAGACGCGGGATTAAACGTACCAACTGATATCGAAGTGCTTGGTTTTGACAACACACGTCTTGCATTAATGGTTCGTCCGCAACTTTCGACAGTTGTACAACCAATGTATGATATCGGTGCAGTAGCAATGCGTCTACTAACGAAATATATGAACAAAGAAAAAGTAGAAGATCACTCAGTTATTTTACCTCACCGTATCCAATTTAGAGATTCAACGAAGTAAGAATAAGAGAGCTCACAGCGATAGCTGTGAGCTTTTATTCATATTCAGGATAATGGTGTTTAACTACTGTATCTACAATTTCAGTTTTCTTAACATGTAAAAAGCGTGCATATAATTCTTTTCCTGTCTCAAATGGTGTGTCATCTCATTCGAAAACATGCAACACTTTTCTAAACGTCCATGTTACTTGCTCACCGTACATATTATCGTACGTATCTTCAGACTGTAGAGCTATCTTTTCACCTAGCTTGCGAGCTTCCTCTAAACTGTTCGCCTTAACGAGAATGATACTTTCTTCAAAAAGTGTATCGTGATTCTCTTCATAATGTTCATCAATTTTACTAGGATTAGGCTCACCTGAATGGACAGATTCAAATAATAATTTTACAGCATACACATGAGATCAGTCTCCTTATGCTGAATGTTTTACTTTATAAACAATACTCGCGATAAGTGAAGCGGGTATTGTAAATACGTTACTTTGATAATGATAATGTATTTGGGATTCTTCATAAGACATTCGCTACAGTTGGGGTTATTCCTTGTTATATGTCACACAAGTGCAAATTTAACTATTATAGGGCAATGTCATGTATAATAGAAAGAAAAGGCTTGTGAGGGGGGAGAAGAGATGATCGTTCTTTGGATAATTACGCTTTGCATGACTGCTATTTTTGCATATATGACGTTAAAACAAAATGGCTTAAAGCGATTTGTTCCAGGAAGTATTCTTGCAGGAATCGCCCTTATCACGTATGTAATTTCTATTTTTATTGAAAGTGTATCAGTGGACATGAGCACAAGTTTAATGTTCATGGGTATTACACTATTTGCAGGTAGTATTATGGTACTTATGGTTGCTGGTATTATTTTATTTATTCATATGAATTCAGAAACGTTATAGCATATAGAAAAGGCATGTCCCGAGGGGGCATGCCTTTTTATCCGTTCAATTATGCTCTATCTTTAGAAGAGTTTTGTTGTTTTAGTAAGTCGCGAATTTCGCCAAGAATTTCTTCTTCTTTTGTTGGTTCTGGAAGTTCTTCTTTCTTTTCTTCTTCTTCTCTTTTAGATGTTAGTTTGTTGAAAACTTTAACAAACATAAAGATAGCAGCTGCAATAATTAAGAAATCAAAAATAGTTTGGATGAAGTTACCATACATAATAGATGATTTACCGAATGTAAGTTTTAAATCTGTAAAGTTAACGCCGCCCAGTACCATACCAAGTAATGGTGTGATGATATCTTTTACTAAAGAACTAACGATTTTACCGAATGCAGCACCGATTACAACCCCGACAGCTAAATCGATTACATTCCCTTTGAATGCGAATTTTTTAAACTCGTTCCACATGTGTTAATCCCACCCTTTCCACGATTCATTATGAAATTTATAATTCCTATCAACATATTCTATAGAAATTTGTGAGAGAAATAAAGGGGAAATGGGAATGAAAGTAAATTCTGAAAAATGTATCCGTTTTAATTTTTGTTTACATTCTCCAGTAGAGATTGTAACAGTTGCTGCGTTTTTAATCCTTCTAATCCATCTACAACAGGCTTTGTATCGCCGTGTACACATTCAATAAAATGATGAACAGCATCTTCAAAACCGCGCTGTTTTAACGTCGTATCCCATGATGGTGAACCAATCTGAGAAACTGAATTTTCCTGCTCAACTTCAAATGTGTTCATATTTTTTACGCGAATGATTTTCCCTGTCGTTACAAGTTCAATTTGTTCTAAGTTTGTACCGGCATGGCGATGCATCGCTGTTGAAAGTAACAGTCCATTTGCAGTTGTATATGTATGATGTCCGTAAAGAAGTTCATTCTTTTCATTAATTTGCATCATATTATGAACGACGTTAAGATCATCATTAGCTAACCAGCGAGCAGTATCTACAATATGTAAGTAATCATCTAACATAGTAAAGTCGTACGTATATGGCCCGACTTTATTTGTGCGGTGTTTTTCAATTCGAACCCATGAAATATCATGAGCTTGCTCTTTTGCAGCAACATACATAGGAACGAATCGGCGATTAAATCCGACCATTAACTTTCGGTTATGCTTTTCGCTCAACTCGACTAGTTGCTCAGCTTGTTCCACTGTAGCTGCTAGCGGTTTATCAACATAAACGTCGATTCCTTTTTTCAGAAGTTCAGAAACGATTTCATAATGTGTAGCAGTTGAACTGTGAACGAAGATTGCATCACATTCCGAAGCTAACGTTTCAATAGAATGGAAGTCTTGAATGCGGTATTGTTGGCAAACTTGTTTCCTTTTCTCTGCGTTAGGTGTAAACGCCCCTACAAAATTCCAATCTGTTTCTTTTGTAAGTGTTGGAAGATAGGCCTTTTGCGCAATACTTCCAAGTCCAATCATCCCAATTTTAGGTTTGTTCATGTTTATTCCCACCCTATTAATATTAATGTAACGGGTTAAATGTAGCATAGGGTGGGGGAGGAAGGCAAAAATTAGCTTTTTACTTACGCCCTTCTAACAAAATCTTCTCTATCTCTTCAAAGTTATGAGCGCGAGCATGCTCTAACGGGGTAACACCATCGTTGTCTGGAATATTTACATCTGCACGGTGCTCAATAAGAAGCTGAATGACTTGTTGCTGTGTTTCGTTTCCATTACTTAGTACGATGGCTTCCATTAAAGCGGTCCACCCGAGATTATTTACATGGTTAACATCAATAGTTGTTCGCGTAAGGAGTTCTTTAATAACATCAATATAGCCATGTTCTGAGGCGGGGATAAGAGCTGTTCCGCCGTAACGATTTGTAAGCGATGGATCTGCACCGGCATCAATCGTTAGTTTTAAAATATCAAAGTAACCTTCTGCACCGGCGTATAGAAAGGGATTGTTTTTCATATCGTCTTGGATATTTACGTCAGCCCCTGCTTCAATAAGCGCTTTTGCAGTTTTTACATCATTTTTGTATGTAGAAATCATAAGAGGGGTACGTCCTTTACTGTCCGTTATATTTATGTCAGCCCCTTTTTTGAGTAACGATATAACAGTATTCGTTTCTTGTTTCTCAGTAGCTGCTAGTAGCGCTGTCTCCATGTTTGTCATCTCCTTTTTTACTTCTTGTTCTTGCGAGCATCCTTGCAAAAAAATTACGCAACAGATCATGCTTAATGTTTTTTTGAACATGGAATTTCAACCTCCTCATTTCAACTGTAAAATAAGAACATTAAATTTTTATAAACTGGTGCTAAAATTACTATAAAATCGCTTGAGTATTTGAACATATATTTTTATGCTTATGAGTAATAAGGATAGATAAAGTGAAACTTTAATCAATGGGGGGGCATCCCCACTGATTATTAGTTGAACCAATCGGGCGTTTACGGGCAGTTGATCTTCCACCTAACTTCTTTGCTCCAGGCGAATTTTGAGGTGGGAGTCTTACTGCCCGTTAATGCGGGGTAAAGTGAGGATTTTAATTATGTCTATTAAAACAAGATTTTTATTTTCTTATATCGCTGTTATTCTCGTTTCCATTACGCTTATATTAGTTACGGGATTTTTAATTGTTTTTTCGATAACTGGTGATTTAGAATCAGTGAAAAATTTCTACAAAAGTTCTTATATTCAAAAGCCGCTTACGCCAGAAGAAGAGAATACGTATATTGAATTGAAATTAGCGGCAAAGAAAAATCAATCACAACTATTAGATGAATCGTTCGTTTCATCACTTGAAAAAGAAGGTGTGAAAATAGTTGTAAGAAAGGGAGAAACCATTTCTTATGCTACAAAAATATTTGAAGGTGTATCTTTAAAAGAAGCCATTCCGAAATTTGAATCAGCAAATATTAATAGTCGTGGTACAACGGAACTAGGCGATACATTTTATCGATATGTAAAATTTGATTTTTATTTTCCCGGAGATGAAGAAGGGAGTATATTTGTACTAAAAAGGCAGAGTTCATTTGTCGATCTTACACAAAAATTATTTCCAATTTTGTTCGGAGCGCTTTTACTGTTAGCCATTTTACTCATAGGGTTATTAAGTTATTTCGTCTCAAGAAGTGTGATAAAACCAATTTTTGTATTGAAAGATGCAACTGAGAGAATTAAAGAAGGAAATTTAGATTTTCAAATTCCAGTTACATCGCACGATGAGGTAGGGCAATTAAATCAAGGGTTTGAGGAAATGAGGAAGAAGTTAAAAGAGTCGATTGAAGTACAAACGCAGTATGAAGAAAATCGAAAAGAGCTCATTTCAAACATCTCCCATGATTTGAAAACACCGATTACATCTATTATCGGATATGTGGAAGGAATAAAAGATGGGGTAGCAAATACCCCAGAAAAAATGGATAAGTATTTAACAACGATTCATACGAAAGCAAAACATATGGATACACTCATTGATGAACTATTTTTATTTTCGAAGCTCGATTTAAATCGAGTTCCATTCCAGTTTGAAACGGTTGAATTAAATATGTTTATGCAAGAATTAATAGAAGAGATGCAGATGGATTTAAGTAAAGAAGGTATAGAAATTAACTTACAATTACATGCATCACCACTATATGTAACGGCTGATTGCGAAAAGATAAATAGAGTGATATCAAATTTAATTCATAATAGTGTGAAATACATGGATAAAGAAGAAAAGAAAATTACTGTAACAGTATCGAGTGATAACGATAAAGTTATTGTGAAAGTGATGGACAATGGATCAGGTATAGAATCTGATACGCTACCGTATATATTTGAGCGTTTTTATCGTGCGGAACAATCACGAAACTCTAGTACAGGTGGAAGTGGACTTGGTTTAGCGATAGCGAAACAAATTGTTGAAGAACATGGCGGGGACATTTGGGCGGAAAGCGAGCTTGGGGAAGGCACAAGCATTTTCTTCTCATTGGAAAAAGTACAGGAATGTGGTGAGTAAATTGAAAAGAATCTTACTAATAGAAGATGAAATAAGTATTGCAGAATTACAGCGAGATTATTTAGAAATTAGTGATTTTCAAGTTGATGTAGAGCATTCAGGAGAAGTAGGTTTACAAATGGCCCTGCACGAAGATTATGACTTAATTATTTTAGATATTATGCTTCCGAAGATGAACGGATTTGAAATTTGTAAACAAATACGTGCTATAAAAGATATTCCGATTTTACTTGTTTCAGCAAAAAAAGAAGATATAGATAAAATTCGCGGACTCGGATTAGGTGCAGATGATTATATAACGAAGCCGTTTAGTCCAAGTGAATTAGTCGCAAGAGTAAAAGCACATATTTCTCGTTATGAAAGATTATCAGGAAATATGGTTAAGAAGCGTGATACATTATACATTCACGGGATTTCTATCGATCAGCGAGCGAGGAAAGTTTTTATCAATAATGAAGAAGTTTCGTTTACAACGAAGGAATTTGATTTATTAACATTTTTTGTGATGCATCCAAACCAAGTGTTAAATAAAGAACAGTTATTTGAACGCATTTGGGGATTAGACTCAGCTGGCGATTTAGCAACGGTTGTTGTTCATATTAGAAAGTTACGTGAAAAAGTTGAAAGAGACCCTGCCCACCCGCAATATATTGAAACAGTGTGGGGAGCTGGTTATCGCTTTAATGTGTAGTGAACCTGTCGAGTGATTGACAGGTTTTTTTATGCGTAATGGTGTAGTTCACTTGTTATTTGAATAAAAAGGTAAAAATAGGTAATTCGTGTTAGGATATAAGGAGAAATAAAACGTAGGATAGTTTGAGAGGGCGTGCTAGATTTTGGGGGAGAAATTGCAAAATAATAAATCAAACAAGGCTTTAAGGATTGGAACTAATATCGTAATTATTTTATTAATTATTGGTGCAATACAAATGTTTTATGATGAAGATTATAAAAATGATCATTATGGTTGGTTATTTTTGATAGTGTGTTGGATAGTTAGAAGTGTTTTTAATATTACGATAAGTTTAAAAGAAGGAGATAAAAAGTCAGTATTACTGGATTTAGGTTTAGTGCTTTTTTCCTTTTACCTTATATTTGTATATAGTACGAAATATTTCTACTGACAAAAAGCTCATAGTCTTATAGAGACTTTGAGCTTTTTGTCAGTAAATTTGCTTGTGAATTAATATGTTATTTTAGATTTTTACAATAATAGGCCCAGTACCAGCGTTGCTGTAACCAGGGGCAAAGTAAATATTTTAAACAGTAGAGTTCTGGCTTTCAGAACTCTTTTTACATGCTAAAATCTTCTTAAGATTTTTCAAAAAAGAAACTTCCTTATGGTAGTAGAGGGCACCATATATACATTGATATCACTGAGTTGTTTACTACGAGTAGAATATTTTATTTCTTTGTAAGGTGCTCTTTATCGAGCGATCCATTGGCGAAAATTTGAAGAAACGCAGAAGTAAAAAACTTCGTGTTTCTTCTTTAATATATTTATTAGAAACCGCTTTGCACTTCCCGTCACAGTTGCTCCTTCTAGCCCTCATTAAACAAAGTAACACCAACTGCATACAAGGGGCCTTTCGTCATAAGCTTCACTAATTGTTTTGCAGTATATTTCGGTGAATATTTCATGTCATTTTGAAGCCACCAAATTGCCATCCCAACAACACAGGAAGTGATGAAATGGAATACCATATCCTTTGGAATATCTAAGTCATGGTCTTCAATTTTAAGCTCAATGAAATTTTGTTCAAGATTATCCATAATAGTCTGCTGCATTTTCAGGTTAAAATCATGAATGCCATGAGGTCCAAGCATGCTTTTATAAAAGTCTGCATGTTTTAATATACACTCAAATATGGATTGTAAAATTCCCTCGAATTCCGAAAAATCTATTTGCTGTCCCTGCACATGAGTATATAGGACCATCTTACTTGTCAATTCTCCTAGTACATTTTCACTAAGCTTTGTTAACAAATCTTGTTTATCCCTGTAATGTGAGTAAAATGTCGCCCGATTAATGAGTGCCTCATCTGTGATGTCTTGAATGGTAATAGCATCGTATCCCTTTTCCGCTACCAGTTTAATAAAAGCATCATATATAAATTTCTTTGTCCGAATAATCCGCAGATCCGCTTTTTTCAACACCTTATACCTCCCTGTTCGTTATTGTCATTATAAACAACAGATTTCATTCTTTTGTTTTTTATCGTACATTCATGCCTTAAATGTAAATTGAATTGTTTAGTAAAAACGATATAATTACACTATAGACAACATGTATTTATTATAAACTACACTTTGTTCGTTATCTATCTTTTTGTTGAACGAATACTAGGAGGATGAACATGAGAGAAGAACAAACAAGCATTATTCCACAACCCAAAACATATGGACCACTGGGCAACTACCCCCTATTCGACATGAGTCAACCTACTATTTCTTTTTGTGAGATGGCGAAAGAATATGGACCAATATTTCGGTTGACCGCTCCAGGTTTTAAAACAATATGTATCTCTGACCACAAACTTGTAACGGAAGTCTGTGATATCAATCGTTTTGATAAACATGTCGCAAATGATATGGTGCATGTACGTGAATTTACAGGAGACGGTCTGTTTACAAGTAAAACATCGGAGCCAAACTGGCGAAAAGCCCATAATATATTGCTGCCAACATTCAGCCAACAAGCCATGAAGGGCTATCATACTATGATGTTAGACATCGCTTCACAGCTGATTCAGAAATGGGCTCGGTTGAATCACGATAGTGATCATATCGATGTACCGGGAGACATGACTCGCCTTACTTTGGATACGATTGGTCTTTGTGGCTTTAACTACCGATTTAATAGTTTTTATAAAGAAAAACATGATCCATTTATCGACAGCATGGTACGTGCACTTGACGAAGCTATGCATAAAGTTGCCCGCTCGAGGGGCATGGATACTCTGATGGTTAGAAAAAACAGACAATTCCAAGATGATATACAAAGCATGTTTTCGTTAGTAGATAAAATTATTAAAGAGCGGAAGGCTAATGGAAATAATGGAGAGATAGATCTGCTAGCCCGCATGTTAAACAGTAAAGACCCTGAGACCGGGGAAGTGTTGGATGATGAGAATATCCGATACCAAATTATTACCTTCTTAATTGCTGGGCATGAAACAACAAGTGGTTTATTATCCTTTACGACTTATTTTTTACTGAAACATCCGGAAGTTCTGAAGAAAGCACACGAAGAAGTGGATCAAGTTCTCGGTGATTCCACTCCATCTTATAAACAAGTGCTAAACCTCAAATACATTCGCATGATTCTAAACGAAGCCATACGGTTATGGCCGACCGCTCCATCTTTTGATGTGTATCCAAAGGAGGATACTATAATCGGCGGACAGTATCATGTGAAAAAAGGTGAAGGTTTGACCGTGCTTCTTCCCGCACTTCATCGGGATAAAGCAGTTTGGGGAGAGGATGCAGAAGAATTCCGTCCAGAACGTTTCGCAGATCCTTCCAAAGTACCAAATCATGCATATAAACCATTTGGGAATGGTCAGCGTGCTTGTATTGGTATGCAGTTCGCACTTTATGAAGCTACGCTGGTGCTTGGAATGATTCTTCAAAAGTTTGAATTAATTGATTCTGAAAACTATCAGTTGAAGATTAAACAATCATTGACCATAAAACCAGAAAATTTCAGAATTAGAGTTAAATTAAGAGAAGGAAAGGCAGTCGCATCTTTACTGAATCTTCCGTTGGATGATGAAACGGAGAAAGAGATTTCCCAATATTCAAAACAAGAAGCGCTTGAAGGTGCTGAAAACGTACCTCTACTTGTATTATATGGTTCAAATCTAGGAAGAGCGGAAGAGTTTGCTAGGAAGCTCGCAGACCATGCAAGGTTACTAGGCTTCCAGAGCGATGTGGGAACATTGAATGATTATATCGGAAAGTTACCTAAAGAAGGTGCGGTACTCATTGTAACTTCTTCATATAATGGTCAACCCCCTGAAAATGCCGCTCAGTTTGTAAAATGGCTGGAACAAAAAAGTGCAGAGGAATGCACCGGAGTCAAGTATGCAGTTTTTGGTTGTGGAGATCGAAATTGGGCGAATACTTACCAGAGTGTTCCGAAATTCATTGACAAAGAGCTTGAACAGAAAGGTGCTATAAGGTATACCGCAAGAGGAGAAGCTGACGCTGGAGGAGATTTCGAGAATGATTTTGCTCAATGGCAAAAGAACATGTGGAAGGATGTCTCGAATGCATTTGGCCTAAAGATGAAAGAAGGAGCAGAAACATTGTCTCATCAAGCATCGCTTTCCGTTCAATTGATTTCAGGCTCCCCCGCTAATCCGGTTGCTCAAAATAACGAAGCTGTTTATGCAACGGTGATTGCTAACCGGGAGCTTCAGTTACCTGAAAGTGAGCGAAGCACTCGGCATATTGAGATAGCCTTGCCGGAAGGAGTTACTTATCAAGTAGGAGATCACCTTGGAGTACTGCCAAGTAATAGCCGAAAAAATGTAAGGCGCATTTTAAAACGTTTTAAATTAAACGGGAAGGATCAAGTCATACTGAATGCAAGTGGAAGCAGTTCAGCTCATCTTCCTGTGGACCGTCCTGTTAGTTTATTTGATCTTCTTAGCTATAACGTTGAGATTCAAGAAGCAGCAACTCGAGCACAAATACGGGAATTGGCAACATGTACAATTTGTCCTCCCCATAAATATGAGTTGGAAGCATTATTGGAAGACGGAGTTTATAAGGAGCAAATACTAAAGAAGCGCATTTCAATATTGGATCTTCTTGAAAAGTATGAAGCGTGTGAAATCCCATTTGAGCGATTTTTAGAACTTCTCCCTATGCTCAAACCGCGTTACTATTCTATTTCAAGCTCTCCACTTGTTGCACAAGATCGTCTAAGCATTACGGTCGGTGTTGTTAGTGAACCTGCATGGAGTGGACAAGGAGAATATAAAGGTGTCGCTTCTAATTATTTAGCCCAATGTCACAATGAAGATGAGATTACTTGTTTTATTAGAACACCAGAATCCCGTTTTCAGTTACCTGAAGACCCAGAAACACCAATTATCATGGTTGGACCAGGCACTGGAGTTGCACCATTCCGTGGATTCTTACAAACGCGTCGTGTTCAAAAACAAAAAGGGGTTAACTTAGGAGAAGCGCATCTGTATTTCGGTTGTCGTCATCCTGAAAAAGATTATCTCTATCGTACAGAACTAGAAAATGATGAAAAAGATGGCTTAATATCTTTACACACAGCTTTTTCTCGCTCGGAAGGACATCCGAAAACATATGTACAGCATTTAATGAAACAAGACGGAGCTAATTTAATTTCGTTATTAGATAGCGGTGCCCACCTTTATATATGTGGTGATGGGAGCCGAATGGCTCCGGATGTAGAAGATACTCTTTGTCATGCATATCAAGAAATTCATGAAGTCAGTGAACAAGAAGCAAGAAATTGGTTGAATCAGTTACAACATGAAGGACGATACGGAAAAGATGTTTGGGCTGGAATCTAAATTTGGGTAACTTTGCCCACCCCATTAAAAAGGGGTGGGCAAAAACACCTAATTAATATTTTACTATTTTAGGAGGATAAATCATGACAACTAAGAATACGTACAAATTTTATATAAACGGAGAATGGAGAGAAAGCTCTTCAGGAGAAACAACCGAAATTTCATCTCCATACTTACACGAAGTAATCGGGCAAGTACAAGCAATCACTCGCGGAGAAGTAGATAAAGCAATTGCATCTGCAAAAGAAGCTCAAAAATCATGGGCGGAAGCTTCTCTACAAGATCGCGCAAAATATTTATATAAATGGGCTAAGGAGCTCGTAAATATGCAAGATGAAATTGCCGATATCATTATGAAAGAAGTCGGTAAAGGATATAAAGATGCGAAGAAAGAAGTTGTTCGTACAGCTGACTTTATTCGTTACACAATCGAAGAAGCTCTTCATATGCACGGAGAAAGCATGATGGGCGATAGCTTCCCAGGCGGAACGAAATCTAAACTTGCGATTATCCAACGCGCACCACTTGGTGTTGTATTAGCAATCGCACCATTTAACTACCCAGTAAACTTATCTGCTGCAAAACTTGCACCAGCACTAATTATGGGTAACGCTGTTATTTTCAAACCAGCAACTCAAGGTGCAATTAGCGGTATTAAAATGGTTGAAGCACTTCATAAAGCTGGCCTTCCAAAAGGTCTTGTAAACGTAGCTACAGGACGCGGTTCTGTAATTGGTGACTACTTAGTAGAGCACGAAGGTATCAATATGGTATCGTTCACAGGTGGTACAAACACAGGTAAACATTTAGCGAAAAAAGCTGCAATGATTCCACTTGTATTAGAACTTGGTGGGAAAGACCCTGGTATCGTTCGTGAAGATGCTGACTTACAAGATGCTGCAAACCATATCGTAAGCGGTGCATTCTCTTACTCTGGTCAACGTTGTACAGCTATTAAACGTGTACTTGTACACGAAAACGTAGCGGACGAGCTTGTTGGCTTATTAAAAGAGCAAGTAGCTAAATTATCAGTTGGATCTCCAGAACAAGACAGCACAATCGTTCCATTAATCGACGATAAATCTGCTGACTTCGTTCAAGGTTTAGTTGACGATGCTGTTGAAAAAGGTGCAACAATCGTTATCGGTAACAAACGTGAGCGTAACTTAATTTACCCAACATTAATCGACCACGTAACAGAAGAAATGAAAGTTGCTTGGGAAGAGCCATTCGGCCCAATCCTTCCAATCATCCGTGTTTCTTCAGATGAACAAGCAATTGAAATTGCTAACAAATCAGAGTTCGGCTTGCAAGCAAGTGTCTTCACAAAAGACATTAACAAAGCGTTTGCAATTGCTAACAAAATCGAAACTGGTTCTGTTCAAATTAACGGACGCACAGAGCGCGGACCTGACCACTTCCCATTCATCGGTGTAAAAGGTTCAGGTATGGGCGCACAAGGTATTCGTAAGAGCCTTGAGTCTATGACACGTGAAAAAGTAACTGTATTAAACTTAGTTTAATATTACAAAAGAAGCTAATCTAAAAGTTAAATTAGCTTCTTTTTCCCTATATGTTGCCCGATTAATAAGTGCCTCATCTGTGATGTCTTGAATGGTAATAGCATCGTATCCCTTTTCCCCCTATCAGTTTAATAAAAGCATCATAGTATAAATTTTTTTGTCCGAATAGGCAAATCCGCTTTTTTCAACACCTTATACCTCCCTGTTCGTTATTGTCATTATAAACAACAGATTTCATTCTTTTGTTTTTTATCGTACATTCATGCCTAAACTGTAAATTGAATTGTTTAGTAAAAACGATATAATTACAATATAAACAACATGCATTTATTATAAACTACACATTGTTTGTTATCTATCATTTCGTTAAATAAATACTAGGAGGAATAATTTTAAATGCTTACAATAAAGCAATTTTTCAAACAAAAGATGGTTCTAGGTGGCTTGTTAGGCATTATGGTTGCTGTTACCATCGCTAGTTTTGCTTTTATGGGATCAACTGTTAACCCTGTACCTAAAGACTTACCGATCGCTATAGTAATACAGGATACAGGTGTGAACTTACCAGGACAAGGAAGTGTAAATTTAGGAGATGAAATAAAAAAGAAAATTCTGCAAAATAAGCAAAGCCAAGTTAAATGGACGTTCTTACAAACACAAGAAGATGTATTGCAAGGGATGAAGGATAAGAAGTATTACGCTGCCATTATGTTTCCACCAGAAATGTCCCAGCAACTTATATCGCTGACCACACCGAAAGGAGAACAACCTGAGGTGCAAGTCTTGGTGAATCAAGGAATGAACTATACTGCCGCAACGGTTTCGAGCCAAATGATTGATAAGTTCATTGGAGGGATAAACGAAAATATCCGTAATACCTTATTTAATCAGATTTCACAAAGCAATATGACAGTAACAACTGAACAGGCAAAGTTATTAGCCAACCCATTTCTTATTAAAACGGAGTTAATTCATCCAGTTCAAACACATACAGGTAATGGAAATATTCCTATTATGCTGACACAAATCTTATGGATTACTACTCTTATCAGTTCTTTAGTCTTATTTATAGCTGTCCAAAAGTTTACAAACGGACGCGTTACAGGAAAGTCAGTCTTATCACAGGTCCTTGCAGGTTCTGTTTTCATGACAGTAATTGCAAGTTTAACCCTTTTCATTGCTCATACTATACTCGATGTATATATACCGAACGCAGGAGAAATTTTCTTATTGTTACTTTTCTTTGGTTTCATGTTCTTCCTTCTGCAAAGTGCAGTACTCAACTGGATTGGGCGTGTCGGGGTACCAATATTAATGGTAGTCTTCTTCTTTTCCATGCCAGTTTTATCACTGGCACACGAATTTCTTCCTGATGTGACAAAACATTGGTTGTATTCTTGGACTCCTTTTAAGTACAGTGTAGAAGCATTTCGTAGCAGCTTCTTCTTTGGAGGGTACAGAGTGGGATCATATGTTCAGACGATGGGGCTTCTTGGACTTGTATCTTTTATCATTATGGTATTGGCTGTATTCAAAGGGAAAGATAAACAAAAAGGTTCTTTATCTACTGAGTCAGTGTAGAGAGAGTAGATCTAAAGCTAAAGAGATACAAGGAATTTCCCTTGTATCTCTTTGGCTTTCATGAGCTCGGCGTTATTCAGCATCATTAAAAAGGAAATGGAATATCACAAAATTCCATTTATCGGATCATATATTAGAGAAAACTTGAGGAAACGAGCCTTAGAAACCTCACAATTTATTAATCCATTATATTTTATATAAATGATATGACGGACTAGAGCAGCAACCATGTGATTCTCCTTAATAGAAATGCTAGGTTACAGCTCCCATATACGAACTCTACATTTAAGAAAGAATAGGTGAATTTTATAAAGATGAAAAACCCGAAAGTTCAATTATTATGTGTATTTACACTTGTATCTATCATTCTCTTTCTGTTAGATACATCTATTACCTCACTATACAACTTTGTCGACGTACTATGGTTTATCACAATAGTAGGAATTGCCTTCATTATTTTTATCGAAAACCGTTCACCAAAAAGTACTTTAGCATGGTTTTTAGTATTAGCACTTCTTCCTGTTGTTGGTGTACTTTTGTACGCTCTTTTTGGCCGAAGTCGTTGGAGAAGAAAGAAGCATCTACATCGTTCAGAAGAGCAAAGAAAATTATTCCGTGAGATTTTAGAAGGAAAACATCTAGATTTATCATTCACTTCCCCATTAAGTGAGCGCTCTACTTATTTAACACATGTTGTACAAAAATTCGGTGGCGGTCCTGTCGCCAATAATACAACAACAAAACTCTTAACAAATGGTGATCAAACATTTACAAGCATTATACAAGCTATTGAAAGTGCTACACATCATATACACATTCAATACTTTATTTATCGAGCAGATGAAATTGGTACAAAAATTCGCGATGCATTAATTGAGAAAGCAAAATCTGGTGTAATTGTACGCTTTCTCTATGATGGAATCGGAAGCAATTCATTACGAAATCGTTTCTTACAACCTATGAAAGATGTAGAAATTGAGGTTGTGGCATTTGATCCTATTCTTTCGTCATGGCCACTTGAAACAGTAAATTATCGTAACCATCGTAAAATTGTCATTGTAGATGGAGAGATTGGTTTTACAGGTGGGCTCAACGTTGGTGATGAGTATCTTAGTCGTTCTAAAAAATTCCCAATTTGGCGTGACAGCCACTTAAGAATAGAAGGAAAAGCATTGTACAAATTACAAGCAATATTCCTTGAAGATTGGCTTTATGCCACTAATGGTTTAAATACTTATTCTTGGAATCAATTTATGAATACAAAATACTTTCCAGGTAAACAAAATTCTCATGCAGAAGGTGCTGTTCAAATTGTAGCAAGTGGACCAAGTTCAGATGATACAAACATTCGTAATACTTTACTTGCTGTTATAGCTTCTGCTAAGAAATCAATTTGGATCACAACACCCTATTTCATTCCGGACCAAGAAACATTAACATTACTACGTTTAAGTGCAATAGCTGGAATAGATGTCCGTATTCTATACCCAGGTAAGAGAGATAGAATCATTAGTGATCTCGCATCTCAATCATACTTCACACCACTTCTAAAAGCCGGTGCTTCAATTTACAGCTATAAAGATGGTTTTGTGCACGCTAAAATTGTACTTGTAGATGATGAAATTGCAACAATTGGCACAGCAAATATGGATGTCCGTAGTTTTGAACTAAATTATGAAATCATTAGCGTACTTTATGAATCTAAGACAGTTCTTGATATTAAACGTGATTTTGAAGAGGACTTTAACCATTCAACTGAAATTCAATGGAAATCATTTCAAAAACGTAGTATTCGAAAACGAATACTGGAATCCCTAATGCGTCTAATTTCCCCTTTATTATAATTCTGAAAAAAGTAATCTAAACAAATTTGATTACTTTTTTCTTTTATAATCACATGTTTTCTGCAAAACAAAAGTGGTTATTACGCATATTTGGCGAAACAACAAAAGAATTTTTAATTGACAATACAATCGTTCATTTTTTATGAAACCTCAGAGTGAAAATGTGTTCAAGCAAGACTCTATCTTTTCTTTAATACGTACAATTTTTAAATCGTCACCAAAAGAGCGTAAGAACCATTTTTTATTACACTGGAAACGAAGTCAGAGGTTAAACGAGTTCGCGGTAAAATTCCTGTGCGAAGCTTACTCGTTTCCTTATTTATTTTAACAGGTGTCATTTGTATGCAAGTAACAGAAGCTGGAACAGAAAAGAGATGGCAAAGTCATCTCCAAAGAGACCTACTACCAGCGTAGCTACGTTTAGAGCAAAGTAGTTTTATGTAACAAAAACGACCGTTTATGTTACATAAAGTGCTTAAGAATAATAAATTCTATAACTCTTGAATTCGTTGTAACAAAATACTGTATCAAAAATGATTCGTAACATTACTAATTGAAACTCTTTTTGTTACTGCAAAACACATGCATATATGGCTGATTTTCTACACTTAATCGCTACTTTGCCCCTGATTACAAGAACGCTGGTACTGGGCCTAATAACGGAACTAAAGACAGGTATTTTCCTGACGCAGCGATTTGTAAAATTCTTGAATAGTAGAAGTAAAATGAGCAGCTTCCTCTAAAAAAGGATAATGATTACTATCCTCAAATGAAACAAAAATAGAATTACGTATGCCCTCATGCATCTCAATAGAATACTGAATCGGGCACTGTATATCGTGTCTGCCGCATGTAATAAGCGTCTTTGTTTGAATAGAGGAAAGGGAATCTCTTAGATTGAAGTATGGGTATTCTTTATTGAAAGCGTTCATCCGATTGGCAGACATTGATTTATGAATTGGTTTATAAAAATAAGATTCATAGTGTTCTGGTATATATAAAGATAATTTGGTTCGCTTAGTAGATAGTTCTTTTCGCTCTTCACTTGTAAGGTGTGGGCTTTTTAAGTTCTCAATAAGTTCTTGCATATAATGAAACTGTGGATGTGCAGGGTGATAAATACAAAATGGTGTTTCGGTATAGTTACTTGCTGCTGCTCCAACAACGACTAGTGATTGTAAGGATTCTAGATATGTAATCGCGTATAAAAGTCCAAGCACACCACCAGTTGAATGGCCGGCGAAATGCCATGTGGAAAATTGCAAAGCTTCTTTAATTGCTTCTAAGTCGTGAATCGTTTCAATCATACTTAATTCGTTTTCTACTTTGGCTTTTACAGAGTTCCCAGCGTCTCGTAAGTTAATAAGGAATACACGATGTGTAGAAGTAAAAACATCCGCAAAGTAATCACCAGTTTCATTAAATTGTGAATAGTGATGTGTCATGCAAAGCGGTTCGCCATTTCCTTTAGTAAAGAGTTCGAATGTCCCACGTTTTGTGCTGATTATTTGTTGTTTCCACATAATATCACTACCTTTTCTCATAAAAGTTGGGCCAACCCGTTATTAAATGAAAATATATCAGCGATTTTTAAAAAATATCGACTTACCGACAGAAAACGACAATAATAGCTAGCTATAAAAGAAAGGAGGCTGTTCAAAAACGAGCCTCCTTTTCGTTTAGTACAAAGATTTTGTCATATTATTCCGAATAATTTCAAGGGATTTCGTTACAGTTAATGCATTCTTTTCTTCAATTTCTGGTTTACGGGGGATCGGTTTATACATGTTGTCTGGATCTTCCCATGTGAGGGGAAGTTCTGTTTCTGCTTGTCCTTTCCAAGCGTCAATCCATTCTGGAGGGAGATAACCTGAGATGTTTTGGATGTTGTTCATTTCGAGCCAAATAAGTGCCCAAGCTCTTGGTACGACGCGCCAGTGATCATAGCCACCACCGCCGACAGCAATCCAGCGACCGTCGCAATATTCATTAGCGATTTCACGAGCGAGCTTCGGTATTTCACGGTAAATGTTCATCGTTGCGCAAAGGTGTGTAAGTGGATCGTAATAATGTGCATCAGCACCATTTTGCGTTAAAATAATATCCGGTTTAAAGTATGCTGCCACTTCTTTTACAACTGTTCGATATGAATCTAAAAACGATTCGTCTTCTGTAAAAGCATCGAGTGGAACGTTAAAAGAATAATTATATCCATTTCCTTGTCCACGTTCATTTACTGCGCCAGTTCCAGGAAATAAATAACGCCCAGTTTCGTGTAATGAAATGGTGCATACGTTAGGATCGTCGTAAAAAGACCATTGTACCCCGTCACCGTGATGAGCATCTGTATCAATATATAAAACGCGTAAACCGTATTTCTTCTGAATATATTTCATTGCGATAGAGCTATCGTTATAAATACAAAAGCCAGATGCTTTACCACGAAAGCCATGATGTAAGCCGCCACCTAAATTGAGGGCGTGCTTTACTTTTCCAGAAAGAACAGCATCGACAGCTGTTAATGTTCCGCCAACGAGTAATGCACTTGCTTCATGCATATTTGGAAACATTGGTGTATCTTCTGTTCCAAGTCCATATGTCATCGCAATTGATTTTTCTAACTTTCCTTCTCCAGCAAGTTTTACCGCATTTATGTACTCCTCTGTATGAATGAATGCAATTTCCTCATCTGTAGCCATTCTTGGCGAGATGACTTGAGAAGGGGAGATAAAACCACTCTTTTGTAATAAATCATACGTGAGTGTGACGCGTAGTTGGTTAAAAGGATGATCAGGGCTAAAAGAATAGCCCCGAAAGTCATCCGAATAAATGAAGGCGCTGCTCATGCTTGCATCCCCATTATGTTTGGCCATAATACGCGGTAGCCCTCTGTTTCGAGTGCATCAATCACTTTTAGAGGATTCATCGTTTGAATGCGGAAAACGAGTACTTTATCATTCTCATCTTTTGCTGGATAGACGAGAACGCTCACAATATTTATTTGTAAATCACTAAAAATAGCAACGACTTTTCCAAGAATACCAGGTTCATTTTTCACTTGAATTTCAATTTGTGAACTCGGTTGATGAGCTCCTGTTAATTTTACTAACGTGTGCAGCACTGTAGATTCAGAAATGATACCTACGAGTTTTCCAGCTTTCGTAACAGGAAGACAGCCTATTTTATTTTCAAAAAATAAAGTCGCAATTTCCTCAACGAAATCGAGAGGGTGACAAGTCATAACAGGGTGTTTCATTATGAGTTCAAGAGGTTGCTTCAGCATATCGAGTGAAACTTGTTCATCTAAAATAGACGGACTTGCATCTCTTACATCCCGATCAGAAATAATGCCTACGACATGATTATTTTGATCGACAATTGGAATGTGCCGAATGCCTTTCGTACGTATCGTTCGGATTGCTGTTTCGATTGTATCGTTTGGATGTAGTGTTACTACATTTTGATTCATAATTTCTTCTACAATCATTCCAGTTGCCCCCTTTATTAATACATAAAACGATTGTGAAAACGTAGACGATCGAATGCTTGAATGGAATCCGTATCAACACGTTTACCGATGCGGACCATTAAACAGTTGGCAGGATGTGAACAAATTTCAGGATCATCTGTAGCCATCCATTGTAAACCACCAGCATTCATCATTTTTTCCATTACTTTTCGGTATTCCCAAACATTTAAGCCTGTTTGTTTTAAATCCCAGTGCCAATAATATTCAGTCGTTAATATAATGTAATCTTCCATATGATCGTCCATCATTGAAACTTCTAATAAATTTTTTCCGACAGAGCAACCACGAAAGGCTGGGACAACTTCAATCGCCCCGAGTTCAATTAAGTTTTCAATCTTTCCTTCTGACCATCGCTCGAGCGGATCAGGATATAAGTATGTAACATATCCAACGATCGTTTGGTCATGTCTAGCAATAATGAGACGAGCTTCTGGTAATTTAGAAATTTCGACAATTGCTTTATATTGCTGCTCGGCAGGACGAAACGCAATTAAGTCTGGATGAAATTCATACATTTCAAGATTATGTGTAGAGACAGGACCTTCAATAATTAAAGTGCCTTTCGCTGTTTTTAAGTTTCTGGCATTATATATTTTTTTATGAATCAATTTATTGCTCACCACCTTGAGGGTTTGTGAATCTATTAATATCGTACTTTATAATATATGCGATGTGAATCGAATTTTGTCATTAAAAATTTGTCTAAAAATCAACAAAAAATACTGAAAATTTTAAATAATGTCATTATAATAGATAATAGAATACATAGGAGGGGGATGTAAAGTATGAAAGTGGAAACGCTTCCTGTCATTAAAGGA
Organism: Bacillus sp. SIMBA_074; assembly: GCF_046534555.1. NCBI lineage: Bacteria > Bacillati > Bacillota > Bacilli > Caryophanales > Bacillaceae > Bacillus > Bacillus sp. SIMBA_074. The sequence goes on along the minus strand of NZ_JAWRYM010000010.1, from coordinate 130,493 downwards.
GAAAATAATTTGCCGAATTATGAAGAGGCATACGCGAATTTTAACTGGGAAGAGGTTAATAAAAATTTTACTTGGAATGAAACAGGACGAGTAAATATGGCGTATGAGGCAATTGATAAGCATGCGAAATCAGATCGAAAGAATAAAGTAGCACTTTATTATCAAGATGGATCGCGAAAAGAGAAATATACGTTTAAGGAAATGAAGGATTTTTCTAATAAAGCAGGAAATGTCCTGAAAAACTATGGCGATGTTGAGAAAGGCGATCGCGTTTTTATTTTTATGCCGCGTTCCCCAGAATTATATTTCGCACTTTTAGGTGCAGTGAAATTAGGGGCAATTGTTGGACCATTATTTGAAGCATTTATGGAAGGCGCAGTTCGCGATCGTTTAGAAGATAGCGAAGCGAAGGTGTTAATTACAACTCCTGAATTGTTAGAGCGCATACCATTAAATGATTTACCTGCTTTAAAAACAGTCTTCCTTGTTGGAGACAATGCAGAAGAAGGCGGTAAAACTGTAGCGTTCAATCCTTTATTTGAACAAGCTTCAAAAGAATTACATATCGAATGGTTAGGCCGTGAAGACGGTTTAATTCTACATTACACATCTGGCTCTACTGGTAAGCCAAAAGGCGTCCTCCATGCTCAAAACGCAATGGTTCAGCACTATCAAACAGCGAAATGGGTATTAGATTTAAAAGAAGATGATGTATATTGGTGTACAGCTGACCCAGGCTGGGTAACTGGAACAGCTTACGGTATTTTTGCACCGTGGTTAGTGGGAGCATCAAATGTTATTTTAGGCGGGAGATTTAGTCCAGAGGCATGGTATGAAGCACTGCAAGATTACGGTGTAACAGTTTGGTATAGTGCACCGACAGCGTTCCGTATGTTAATGGGAGCTGGACAAGACGCAATTAAAAAATATGATTTATCACAAGTGCGTCACGTATTAAGTGTTGGTGAGCCATTAAATCCAGAAGTAATTCGCTGGGGTATGAGCGCATTTGGACTTCGTATTCATGATACGTGGTGGATGACAGAAACAGGTGGACAAGTTATTTGTAACTATCCTTGTATGGAAATCCGTCCAGGTTCAATGGGGAAACCAATTCCGGGTGTGAAAGCAGCGATTGTTGATAATGAAGGAAATGAAGTGCCTCCATACACAATGGGGAACTTAGCGATTGGTAAAGGTTGGCCAGCTATGATGCGTGGAATCTGGAATAACCCACAAAAATATGATTCTTACTTCATGCCGGGAGATTGGTACGTATCAGGTGACTCAGCTTATATGGACGAAGATGGATACTTCTGGTTCCAAGGACGTATTGACGATGTAATTATGACGTCAGGTGAGCGCGTTGGTCCGTTTGAAGTAGAAAGTAAATTAATTGAGCACGCTGCTGTTGCAGAAGCAGGTGTAATTGGTATTCCTGATCCAGTACGCGGGGAAATCATTAAAGCATTTATCGCGCTTCGTGCGGGATACGAACCATCTGATGAATTAAAAGAAGAGATTCGTCAATTTGTGAAAAAAGGCCTAGCAGCTCATGCAGCGCCAAGACAAATTGAATTTAGAGATAAATTACCGAAAACGAGAAGTGGTAAAATTATGCGCCGCGTATTAAAAGCGTGGGAATTAAACTTACCAACAGGCGATTTGTCGACGATGGAAGATTAAATAATATGTAAATGTAAGTATTATCGTACTTTGAAATTTTAAAAATAGAGGTAAGCAAACATATTAGTTATGTTTAATATGTTTGCTTACCTTTTTCAATGCGATTGTAGATTTAAAATAAAGAATAATCAACATAGCAGGAGGAGAAATACGTGATTACACTAAAGCCTATGAACCAAGAGGAGTTTCAGCGTTATTTTGAGTATGCGATTGATGATTATGCAAAAGATAAAGTTGCTGCTGGAAATTGGAGTGAAGATGAAGCAGTTAACTTGTCCAAAATAGAATTTGAGCGGTTGTTACCAAAAGGTGAAAAAACGGAGTACAATTACTTATACTCTATCTTTCATGATCAAAATCTAGTTGGAATGATTTGGATTGCGCAACAAGCGTCTACAAATAATGAGGTAGGTTTTATTTATGACTTTATTATTTTTGAGCAATATCAAGGGTTAGGGTATGGTAAGAAAGCAATGAAAGAAATTGAAGTGATTGCTAAAGAATTAGGAATGAAAAAAATTGGACTTCATGTTTTTGGTCATAACAAAGTTGCTCGTGGATTATATGAAAAGTTAGGGTATGAAATTACAAATATAAATATGATGAAATCCATTTGAGAAAGCTATTTATAAGTGTTTAAAGGGGACTTCTTATAAAATAGTTGGCTTTCGTTATGTAATTTGACGCTGAAAAGAACCGGATTTTTTATGAAAGAAAGAGTGTGTTTAAAGCACACTCTTTCTTTTTGTATGCTATTATAAGAATGAATAACTTATATATATAAGTTAAAGGGGGCAGTAAAATGAAAACAGAAAAAGAAAAGATGATACAAGGGGAAATGTACATACCGGCTGATCCAGTTTTAGTAAAGGACAGGGAGCAAGCTCGTATATTAACGAGAAAATTAAATGAAACACCAGAAGTAAAACTAGAAGAACGTAGTGCAATCGTAAAAGAATTATTCGGAACGACTGGAGATAACATTCATCTTGAATCTTCTTTTAGATGTGATTACGGTTATAACATTCATGTTGGCGAAAATTTTTACGCAAACTTTGACTGTACGATTTTAGACGTATGCCCAGTTACAATCGGAGTGAACTGTATGTTAGCTCCAGGTGTTCACATTTATACAGCAACACACCCGCTTGATCCGGTAGAGCGCATAAGTGGATCAGAGTACGGAAAACCAGTTACAATTGGCGATAACGTATGGATTGGCGGAAGAGCTATCATTAATCCGGGCGTAACAATTGGAGACAATGCAGTTATCGCATCTGGCGCTGTTGTAACGAAAGATGTGCCAGATAATGTAGTAGTTGGCGGGAATCCTGCGAGAATCATAAAAAAAATAAAATAATATTTGAACGAAGCGCCTTCCTCGTTTGTATACATTTATGAAAGAATAGATGAGGGAGGCTTTTTTATGTCTAATAAATTGATGCTTACTTTTGCTTTAATTGGAATTATAGTTGTGTTTTCTTGTGGTATGTTATTACCTATACCAATTGGATTTAAAATTTCAATGATTACAGTTGGGATTATTATGATTGTTATTTTTTCAATCCTTATTCCGTTTGATAAGAAGTATATTGTACGAAAAAATGGAAATAAAATTGATTTTACAAAAACAAAAATATATTTTCGTTGGAATGTATTTGATACAATTTCGGTCTGTCTTGCAGTGTATGCATATATATGTGTGCTGGCGGTAAATATTTTAGTTTCAACCGGCCATACGATTCAAAACCCATATGTTCAATTTTTTACGAATCAGTCACAAGTATGGGTCATTGTCGCAAGTGCATATTTAATTTCCCGTATTTCATTAACGTTAAAAGGAATAAAGGAGATCAAAAAAAATGGCGCAGATTGGGATTGAGGAGGAGCTCATGCTTGCTTATCAAAATGGAGATAAGCAAGCCGGAGAAAAACTATATGTTTTAATCAAACCAGCGCTATATACATTTTTGTATCGATTTAATCGTGATGAACAACTGAGTATAGATCTCGTTCAAGATACGTTTTTGACTCTAGAGCGTAAGAAACATATGTATGAAACCCGAAAAGGAAAAATTAAAACGTATTTATTTCAAATCGGTTACCGTCTTATGATTAATAAATTGAATAGAAGAAAAAAGTGGCGTTCGCTCTTACCGTTTTTAGTACCAATGCAAGAGGTAGAGTTTTCCCACGAAGATCGGCTTACGGTAAGAGAAGCAATTTTGAAAGTTCCTGAAGAACAGCGAGCGGTCCTGATTCTTTCTTATTATCATGATATGCAGCAAAAAGAAATTGCAGAGGTACTGGATATTCCTGTTGGAACAGTGAAGTCGAGACTTCATAACGGGATAAAGAAATTGAAACAATTACTGGAGGTGGATGAAATTGAGCGAAAATCCTTTTAAGAATGAATATAAATTAAAGCAGCATTTAGATAGCGATCATGTAGAAATACCGGATTTTCCAAAAACGGTAAGCCGCTTCGATCGATTACTTGGATTTCTTGCTTCTCCAGCGAAAGATCCTGTGGAAGCGACGATTGGGAATGATTTATCGGTTGTGTTTCATGTGTCGTTATTAGTTGGTGTTCCAGTTATTTCTCTTATTACGATATTCCTTGCGACTTTATAAAGGATTGGTAGGGAAAGAACTCATACCTCTATTTGACACGCCTATATAAATGATGGTATAAAGAAAAGTATATGAATAATTGAGCGTGGAAAGGGAGAAGTAGTGATCATTTCCCTGTTTTAGAGAGCTGATGGTCGGTGGAAATCAGCACATAGATGATCGTGAATTACGCCCCTAGAGCATCTTTTTTCGATTGAATTGTATTCAAAAGGGAAAAGACGGTGCTAAGCCGTTATGTAAATAAGGTGGTAGGCTTTTTTTGTCTGCAACTAGGGTGGTAACGCGATGATCAAAATCGTCCCTTATTTAAAGGGGCGATTTTTTTATGTTTTCAACCTTCACGCCAGTAATGAACTTAAAGGAGAGTATGTAGGATATGGGTATTTTACAAGATCTTGAATTTCGCGGTCTAATTAACCAGCAAACAGATGCTGAGGGCCTTGAGCAATTATTAGAAAAAGAAAGCGTTAAATTATACTGTGGTTTCGATCCGACAGCGGATAGCTTACACATCGGTCATATGTTACCAGTATTAATGTTACGTCGTTTCCAATTAGCTGGTCACCAACCAATCGCACTTGTTGGCGGTGGTACTGGTATGATCGGTGACCCAAGTGGTAAAAAAGCAGAGCGTACATTAAATACGAAAGATACAGTTGCTTACTACACGGAAAGCATTAAAAACCAACTTTCAAACTTCTTAGAGTTTGAAAACGTGGACAACCCAGCAACGATGGCTAACAACTATGACTGGCTTGGTAACTTAGATGTAATTACATTCTTACGCGATATCGGTAAAAACTTCGGTTTAAACTATATGTTAGCAAAAGATACAGTAGCATCTCGTTTAGAAACTGGTATTTCATTTACTGAGTTTAGTTACATGATTTTACAATCATACGACTTCTTAAACTTATACCAACAACACAATTGCCGCCTTCAAATCGGTGGTAGTGACCAATGGGGTAACATTACAGCTGGTCTTGAATTAATCCGTAAATCAGAAGAAGATGCGAAAGCATTCGGTTTAACAATTCCGCTAGTTACAAAATCTGATGGTACGAAGTTTGGTAAAACAGAGGGCGGCGCAATTTGGTTAGACCCAGAGAAAACAACTCCTTACGAGTTCTACCAATTCTGGATCAATACAGATGACCGCGATGTAGTTAAATACTTAAAATACTTCACATTCTTATCTCATGAAGAAATTCTTGAGCTTGAGAAGCAAGTAACTGAAGCACCAGAAAAACGTGCAGCACAAAAATCATTAGGATCTGAAATGACAAAACTTGTTCACGGCGAAGAAGCGTTAGAGCAAGCAATTAAAATTTCAGCTGCATTATTCAGCGGTTCTGTAGCAGAACTTACTGCAAGCGAAATCGAGCAAGGATTCAAAGACGTACCATCTGTAGAACGTACTGCAGAAGATACAGTATTAATCGAATTACTTGTAGAAAGTAAAATTTCACCATCTAAACGTCAAGCACGTGAAGATGTAACTAACGGTGCAATCTACGTAAACGGTGAGCGTACACAAGCGTTAGACTACGTTGTAACAGAAAACGACCGCATCGAAGGTAAATTCACAATCATTCGCCGCGGTAAGAAGAAATATTTCTTAATTCGTTACTAATAAATAAAAAGCTTTGAGGAAATTCCTCAAAGCTTTTTTTGTTTTAATCTCCTTTTCGAGTTCATACGGAAATCACATGTAAGCGGTATGATAAACGTATAACAAATAGAAAGGAGTGGTAAAACAAAATGTCACTAGAAGCGCTCATTATTTTTTCTTTGCTAAATGCGGGTCAGCTTGCAGAGAACACGAAGGTTGATGTACATAAAGAGCAGAAAGATGCTTATGTATACGTTCAAAAAGAGGAAAATAAATAATTTTAATATATAAATAAGGGCTACCAGAGAGAACGTTTTAATTTCTTTGGTAGCTTTTTCTATTGAGATATAATTTGGAAGTAATGAAATAAGGAGTAGTCTGAAAACGGATTATATGTTTAAGGGAATAAGTATAACAGCATGTAATGAAGATGGATTATAAAATTTTGCACAATAAACGGAGCCAGTATTAAAGAGAATCCAATCGTTGGAATGAATAAAAGAGAAGTAAGGACGATTATCCATAACTCATGAAAAAACTTCCTTGAAGTGTCTTACTATACATACGACATTTATATAAATAAAAAAAGCCCAGGCCCCTTGATAAACAAGGTTCCTAAGGCTTTTAATAATACTCTTTGCAGAGTACCGAGATTAACGAGAGTAGAACTCTACGATTAATGCTTCGTTGATTTCAGCTGCTAACTCAGAACGCTCAGCGTGACGAGTGTAAGTAGCTTCTAACTTATCAGCATCGAAAGTTAAGTATTCTGGTACGAAGTTGTTAACTTCGATCGCTTCTTTAACAACAACAAGGCTGTTAGATTTTTCGCGAACGCTGATAGTTTGGTTAGGTTTAACGCGGTAAGATGGGATATCTACGCGAGCGCCATCAACCGTGATGTGACCGTGGTTTACTAATTGGCGAGCTGCACGACGAGTGCGAGCTAAGCCCATGCGGTAAACTAGGTTGTCAAGACGAGCTTCAAGAAGGATCATGAAGTTTTCGCCGTGCTTACCAGGCATTTTACCTGCTTGGTCAAATGTGCGACGGAATTGACGTTCAGTCATGCCGTACATGTGACGAAGTTTTTGTTTCTCTTGTAATTGTAAACCGTATTCTGAAAGTTTCTTACGTTGGTTAGGACCGTGAGGACCTGGTGCGTAAGGGCGTTTTTCTAATTCTTTTCCTGTGCCGCTTAGAGAGATTCCAAGACGACGAGACAGTTTCCATGCTGGACCTGTATAACGAGCCATAGTTGACTCCTCCTTTAAAAATGTTTTTATTTTCGTAAAATAAAAACAGACGTAATCGATATTTACGGGTATTTTGTTTTCATGTACCTTCGCTCCAGCAGCAGGGAGTTACGAGATACACCTCCGCAGAGGAACAAAATACAAACGATAAACTCACATTACAAGGCTGCCTTTTTATTTTACACAAACGCTATTATATCTTTTACTTACAGTTTCGTCAAGAGACTCCCTTTTTGTTTTATGCAGATAAATTTTGGGAATTAACAAGAAGGAATTTAAAACAATATAAAAGAAAAGATAGAAACACAAATAAAACGCTTACATAAAATATAGTAAAAACGTTCATCAGTTTTTTCCTGGTGGATATGTGGCAATAAAGACATAAGGGGGATGTTTTTATGAAAAAGAAGCATATGGAGACAGCGTTAATTCATCACGGTTATACATCAGAGGAACATAAAGGAAGTTTAACACCACCTTTATTTCAAACGTCTACATTCACATTTGAGACTGCGCAACAAGGAGAAGCGAGTTTTGCGGGAGAAGATCCATCTTATATTTATTCAAGGCTTGGGAATCCAACTGTGAAATTATTTGAAGAACGTATGGCTGTTTTAGAAGATGGAGAGGAGGCGCTGGCGTTCGGTTCAGGTATGGCAGCCATTTCAGCAACGTTAATCGGTTTTCTAAAGGCTGGAGATCATATTATTTGTTCAAATGGATTATATGGATGTACGTACGGTTTTTTAGAAGTATTAGAAGAGAAATTTATGATTACTCATTCGTTTTGTGATATGGAGACAGAGACTGATATTGAAAATAAAATTCGTCCAAATACAAAGCTCATTTTCGTTGAAACACCAATTAATCCAACGATGAAATTAATTGATTTAGAAAAGGTGATCGGGGTAGCGAAGCGCAATGATTTGCTTGTTATTGTCGATAATACGTTTTGTTCACCTTATTTACAAAGACCTCTGGAGCTCGGTTGTGACGCCGTCGTTCACAGTGCGACAAAATATATTGGTGGTCACGGGGATGTTGTAGCGGGTGTAACAATTTGTAGAACGAAAACGTTAGCTGACAAAATCCGTCCGATGCGAAAAGATATCGGCGGTATTATGGCGCCGTTTGACGCGTGGTTATTGTTACGCGGATTAAAAACATTAGCAGTAAGAATGGATCGGCATTGTGATAATGCGGAAAAAATTTTATCGTTTTTGAAAAATCATGAAGCAGTAGAAGGTGTTTGGTATCCGGAGGGAGAATTAGCATCCCGCCAAATGAAACGAGGCGGGGGCGTTATTTCTTTTTCAATTAAAGGCGGGAAAGAGGAAACACAGTCGTTTATCAATGACCTCCATTTTATTACAATTGCCGTAAGTTTAGGTGATACAGAAACGTTAATTCAGCATCCAGCGACGATGACGCATGCAGCTATTCCAGCTGAACTAAGAAAAGAAATGGGTATTTTCGATAATTTAATACGCCTATCTGTCGGCTTAGAATCATGGGAAGATATCGTTTCTGATTTAGAACAGGCACTAAAGAAGATATCTACTGTGAGTAATCAATAAAGTGAAACTTTAATCAGTGGGGGTTTTGTCCATCCCCCGCTGATTATTAGCCCTCACCAATCGGGCTTTTACGGGCAGTTATCTCCCACCTAACTTCCTTGTATTCGCCGAATTTACTGCCCGTTAATGCGGGATAAAAAAGAGTGAGCTATCGGTTTCGTACATTACGTACTTAATCGATAGCTCACTCTTTTCTTTATTAAATATGTTTTAGGAGTGTTTCCACAAACTTTTCTAAATAGTGCTGATCTACTTCATCGAAACGATTTTTTTCAGGACTATCAATATCAAGCACACCAATGATATTCCCTTCTTTCATAATCGGTACAACGATTTCAGAATTAGAGGCACTATCGCAAGCGATATGTCCTGGGAATTGGTGAACATCTGCTACAAGTTGCGTTGTTTTTGTTTCAGCTGCAACGCCGCAAACACCACGTCCGAACGGAATACGCACGCAAGCTGGCATCCCTTGGAATGGTCCAAGAACAAGTTGATTTCCTTCTGTTACATAAAAGCCAACCCAATTAACGCGATCTAAAAATTGATTTAATAGTGCGGACGCATTTGATAAGTTTGCGACTAAGTTCGGTTCGCCAGTTAATAATGCATCCAGTTGTTTAATTACTGTCTCATATTGCTCTTCACGAGATCCTGCATAACTTTCTTTTGTAAACATGGAAACAACTCCCTTTTTAGCGAGATATGTAAAACGATAGCAAAATACGATGTATTTCACATGACTTTGTCGATAGAAAATTAAAGGAATTTGTCTTAAAAGTCAAGAAATTTAAACTATAGCTGTTCATTGAGAGGAAGTGAGCGCATGAAACAGACGAAACAAAAAGTAATTGATGCGGCAATATCGTTGTTTAACACGAAAGGTTATGACGGGACATCAGTGCGAGAAATTGCAAAGCGAGCGGATGTGAATGTAGCGAATATTTCATATTATTTTGCTGGAAAGCAAGGGTTATTAGAACAGCTTATTACTGATTTTTTAGAAGGATATATTCACGTAATTGAAACGTCATTTGAACAGAGAGAATATTTATCGGCTAAAGATGTGATGGTGCAAATGGTGCGCGGGATTTTACGATATCAATTTGATAATAGAGAACTGACACGTTTTTTTTATAGAGAGCTTTCGCTTGATACGACATTAATTCGTGAAGTGATGACCGTTTATTTTTCTAGAGAAAGATATTATATAGAGCAAATCATTAAACAAGGACAAATGAAGCAAGAATTTAAAAAGGTATCTTTTACAATGTTTATGACGCAATTAAAAGGCATGATAAATATGCCGTTTTTATATCCACAATATATATCAGAGGTGCTACACTCATTTCCGTCTGAGACGTTTTTCTTAGAAATGTATACGAAGGAAATTGAGCAATGGATGGAACGAACATTATATAAAGCGAGTATGTATTATGAACTACCAAGAGCTGTTCATATGTGAAAAATCCCCACCTAACGAACTGAGGTGGGGATTTTTATATGTTGTTTTCTTTGCCATAAATTGTTACATACTAGCGCAATAATTGTTAATGAGGCGCTGGCAATTTCTATGTTATCGACAGTATAACTTTGAAACATAGAACCGATAAGTGCAAGTACAGGAACTAAATTCATAAATAATATGCCGTTAATAGATGAAATATATCGATTTCCCGTGTTCCAGCAAAATACAGCGATACCCCCCGCAATAATCGACATATAAAAGAGTTCAAAACGAACGCTCATAACGGTACGCAGTGACGGTATAGAAATTATATTTGTGTAGGTATATTACCGAGTTTAGCGGCTCATTACATATCAAAGTGTAAAGACTTATTAGAGGATACATATGAAATAGAATGGAAAATTGAGCATATGAAAGTATTAATAGAGTTATTTAAAGAGTGAAAAGTTGAAGCGATGTTCATCGATTCAGTAGTAGAAGGCGCTACATATATAAAAGAAATGCGGGAAGAAAAAATCGTTTGTGCTGTTTCAAATGATCATCCGTATAGAGTGAAAAAGGTAATCCGAATGGAGGAGTTGCAAAATGAACAGCTAATTGTATACCTAGAAATATGTGATGTAAGGAAAATGATTATGAATGTGTTTCAATGTATGGGCGCGAAACCAATAATTGCGGTTGAAACATCTTATGCAGAACCGATGATTGCGATGGTAGGAGCTGGACTTGGTATAACATTGCTTCCGGAAACCGCGTTACAGTAAGCCGTAATGCAAGGTAACGTACGTGCGATTTCTGTAGAACCACCACTAATGCGAAAGATTTATTTCGTCTCTCATATGAAAGAGAGCTCTTTATCCTGCATTAACTGCCCGTAAAAGCCTTACCTTTATTGCATTCATTTGAGGACGGATAATGGAATAAGTGGAATATTAAGAAGTATTACAATTACATGTAAAGAAACATGAAATTTTAAAAAAAACTAGGTCAAAAACACGTCATTACATGGTATGATTAGAACATTGTTAGTTGTTAAATATAGGGGAATTCCCTTTTTATACATAATGCCTTCCATTTCATAAACGGAACGGACAAAAAAAGAGATATAACTAGGAGGCTTTTTTGCATGGATTCTATCCTGACGATCGTTATCATTGTAGTAAGCTCTATTCTAGTGCTGCTCATGATAGAGCTTGTGATAAGAAATCGTTCATATAAAGATATTGAAGCACTGGAGCAGTGGAAACAAGAGATAAAAGATAAACCTGTGGCAGATGAACTAAAGCGGGTAAAAGATTTAAATATGACAGGTCAAACAGAAGAGCTGTTTGGTAAATGGCGTGAAGAGTGGGATGAAATTGTATCAACAACTCTTCCGAAAGCTGAAAAAGATTTAGGGCAAGCGCGAAAATTCGCCTCGCAATTCTCCTTCCGCAAAGCAAAGCATGCGATGAAAGAATCCATAGGTGGTTTAGATGACGCTGATAATCGTATTACAGACATTTTAAATGAATTACAGCAACTGTTAGAAAGCCATGAGAAAAATAGCGCGGAAATTGAAGGGTTACGTGATACATATCGTAGTATGAAAAAGAGCGTTCTTGCTCATCGACACATGTATGGAGCAGCTGAGCAAAAAATTGAGGAGATGTTAGATGTTGAATCCGAGAAGTTCAAAACTTTTGAAGAGGCAACAGATAATGGTGATTATTTAAAAGCGAGAGAAATTGTTATTAGTTTAGAAGAAGGTTTAGCAAGTTTAGAAATCGTTATTCATCAAATTCCAGATTTATTGGTAGAGTGTCAAGCGACATTACCAGTTCAGCTGGAAGATTTATTACAAGGCCATGATGATATGATAAGACAAGGCTATGTATTAGAGTATTTGGAAATTCCTAAAGAAGTCCGCGATATGACGACACAACTACACACATGTTTAATGGATATACAGGAACTTCATATAACAGAAGCAGCAGAAAAAGTAGAGAACTTAAAAACTCGTTTAGACAGTTTTTATGATCAACTTGAACAAGAAGTGCATGCGAAACATTATGTGGAGCAAAAAACAATGTCTGTTTATGAAGATTTAGAAGAAATTCGTACAGAAACAATTGAAACGAAAATAGAAACACAACTTGTGAAACAAAGTTATCAATTACAAGACAAAGATATTGAGTCACAAAAAGTAATTGAAAAGCAAATGCATATTTTAATGAAACGTTTTGAAGTGTTACAAATACGCGTTGCTGAACAAGATATTGCATTCTCTATCATTCGTGAGGAACTAGAAGAGGTTTATGAGCAATGTGAAACTTTAAAAGTACTTCATGCAGAATATAAAGAAATGCTGCAAACGATGCGCAAAGAAGAATTTGAAGCACGTGAGAAGTTACAAGAAATGCGAAATACAATTTTTGAGACGAAACGTTTTATGCAAAAGTCGAATTTACCAGGTCTTCCAGAGAGTATTATGGAAGATTTACAAAAAGGGCAAATGGCGATGCAAGCTGTATATGAGCAATTAGAAGTAAAGCCGTTAAATATGAATACTGTAAATAGCAGTTTAGAAGAAGCATACACAGTTGTGAATGGTGTATCTGAAATGACAGAAGAATTAATTGGACAAGCTTATTTAGTTGAAAAACTAATTCAATACGGTAACCGATACCGCAGTCATGATGAGAATCTTGCAGAAAGCTTAAATTATGCGGAGAAATTATTCCGTGAATATCAATACGATGCAGCTTTAGAACAAGCGGCTTCTATATTAGAGCAACTTGAACCTGGTGTTGTTCAAAAAATAGCTGAATATGTAGACAATGAGCAAACCCTTTAATAAAGGGTTTGTTTTTTTGTGTAATTTTGAAGTCGATGTTGCTATAATGAATAGCGGAATACAGTAAGGTTGTTCGTTTCAAAATAAAGTGAAACTTTAATCAGTGGGGGGCCATCCCCCCACTGATTATTAGCCTTCACCAATCGGGCATTTACGGGCAGTGGATTTCCCACCTAACTTCTTTGCTCCAGCTGAATTTTGAGGTGGGAGTCTTACTGCCCACAAATAGCGGGATAAAGTGAAACCATAAGTGATGGGGTTTCATCCACCACTGATTATTAATCTTCACCACTCAGTATGCCTGCAAATGGCCGGGGGAAATGTACACTTTTATATAAAAACGGAACCTTTGAGTAGTCTTAGCGTAATTACACGTATTTGTGATATGATTATATGATGTGATAGCGCTGAAAGGGGAAGAACGATGATCTATTTTGATAATAGTGCGACGACGAAGCCATATCCAGAAGCGCTGCAATCGTACGTAACGGTTGCAGGGAAATATTTTGGTAATCCTTCTTCTATTCACTCGCTTGGAGGAGAGGCAGAGCGTCTATTAACACAATCGAGAACGATTGCGGCACAGCTCCTTCACGTTAAACCTTCTGAAATTATTTTCACATCAGGTGGAACGGAAGGGAATAACCTTGCGATTAAAGGGATAGCGATGAGGAATCGTTCGCGCGGCAAACATATCATTACAACAAATATTGAACACGCGTCTGTGTTTGAAGCATATAAACAATTAGAAGATCTCGGTTTTGATGTAACGTATTTACCGGTTAACGAGCACGGTGTTGTATCGGTAGAAGATGTAAAACGAGCACTTCGTGAAGATACGATTCTTGTGTCAATTATTCACGTGAACAACGAGACTGGAGCGATTCAGCCCGTTGCTGAAATTGGAACATTATTAACGAACTATCCGAAAATAAGATTCCACGTGGACCATGTACAAGGGATAGGAAAAGTACCACTTGATTTATACGCTTCTCATATTGACCTTTGTTCAATATCTGGACATAAATTTCATAGCGTAAAGGGGACAGGTCTTCTTTACGTACGTGATGGTGTAAGATTAGATCCAATCTTATCAGGTGGTCAACAAGAGCTCAAGTATCGTTCAGGTACAGAAAATTTACCTGGTATTGTAGCGATGGTGAAAGCACTTCGTATGACGATGGAACAAGTGAAAGAAAAGATAGTTCATTTGCAAAATTTACAAACAGAGCTGGTCCGTTTCTTTAAAGAGATGGAAACTGTAACGATTAATACATCACTTGAATATGCGGCACCGCACATTTTGAATGTATCATTTGTCGGTTTAAAACCAGAAGTAGTCGTTCATGCTTTAGAAGAGCATGGTGTATATGTATCGACGAAGTCTGCTTGTTCTTCAAAAGCAAATGAAGTGAGCAGAGTACTAGTGGCAATGGGAGTACCGCACGCCGCAGCTACAAGTGCGATTCGCATTAGTCTAGCACCAGACAACACGATGGAAGAAGTAAAACAATTTGAAGGTATTGTTAAAGAGACGATGCCAAAATTATATGAAGTGATGAGGTAAAGAAATATGATGACATATGAATATATTTTAGTTCGTTATGGAGAGATGACGACAAAAGGAAAGAACCGTTCTAAGTTTGTAAGTACGTTAAAAGATAATGTGAAATTCAAATTAAAAAAATTCCCAAACATTAAAATTGATGCAACACATGATCGTATGTACATTCAGTTAAATGGTGAAGACCATGAAGCAATTTCTGAAAGATTGAAAGATGTATTTGGTATTCATAAGTTTAACTTAGCAATGAAAGTAGCATCAGAATTAGAAGATATTAAAAAAGGTGCATTAGCAGCTTTCTTACAAGTAAAAGGTGATGTGAAAACATTTAAAATTACAGTGCACCGCTCTGATAAGCGCTTCCCAATGAAGACGATGGAGTTACTTCCAGAAATCGGTGGGCACATTTTAGAAAATACAGAGGATATCACAGTAGATGTTCATAATCCAGATGTGAATGTACGTATAGAAATTCGCAGTGGTTACAGCTATATTATGTGTGGTGAGCACATGGGAGCTGGCGGTTTACCAGTTGGCGTTGGCGGAAAAGTAATGGTACTTCTTTCTGGTGGTATCGATAGCCCGGTAGCAACTTACTTAACGATGAAACGCGGCGTATCTGTGGAAGCAGTTCACTTCCATAGTCCACCTTTCACAAGCGAGCGCGCGAAACAAAAAGTAATCGATTTAGCACAAGAGTTAACGAAATACTGTAAACGTGTAACACTTCATCTTGTTCCATTTACTGAAGTGCAAAAAACGATTAATAAAGAAATTCCATCTAGCTATTCTATGACAGTTATGCGTCGTATGATGATGCGTATTACAGAGCGTATTGCAGAGGAGCGTAATGCACTTGCAATTACGACTGGTGAAAGTCTTGGACAAGTAGCGAGCCAAACGTTAGATAGTATGCATACGATTAACGAAGTGACAAACTATCCTGTTATTCGTCCGCTTATTACGATGGATAAATTAGAAATTATTAAAATTGCAAAAGAAATTGGAACGTATGATATTTCAATTCGTCCATATGAAGACTGCTGTACAGTATTTACACCAGCAAGTCCATCGACGAAACCGAAGCGTGAGAAAGCAAATCGTTTTGAAGCGAAGTACGATTTCGCACCGTTAATTGAAGAGGCTGTAGCGAACAAAGAAACAATGGTATTACAAACAGTAGAAGTAGTGGCTGAAGAAGAAAAATTCGAAGAACTTTTCTAAACCCATAAATTACCACATTCAAATGTGCATGAAGTCATGTTGTTTATCACACTCTATACTCACAAGGAGGTGATATAACATGACACGAAGCACAAATAAATTAGCGGTTCCTGGTGCTGAATCAGCATTAGACCAAATGAAATACGAAATCGCTCAAGAGTTTGGTGTTCAACTTGGAGCTGATGCAACATCTCGCGCTAACGGATCTGTTGGTGGCGAAATTACGAAACGTCTAGTTTCACTAGCTGAGCAACAATTAGGCGGTTACCAAAAATAATCCCATATACGATGGCTTAGAAAGAGCGGGTTCTCCCGCTCTTTCTTTTTGTCGTTTTCGTCGTTATTTGCCGATGAATCGTTATGTTAAAAACATCGTCGCTATACATTCATACATCAATTCGACATAAATATAAAAAAATTGTCAAAAGAAGAGGGTTCAAAATTTACTGAAAATTCTTTATTATATAAGGGAGGCATAGAAATAAAGGAGGATGTTATATGAAGAGAGAGGAATTGTTAGCGCCACCGTCTTATAATTTAGTTTCGGAAATAGAGAAATATACGAGTGATAAAGAGAAGCTTGCTTTAATTTGGCAAGATGATAAAGGGAATAGACGAGAGATTACATATTTTGAATTAATGCAAGGTGCGAATAGAATTGGAAACGCTTTTATAAAAAGTGGCTTACAAAAAGGGGACAAGCTCCTTATTATGATGCCGCGCTTAATTGAAGCTTACATGACGTATATTGCTGCGATTAAAGCAGGATTTGTCGTTATTCCAAGCTCAGAAATGTTGCGTAAAAAAGATATTGAGTACCGTATTGGGCACGGAGAAGTGAAAGCAATTGTAAGTTACGAACCGTATATTGGACAATTCGACGGCGTAGAAGCGGTGGAATCTCTTCAAAAATTCGTTTTGAGCGAGCGTTCAGTAGATGGATGGACGAATTTAAAAACAGCATTAGAAACGGAAAGTGATACGTTAGAAATGGCGAAGACGGATAAAGAAGATATGGTCTTTTTATCTTATACGTCAGGGACGACAGGAAATCCAAAAGGAGTTGTTCATACACATGCATGGGCATACGCTCATTTACGTACAAGCGCCCCGAACTGGCTCGGAATTGAAGGGAATGATGTTGTATGGGCAACGGCTAGTCCAGGTTGGCAAAAATGGATTTGGAGCCCGTTTGTAGCGACTCTCGGTTCAGGTGCAACAGGATTTGTATACAATGGTAAGTTTGAACCAAAAACGTATTTAAATTTATTAGGCGATAACAAGGTGAATGTGCTTTGTTGTACGCCGACTGAGTATAGATTAATGGCAAAGGTAGAAAACTTAAGTGAGTACAATTTAGAAGCGTTACATAGCGCTGTATCGGCAGGTGAGCCGTTAAACAGGGAAGTTATTGAAACGTTCCAAAGGCATTTCGATATTACAGTAAGAGACGGCTATGGGCAAACGGAAAATACACTACTTGTTGGAATAATGAAAGGGATGGACATTAGACCAGGATCAATGGGAAAACCGACGCCAGGAAATCATGTTGATATCGTAAACGAAGAAGGAACTCCTGTACAGGTAGGAGAAGTTGGTGATATTGCAGTTCACATTGAAACACCAGCACTCTTTAAACAATATTATAAAGACGATGAGCGCACAGCGATGCAATTCCGCGGTGATTATTATATTACCGGTGATAAAGCGAAAAAAGATGAAGAAGGATATTTTTGGTTTGAAGGTCGCGGTGATGATATTATTATTAGCTCTGGTTATACAATCGGACCGTTTGAAGTCGAAGATGCACTTGTAAAACATCCATATGTAAGAGAATGTGCGGTTGTCGCAAGCCCTGATGAAATTCGCGGAAGTGTCGTGAAGGCATTTATCGTATTAAGAGAGAATATAGACAAGAACGAAGAAACATTAATTCCAGTGCTCCAACAACATGTCAAAGAATTGACTGCACCATATAAATACCCTCGCAAAATTGAATTTGTAGATGAACTACCAAAAACGATTTCCGGAAAAATTCGCCGTATTGAACTTAGAAAACAAGAGATGGAGCTGCCTTCAAAATAATTTTGAAAATAGGGAAGTAAATAGTTGAATGAAATGTTAAATGTATGATATTATAAAAACGAACATAAGTTCGATTTTATAAATTAAAAAAAGAGGTGTCCGTATGATTTTAGGTATTAATCCGTACTTAGTTTTAGATGGTGGTGGGCAAGAGGCTGTACAGCTTTATAAAGAGGCGTTAGACGCAAAAGTAGAAGTAATGCAAACTTTTGGTGAGATGCCTGAAAATCCAGAATACCCAATTCCAGCTGAAGCGAAAGAGCGCGTTGCACATGCTCATTTGAAAATTGGTAATACGGAACTTATGATTTCTGATACATTCCCAGGTCAGGGGCATACGATTGGATCTCAAGTGACAATTGCAGTTCGAATTAGTAATGCAGAAAAAGCGAAAGAAGTATTCGATAAGTTACAAGAAGGTGGAGAAGTTATTATGCCACTTCAAGAAACTTTCTGGAGCCCAGCATACGGACAAGTAAAAGATAAATTTAACATTGAATGGCAAGTTACAACGAACCCTACTGAACAAAATTAATTTTTGGGAAAGCACCATTTTTAATCGAAATGGTGCTTTTTTTATACGAACGAATTTCGTAGACTAAAGGAAAAAGGGGATGAGCATATGGGAGAAATTTGGTATGGCGGCACCATTTACACTATGCGAGAAGAGAATGAAAAAGTAGAAGCTATTTACGTTGAAAATGGCGTCATTGTTCATATAGGGAATAAAGAAGAGTTAGAAAGCCGATATTCAGAAGTGAAGTTATGTGACTTAAAAGGGAAAACGATGATTCCAGGGCTTGTTGATAGCCATATGCACCTTATTGGCCATGGGGAGAGGTTACTTCGTCTAGATCTATCAAATTGCAAATCTTATAGCGAAGTACTTACTCTTGTTCAGAAGCGCGTAGAAGAAGCGCCAGAAGGATCTTGGATTATCGGAGAAGGATGGAATGAAAATAATTTTACAGATACAAAACAAGTTCATGTACGTGATTTAGATGAAATCTCTAAAGAACATCCGATTTTATTAAAGCGCGTTTGTCGTCACGTGACATGGGTGAATTCATACATATTGCAAGAAGCGAACATAACAGAAGCGACGCAAGATCCAAAGGGCGGAAAAATTGGTCGTGACTCATTAAATAAATTAACAGGACTTTTATATGAGCAAGGACAAGAGTTAATTAAACATGTTCAGCCCGAAATAGATGGAGTGTATTTGCAAAGTGCTCTGCAAACAGCGATTTCAGACTGCTGGCAATACGGATTAGTTGGCGGACATACGGAAGACTTAAATTATTATGGCGGCTTTCAAAAAACGTACAATGCGTTTTCACACGTTATAAAAGAAATGCGGTTTAAAGCGCATTTACTCGTTCACCATGAAGTAGCGAATGAACGAAAAGAATATGAAAATGAGCACTATATTGAATTTGGTGCGATGAAAATTTTTTCTGACGGCTCTTTTGGCGGAAGAACAGCTTTATTAAGTGAACCGTATGAAGATGCGAAGGAAACAAATGGAGTTGCCATTTTCTCACGTGAAGAGCTTGCAGGTTTAGTGAAAAAAGCACGAGATTTACATATGCCAGTTGCGATTCATACAATTGGTGATTTATCGCTTGAATATGTCATTGATGCGCTTGAATTACATCCACCAGCAGAAGGATTACGTGACCGTATTATTCATTGCCAGCTAGCTCGTGAAGAGTTGATTGAAAGAATGCAACACTTGCCAGCTATTATTGATATTCAGCCGGTCTTTGTTTCATCGGATTTTCCGTCAGTTATTGAAAAACTAGGAGAACATCGTCTTCGTTATGCGTATGCTTGGAAGACGTTACTGGATGCAGGATTACACTGTAATGGAGGCTCTGATGCTCCAATTGAACAAGTGAATCCGTTTTTAGGTATGTATAGTGCTGTTACACGTAGAAGTTTTATTGATGGTGTATGCTATATGCCAGAAGAAAGATTAACGGTATATGAAGCTGTCTCTTTATTTACAACAGGAAGTGCCTATGCAATCGGAAAAGAAGCGAAGCGAGGACAAATCGCAAAAGGATATGAGGCAGACTTTACGATATTAGACCGCAATGTTTTTGAAATTGAGGCGGAAGAAATAAAAGAAGTACAGGCAGAAATGACCGTCATTGATGGGAAGATTGTTTATAGAAAAGACGTCTAAAAATTTGAGGGAGCGGCTCCGAAAATACATTTTGGTGCTGCTTCCTCTTTTTAGATAGGTTGATGATGTCGGTAAATTGATATTTTGGGTAAAATCGTTGATATAATTTCATATACTGTTGTCCTGTTCCAAAATGTTTTGTGAAACAGCGTCAAGTTGCATTTGATAAATAAAAAACCCTCGAATTATGGAAATCCCATAATTCGAGGGTTTTTTGATTACTATAAAAACGTTCTCTGTACTTTTTCCCAGAAAGAGTTGTTTTTTAATTTAACAGTTTTAATTTGTTTATCGCTTAAACGAACAACGGCTTTTTCCACTTGTTTAATGCTAAGTGCTTCGTTATCCATTCCGATAACAGGATAATCATTTCCATCTGGTTTAAGTGTTAAAGTTAACGTACGCTCGTGATTTAAAAGGAACGGTGACCCGAGTGTACGGTATGTGTTGTTATTTAAAGATGCTAGTTCGCTTACTTGGAAACATGGGATAAGTGGATCGACAACTGCACCATGTAATGATTTATTGTAAGCGGTACTTCCTGTTGGTGTGGAGATAACTAATCCATCACCTCTAAAGGTTTCGAAATGTAAATTGTCGACGTGTACATCTACGACAAATGTTTTAATGATACTAGAGCGTAATGTGAATTCATTTAAACAATGGAAAGATGTACCGTGATCTACATCTACTTTAATTGTTGGATATTTTCGTACTTCAATTTCGTTTTTTGTAATTTCTTGAAGGGCTGTATCAACGTGATCGATGTGGAAATCGCAGTAGAAAGAAATTTCATCTTTCGTAGAAATACCTGCGTATAAGCAATCTTCTCTAAAGCCAGTTTTACGAACGGCTTGTAAGAAAGTTCCATCATCTCCAACGCTGACGATAGCGTTTGCATTTTTTGGATGATCTAATATGGTAAATCCATTCTCCTCTAAAATACGATATACTGGTTTCATTTTTTCAACGAGCGTTACTTTGTCATCACCATAAAAGAAAAATAAATTGCGACGATTTGCCATTATGTATCCCTCCACTGCAGTTAAATTTTCTAGTCTTAGTGCTGCATATCATCAAAATGTATTCTGAATAATATGCTCAAATAGTATATTTCGATATAAAATGTCAAAATCCCTTTTTATTTTTAGAAAAATTTTTATATTCAATTTTATAAAAGGTTGTTTAATGATGAATAAACTTGTCGATAATGGGTATGGAGTGAAAGGATGGTAAGAATGAAATGGCTTGTAATTGGAATGATAATTCTTCTACTTTTTATTTTGCTTATACTATTATCGAAAATATCGCTTAAGGTGACGTTTTTATATTCAGAAATGGAAAAACAATGTTTATTTCAAGTGAAAATATGGATGATTCGATATACGTTTGATGTATTGGAAAGAATTGAAAAACAACAGAAAAAAACGGGGCAGAAAATCGAAAAAGCTGAGAAAGATGGCGGAATAGATAATAAAATTATGGCACAACTTGATAGCATTGGAGAACTGATAAAAAAGCTTCAAGAAGTTCATACTATTGTTAAAGATTTTCTCAAACGAGTGAAAATCAATAGTTGGAAGTGGCATTCACAAATTGGAGCAGGCGATGCGGCTAGTACTGGAATTGTCACTGGGTATGCATGGGGGACAAAAGGAATGGCTGCTGGAGTTGTAGGACAATATATGCATATTGTCGACGTACCAGAATTTGAAATTACCCCTGTTTTTCAAGGGAAAGGATTTGCATCAAGGTGTGAGTTAACAGCATCTTTTCGTATATTTCGTGCTATAAAAACGGGTATCAAATTACTCACGTTTATGAGAAGACAAAGATCTGGTACGAACGAAAAATCAGTTCAATCATAGGGGGGATATAAAGTGGACCATCCAATTCAAGGTTTAATGACAACTGCAATGCAGCATTTAAAACAAATGACTGATGTAAATACAATTGTTGGTGACCCAATTAAAGCGGCAGATGGAAGTGTAATTCTTACAGTTTCGAAAGTCAGTTTTGGATTTGCTGCTGGTGGAAGTGAATTTGGTAAAGTAGAACATTCAGGCCGTCATCCATTTGGCGGGGGAAGTGGTGGAGGAGTTTCTATTAATCCTGTTGCCTTTCTTGTTATAAATGGAGAAGGTGTGAAAGTATTACACTTAGATAAGCAAACACACGTCATCGATAAAATAATTGAATTAGCGCCACAAGCTGTTGATAAAGTGAAAGAAATGATGGATAAACGAAAAGAAGATGATCCTGAATTTCAAATTTAACGAATAAAGAAGCTGATCAATGGATTAGCTTCTTTATTTTTTTGTAAATAAAGCGATTTTATTTGCATTATTGATAGGGACAAACTATCATTTACATTGTACATATTTTGTTTAAAATAAGGGAGGATTTTTAAGTGGCAAATGTAACTTTTAAAGGTAACCCAATGACTTTAGTTGGAACAGAAGTTAAAGTTGGCGATCAAGCGCCTAACTTCCAAGTATTAGCAAATGACTTATCTCCAGTAAGTTTAGAGACATACAAAGGTGAAGTAAAATTAATTAGTGTTGTACCTTCAATTGACACAGGTGTATGTGATGCACAAACTCGTCGTTTTAACGAAGATGCAGCAGGTATTGAAAACGCGAAAGTATTAACAATTAGCGCTGATTTACCATTCGCTCAAAAACGCTGGTGTGCAGCAAACGGTTTAGAAAATGTTGTAACACTTTCTGATCACCGTGACCTTTCATTCGGTGAAGCTTACGGCTTAGTAATGAAAGAACTTCGTTTACTTGCTCGTGCAGTATTCGTAGTAGATAGCAATGACAAAGTAGTTTACGCAGAATACGTAGGCGAAGGTACAAGCCATCCAAACTATGAAGCAGCATTAGAAGCAGCTAAATCTGCGAAGTAATGTAAATGAAGACGACCTCTCATTAAAGTTTTACTTTAGAAGAGGTCGTCTTTTCTCATGTATTGTTAACTGAACCAATATATGAGAAAAGACGTTACATCATAAACAACTTGAAGGGGAGCTCTTTGCAAGAGGTCGCTTTTTCTTTTGGGAAAAATTTAGATTATGGTATGATATAAGTTATGTGTAAAAGAGAGAAGGAGGAATGTACGTGAGTCAGGCAGTGGAAACATTATTTTCTATTTTTGATTCTTCTACGGTAGTTTTACGTAAAGAATTAGATGTAACATATTTAGAGGCGCTTGTAGAAACAGGTGATAACTTGTTTGAAGGAGCGATTTTACAAGAGGAATTATCCGAATCAACAATTGAACGGTTGAATCGTGAATATAGTACGTTTAATGAAGAAACATATAAAGGGGAAGAAATTCGTAAAGCATTTCAGCTAGCCATTTTAAAAGGAATGAAAGAGGGCGTACAAGCGAATCACGAAATGACGCCAGATGCAGTTGGAATGTTCATGAGCTACTTATTCCATAAGTTTATGCAAGGTCAAAAAGAAATTACTGTTTTAGACCCTGCAATTGGAACTGGTAACTTAATGACTACATTGTTTAATAGCGCCAAAGAAGAACTAACAATGAGTGGATTTGGTGTAGAAGTGGATGAGGTGTTAATTAAACTTGCTTTAGTAAATGCAAATTTACAAAAGCATGCAATCGAATTCTTCCACCAAGATGGACTAGCACCACTTTATATTGATCCAGTTGATGCAGTCGTTTCAGATTTACCAATTGGTTATTATCCAAATGAAATTGTTGCAAGTGAATATACATTAAAAGCAAATGAAGGAATGTCATATGCACATCACTTATTTATTGAACAAAGTGTGAAACATACGAAAGAAGGCGGGTATTTATTCTTCTTAGTACCAAACTTCATTTTTGAAAGTGATCAAGCGCCAAAGCTACATGCATTCATTAAAGAGACATGTTTTATTCAAGGATTATTACAGCTTCCTGTTTCCATGTTTAAAAACGAGAAAAATGCAAAAAGTATATTTGTTCTCCAAAAGAAAGGCCAAGGTGTAACAATGCCGAAACAGGCACTACTAGTGGAATTACCTAAATTCTCTAACATGAAGGCTATGGAGAACATTATGGATCAATTGAATACTTGGTTTGCAACACATAAATAATACGATATATATGTAACAGGGTTAGTAATTAATGTAGTACAGTTTTATAGGATATGTAATGTTTTTTAATATATACAAGATTTAACTGAATTTTTTTGAAATCTGTAATATATTTTTTTTCTTGGTGTTACAATTTTTTCACTTGAAATATATGTCGGACGATGTTTAAATTAAAATCGTGAGTATAAAATTTACTAATGATGAAACGTTTTCATAATGAGTGAATTTAATTAGATAAAATCGAGCGGTTTGTGGAATGATCCACACAACTACCAAGAGAAAAAGGGGCGAAAGACTAGATGTCAAAAATCATCGCGATTAACGCAGGAAGCTCTTCGTTAAAGTTCCAATTATTTGAAATGCCAAGTGAAACAGTATTAACAAAAGGTTTAGTAGAACGTATCGGTTTAGAAGATAGTATCTTCACAATTACTGTAAATGGCGAAAAACAAAAAGAAATTACAAACATCCCAGATCATGCAGTAGCAGTTAACATGCTTCTTAAGAAATTAACTGAAAACGGAATCGTAAAATCTCTTGATGAGATTGGCGGTATCGGTCACCGTGTTGTACACGGCGGCGAAAAATTTGCTGATTCTGTTTTAATTGATGCTGAAGTATTAGCTGATATCGAAGAATTAAGCGATTTAGCACCACTTCACAACCCAGCAAACCTTGTTGGTATTAAAGCATTCCAAGAAGTACTACCAAACGTACCAGCAGTAGCAGTATTCGATACAGCATTCCACCAAACAATGCCGGAATCTGCATTCCTATACAGCTTACCATATGAGTACTATGAGAAATTTGGCATCCGTAAATACGGTTTCCACGGAACTTCTCATAAATATGTAACTGAGCGTGCGGCTGAATTATTAGGTCGTCCAATTGAAAGCTTAAGCCTACTTTCTTGTCACTTAGGTAACGGTGCAAGTATCGCAGCAGTAGAAGGCGGTAAGTCTATCGATACTTCTATGGGCTTCACTCCACTTGCTGGTGTAACAATGGGTACACGTTCTGGTAACCTTGACCCTGCGTTAATTCCATACATCATGGAAAAAACAGGCCAAACAGTAGAAGAAGTAGTTAACGTATTAAACAAGAAGAGTGGTATGTTAGGTCTTACTGGTTACTCTAGTGACCTACGTGACATCATTGCGAAAGAAGAAGAAGGCGACCACCGTGCGAAAGTAGCACTTGATGTATTCGTAAGCCGTATCCACAAATACATCGGTTCTTACACTGCTCGTATGAAAGGTGTAGACGCAATCATCTTCACAGCTGGTGTAGGTGAAAACAGTGCGATTATTCGTGAGCGCGTATTAGAAGGCCTTGAGTACATGGGCGTATACTTCGACGTAAAACGTAATAACGTATTCGGTGAAGAAGCATTCATCAGCTTCCCACACTCTCCAGTAAAAATTATCGTAATTCCAACTGACGAAGAAGTTATGATTGCTCGTGACGTATTACGTCTTGGAGATATTGGTTAATATACTATATAAAAAAAGACGAGATCCTATAGGATTTCGTCTTTTTTCTTTTGGATATAGTTTAAAATTCCATCTGGATATAGCACTTTTTCCTTCTGAATGAAAGCTGTAATGGGAATCCATTTCGCATACGATACGGTTTGCTCATCTTGTATATTCATTTTTTCCATTTCATATAGTGATGTGTCTAATAAGCGTAAAGAATATAGCTGAATGATTTCATGACCAATTTCTCCATCAAGATGAAAGATATTTTCTAAGCAGCCTAAATAATTGTTGATTTCCACTTCTGTGTGAAGCTCTTCTTGAAATTCGCGAATAACAGTATGTGCTGATTTTTCACCAAGTTCAATTGATCCGCCAAGAGGTCGGTAATATGTTTCATCGCCTGTATGATATTCTTGTACGAGAAGGCGACCGTGATGTATAGCAATGCCAAAAGCTTTTGCACGTGGATACATATATAATCACTCCTTATTTATTTTGTATAAGGATGATTATAAGGCAGGGTGTGATAAAAGGTGACGTGTATTTAAGCGTTTGGCCGAATTGTGATGCCATTAAATAAGTCATTCCAAAATGCTTCATTGTACTGGTATATATCCATCACTGGGCATTTTATAACACAAATATTTTGTAATCCCCAATCTTCTTGGGCGATAGTTGGTACATCTTCAGGAATGAGTAATAGGACAGAGAATGTATGTTTAACTATTTGAGATAAAATTTGTTCCAAGGAACGTGCTTCTTCGTATGTTCCTCCCGTTCGAATAAACAATGTGGATTCTGCCGTTTCGATTGTAGTTAGAAAACGATTAATTCGATGCTCATAGTTTAACTTAATTTCTGTATAAGAAGGCCAGGATGTTGGTGTGTTTACATCTGTTTTAAAGTCGTGACAGGAGTCGATTTCATATAGGTTGTCACGGAGTCTTAATTTCGCATCATCATCCCAAAATGAGATGAAGGATAAGTTTTCGAACTGTAAAAAACGGTCAAATCGATTTTGTAATAATAAATTCACTTTTTCTAATGAAGGGCTTAGCATAAAATCGATAACACCAAAAAATGGTGATAATTCGAATTGATATAAAGCCCAAGCAGGCCAGCAGTTTTGTCCTAAGCTGAATACTGCATTATATTCTTTTTTTATATTGGATAGATTCATGTGATTCATTTCATCCTTTTTGCTAATATTTTATGTCACTAAAAAATGGTATGTGAATAAAGATAGACAAGCATATTTGCAAAGAACAAGCAGAAATATGTTACAATAGGAAAAAATCGAACGAGGTGGTTGTTGTGATGCGATCGAAGCGAGAACAAGCCATTTTAGAAAATATAAAAGAGTGGGAAGGGCAATTAGTAGAGCAAGAAGCGACCGATTTTCAAAAGATGTTTGATAAGTGGTTGCATACTACAGTTGCAAAACTACCTGAGAAAAAACGAAAAGACTTTTTTACGAAAGCAGATGGATGGCTCTTTCATTTGCATGCACTTATTCAAAGTTCACAATCACAGTTAGATGCACGTAATCGTATTTTAGGAACATCGAGATTATTTGATGAATCAATTGAGCAACTTGAAGATTTGAAGGCGTTATCTATTGATCAATTAACATACATAGCAGAGCAGCAAACAGCACGTCATCGTCTATATTCATTCGTACAAGGCGGAGCAACAGGTGTTGGCGGCCTATTATTATTAACGGCTGATTTTCCGGTTATGATTGCGTTAAATGTGAAGGCTGTACAACTTATTGCGACATCATTTGGGCATGATGTGAACAAGCCGTATGAAATGATGCTTGCGTTAAAGGTATTCCATGCATCATTATTGCCGGCGAGACTTCAGCAATACGCATGGTACAATTTACTGAGAGAACTTGAGCAAGAAGATTCATTCTTTTATGAAGGAGACGAAGAGGTGTTAAAGCCAGCTTCTACTGAGGTTGTGTTAAAACAAATTTTGAAGACATTTTCGATTTATGCTCTCCGTCGTAAATTATTCCAAGGCATTCCTGTACTTGGAATGGCAATTGGCTCTACAGTGAACTACCGCTTAACGAGGAATGTTACTGAATTTGCAAATAAGTTTTATCAAGTACGCTACATATTAGAAAAAGAAAAGAGAGCATGAAAAAAAGCGAGAGGCCGAAGCCTTTCGCTTTTTAGTTTGTCGCATGTTTTTTGGATATTGGAATAGAAACGGGTTGCTTTGCTGCTTTCTTTTCTGTTTTTGGATAGTAAATTAAATCCAATGTTTTTGCCTGTACGGCAATCGAAAGAATAGTAAAAGCAATTTCTGTCCAATTTAAATAATATAATGAAAGCGCAAGAACAATCGCGTCAAAGACGAAGAAAATTTGCCCAATTGTAAACCGAGTTCGTTTACTTAATATAATTGTTAAAATATCGTCTCCACCGGTTGCACCGCCAAATCGCAATATAAAACCGAGTCCAATACCAGCTAACGCACCGCCAACTACTGCAGCTACAAATAAATTATTTGATAAATCTACCGTAAAAGGAGAATAATTTTCCATAAGGGAATAAAATACTCCGAATGAAAGTGAACCTAAGAATGAATAGCCAACCATTTTTCTACCTAAAAATGAAGCACATAGTAAAATAATAGGGATATCCATTACTACAGTTGAAATAGATGGTGAAATATCATAAAAATTTTGGATAAATAGTGCAATACCTACAAAGCCACCTTCTGTTAAGTGGTTTTGGAAGTGAATGTGATATAGCGCTGCTGCTAATATAAATGAACCGATTAAAACCATAAAAACTTCTTTAATAATTTGTCGACTTTGGATGTTCCTCATCGTTATTCCTTCTTTCAGTAGTTAGTAGTCCTTTTGGTGTTGTGAACTAACTACGAGCTCACATGTAGCTTTCAGTTAGTTTACGAAAAAAACTAACTACGCTATATGTCGCTGAAGAAATAACGAATAATCCTCTCGTCCATCAATTCTCCCTACCTTCGTTTTAGTTTAAGTCTTAAAGCGACTAAACAAAACGGGGAGTAGGATTCTTCATTTAGCAATCCTGCTCTTCTTTGTTTTGTTTAGCTAGTAACAATTAAGTCCTAAACAAAACGCTATGTGTAAGAAGAGTCTTTTTTTTGCCAAATTATCCTTCGGGCAATCATAATTTCCCCACTCTCGTATTTTTTTCGCTAGACTAAAGTATCTGAGCTGAAAAATACGCTACGTGTATGATTCGTCAATACGATGCCACATGCTCCTTCGAGCGATCATGATATCAAAATCCCTTCCTTCAAGATTTATATTATTATATCATACTTTCAAAAAATACATGCGGATGGAAACCGACAATAACCGGAGAGAATCTACAAAAAATGTTATGTTTAAATATTTTTGTAGAAAAGCCTAAGTTATTTCGTAGAACTGGACAACTTTTAGAAGTTTGTCCAATAAGTAAGAAAAGAAGGGTTTTTATTCAATTGTATTGTTCTCATCACTTTTATCTTTAAAAAATGCATCCCAGCTAATGATACTTAAAAAAGTTAAAGCGATAATAATGAAAGCTCGCATAAGTTTGAGACCTGCTTTTGTACATAGTATATGAATAATTTGTTTCGGAATGTGTCATTTTTTTACAAGCTCTAACTATTATGAGAGTATATTAATATAGATAGATGAGGGGGAGAATGGAGATATGCTAAAAGACATGTTTAAAAGAAAAGAATTAAAATGTGTTTCATGTCAGAAAAAGATTCAATATGAAGAAGAGCTAGTTGCTTTTGTAAAGTTGCCAAAAGAAAGAAGTATATTAGTTGGTCCGTTTGATGTGTGTTTGGCGAAAACAGCACAAGAAATATATTGTAAATCGTGTTACGACAAAAAAGCATGACCCGAATTAATTGAGGGGCATGCTTTTTTCATTGGTGTGCTTTTCCCTCAGATACGTTTTGGGTTAGACGATACCAAAGCCAAAGATCGTTAATAATTGAAGCAAGATCGGCAATTTCTGAATTTAGCCTGCAAGAAATTTCGAAGTCTTCTTCGTTATTTAAGTGGTGTTGTTTCGCGTTAATATGGTGCTCAAGTTCCTTTATGCGATCAGGTATTTTTCCGCGAACTTGCTCCCATTTTAATAAAATAGAATGCTGCGCTTGTTCAGAGATGTCTTCCCATTTTTTTTGTATGTTCGGTACTTCAATTCCTAGATGTTCATTGTATATAAAATACTTTTTCATAGACACCCCTCCATTTTCCTTCCTCTATTTTACATAAAAAAAGAAAGAAGTTCGACGGAATTGTTTGAAAAAAATTTATAAATTCCCCTTGATTCATTTTATGAAAGGTGATAAAGTTTGGATTATTATAAGGAAAGATGAATATTTATTCTTTAGGGGGATGCAAAATGGAGAAGAAAAAAGTTGTATTAGCATATTCCGGAGGTCTTGATACTTCCGTTGCAATTAAATGGTTACAAGAGAAGAATTATGATATTATCGCGCTTTGCTTAGATCTAGGGGAAGGTAAAGACTTAGCGTTTGTAAAAGAAAAAGCACTTTCAGTAGGTGCAATTAAATCATATATGATTGATGTTCAAGAAGAATATGCGAATGAATATGCATTGATAGCGATGCAAGCTCACACGTTATACGAAGGGAAATATCCTCTTGTCTCTGCATTATCTCGTCCGCTTATTGCAAAAAAATTAGTAGAAATTGCAGAGCAGGAAGGCGCAAGTGCAGTTGCACATGGATGTACAGGGAAAGGGAATGACCAAGTTCGTTTTGAAGTTTCTATTCAAGCGTTGAATCCATATTTAGAAGTTATTGCGCCTGTACGTGAATGGAAATGGTCACGTGAAGAAGAAATTGCATATGCAAAAGAAAACGATATACCGATTCCAATTAATTTAGATAGCCCGTTTTCAATCGATCAAAACTTATGGGGACGCAGCAACGAATGTGGAATTTTAGAAGATCCATGGGCAGCGCCGCCAGAAGAAGCATACGAGATGACATTAGCATTAGAAGATACACCGAATAAACCAGAGTTTGTAGAAATCGGATTTGAAGCAGGAGTACCGAAGACTTTAAACGGCACTGCATATTCACTTTCAGAACTAATTAAAACGTTAAATGCACTTGCTGGCAAACATGGCGTTGGACGTATCGACCATGTAGAAAATCGCCTTGTCGGTATTAAATCTCGTGAAGTATATGAATGCCCAGCAGCAATGACATTAATAACAGCGCATAAAGAACTTGAAGATTTAACACTTGTGAAAGAGGTCGCTCATTTCAAACCGATGATTGAGCAAAAACTAACAGAATTAATTTATAACGGTTTATGGTTCTCACCTTTAAAACAAGCGCTCAATGCTTTCTTACAAGAAACGCAAAAAAATGTAACAGGTACAGTGCGTGTGAAATTATTTAAAGGTCATGCGATTGTAGAAGGGCGTAAATCTGAGTACTCTTTATACGATGAAAAATTAGCAACGTATACTGCCCAGGATGAATTTAATCATGATGCAGCAGTTGGATTCATTTCATTATTCGGTTTACCTACGAAAGTATACAGCCAAGTGAATCAAAAGAAGGTGGAAGCGTGAGCAAACTTTGGGGCGGACGTTTTACAGAAGAAGCGGAAGCGTGGGTAGAAGAATTCGGAGCTTCTATTTCCTTTGATAAGCAATTGGTTAGCCAAGATATAAAAGGGAGTATCGCACACGTAACGATGTTAGCAAAGCAAGGCATCGTTACGAAAGAAGAAGCAGAGAAAATAAAGATAGGGCTTCAATATTTACTAGAGGAAGCGAAACAAAATAAATTGAATTTCTCAGTCGAGGCTGAGGATATTCATTTAAATATTGAAAAGATGTTAATTGAAAGAATCGGTGAAGTAGGAGGGAAACTTCATACAGGCCGAAGCCGTAACGATCAAGTAGCGACAGATATGCATTTGTATTTAAAAGAAAAAGTAGAAGATATTATAAAAGCTACAAAACAATTGCAAACTGTTCTTGTTCATCAAGCGGAAAATAACATTGAAACAATTATGCCCGGCTATACGCACTTGCAACGTGCACAGCCGATTTCATTTGCGCATCATATTCTTGCTTACTTTTGGATGTTAGAGCGCGATGTGAATCGTTATGAAGATTCGTTAAAGCGTATTAACATTTCACCATTAGGAGCAGGAGCACTAGCTGGTACAACATTCCCGATTGACCGAGAATATAGTGCGGAGCTTCTTGGATTTAATGGAATCTATGAAAATAGTTTAGATGCGGTAAGTGATCGTGATTTCATACTGGAGTTTTTAAGTAACTCATCTATGCTTATGATGCACTTATCACGCTTTTGCGAAGAACTTATTTTATGGAGTAGTCAAGAATTTCAATTTATTGAAATGAGCGATCAATACGCAACTGGAAGCAGTATTATGCCGCAGAAGAAAAATCCGGATATGGCGGAACTTATTCGTGGTAAAACGGGCAGAGTATACGGTAATTTATTCAGTTTACTTACAGTAATGAAAGGATTGCCGCTCGCTTACAATAAAGACTTACAAGAAGATAAAGAAGGAATGTTTGATACAGTGAAAACAGTTGAAGGATGCCTTCATATTATGGCAGGCATGCTTGAAACGATGAATGTAAACAAAGAAAAAATGGGGCAAGCTGTGACGCAAGACTTCTCTAACGCAACAGAAATTGCCGACTATTTAGCAAGCAAGGGAATGCCGTTCCGTCAAGCTCATGAAATTGTCGGGAAACTAGTTCTTCATTGTACGCAAAAAGGAATCTATTTATTAGATGTACCACTTGAAACGTATAAAGAAATGAGTCCGTTATTTGAAGAAGATTTATATGAAGTTCTTTCACCTTATGCAGCTGTAAAGCGTCGTAACAGTGCTGGTGGGACAGGATTTGAGCAAATTGAAAAAGCTTTGGAGAAAGCGAAGGGGTTAGCAATAGAGTTTGTTGGAAGTTAAATGATATATGATATAGAAGGTAAGGTGCTTTTTTAGAAAGTACCTTACCTTTTTGTATGGATTTAATTAAGCCTAGAACAATATGTTCTAGGCTTAAAGCTTCATTGATTAATCATACTTGTGTCGATCTTCCGTAATCCGAATGTATTCAATATCCATTAAATCTCGAAGCAATGCACCGTGACTTAGTTCAACACCATGTTTTTCTTTAAAATGCTCGCGAATCGTATTTAACATTTCGAGTTCTGTACCGTTCACATCTAAAATAATACGTTCATAATCATCCATGTAGCATCCTCCTTTTCTAAACACATATATTTTGTCCGTCTATTTCTAAAAAATGTATTTAAACTATTAAAGCATTTATATACAGTATCAAACACAAAACATTGATATGGTGTACCCTTTACCTTTGTTTCTTTATTTATGATAAATACGGTCAAAAATCTGTATATAAGGGGAGTTTAATTGAAGAATGATTTTTTAATTTTTTATGGTTTCAGAACCCCTAACCAGTTAGGAAGTCTAGACACTGTTGTTGAGGATATTGATTCATCGCTAATTGGAGGAAAGTAAAAAGTCTAGTTCTTTTTTTATGTTATTCTGGTAAAATTGGGCTAACATCATATGAAAATACTTTAGGAGGAGTTACAAATTGAAAGTGGTTTTAGAATTTTTAAAAAAGAGATGGAAATATGTACTAACAGCATTGATTGCTCTTAGTATTGGAGTTGCAGTTGGTCCTTCACAAGAGCAAATTGATGATGCGAATGCTAGAGTAGATGAATATAAAAAACAACTGTCTGCTAAAACAGAAACCGTAGCGAGCCTTGAAACAAAAAATAAAGATTTACAAGCGAAAGTAGATGAAGCAGCTCCATGGTTTAAAATGCAAGATGAGCAGAAGCAAAAAGAGGCTGAAGAGCAACGTTTAGCGGCAGAAAAAGCAAAACAAGAAGCAGATGCAGCCGCAGCCGCTAAAGCTAAAGCGGACGCAAAAGCAGCAGAACAATCACAAGAGCAAATGACAGTTGATAAAGTGAAAGAAATTATTGAGTATTATTCTATTGGAGGAAATGACAAATTAAATAACGTTTCTGTTGAAAATGGTGAAATAAAAGCAACTATTGTATTAGCACCCAACGAATTATTTTCTGCTAAGGATATGGCAGTTAATGGATACAGTAAATTATCAGATGAGTTATTAAACCATAAAGGTTGGCAAATATTAAATGTTACATATACTAATATAGGAAGTATTAGTATGAATCGTAATGAAAAGGAAACAAATGAGTTTGGTGATTATTTCCCGACACTTGAAATTGAGAAAAGATTAAAATGATAAAATAAGCATCCTTATAGGGCACATAGCCATCAAGTTAAGGAAATGAATAAAATCTGAAAATAGGTTATCCTTCCATATGTGTTGTGTGGAAGGATAACCCATTTTGTGTCTAAACTCAACGATACTACACAGGAAGAATTACATATATTAGGTGGAGAATTTAGAAGAGAAGAGGAAGATTCTAGTGAAGAAGAAGTGAGAGAACAAGAGAGTAAGAGAATAGAAGAAGACATAAAGAAACTTGGCGAACAAAAGTGGTATTTAAAATCAAAAATTATATATGTTCTTTGCTTCATTACGCCGCCAATCGGTTATGTGTATGTTTTCTTACTTCGTAAAAAAATGACAGAAGATGCAAAGCAAACGTACTTAACTGTTGCCACGATAATGATGGCGCTATGGTCTTTGAAATTTCTTCCGCCGTATGTGTTGGCAGGTACCGTTGTTGTTGTTGCTTGTCTTGTATTTATAGTGAAGTTTGTGAAATGAAAAACACCAAGCCTATGTGGACTTGGTGTCTTAATTATAAATTAAAGATCACCTTGCTCCTCATCACCACGAACAACAAGGACATCGCATTTCGCATAGCGAATAATATGTTCAGAGACGCTACCAATTAGGAAACGTTCTACAGCATTTAAACCAGTTGCACCACACATAATTAAATCTACTTTATGGTTTGGAGCGATTTCTTTTGAAATTTTAGATTTAGGATTACCAAATTCTAATACAGTTTCCACTTTTTCAAGACCAGCTTCAAGCGCAGTTTTTTTGTAGTCTTCTAATAAGTCTTCTGCAAATAGATTTGCACGTTCAGCAATTGCGCGGCTATAAGCCTCTACTGCTGAGTATGCTTTTACATCAACGATATGAGCAATTGTTAATGTTGCGTTGTTTCGTTTTGCAACTTGAATTGCTTTTTTAAAGGCTTTTTCTGCTTCTTTAGAACCGTCCACCGCAATTAAAATATTTGTATATGTATTATTCATAGTAAATTCCTCCCAATCATTTTTATTACCGTTTACAACTTTATTATAAAACAAATTTTGGTAATGTGCTTGTCGGAAACGTTACAGAATTTTGAAAACTTTGCCTTAATTCATTTTAGTTGTAATTGAAGCGAGAACTTGTTACATATGGAGTATAGCAATTTAAAAGGAGGCATGTTTGTGAGACACGCGCTCATTACAGCCGGTACGAAAGGTTTAGGAAAGCAAGTAACAGAAAAGTTATTGGATAAAGGATATTCAGTAACAGTAACATATCATAGCGATACAAGTGCTATGGAAACAATGAAAGAAACATATAAAAATATGGAAGAACGTCTACAGTTCGTGCAAGCTGATGTCACGAAAAAGGAAGATTTACATAAAATAGTAGAAGAAGCGATGAGCCGTTTTGGCAAAATTGACTTCTTAATTAATAATGCTGGTCCTTACGTATTTGAAAGGAAAAAATTAGTCGATTACGAAGAAGACGAATGGAATGAAATGATCCAGGGTAATTTAACAGCGGTGTTTCATTTATTAAAACTTGTCGTACCGATTATGAGAAACCAGCAATTTGGCCGTATTATTAACTATGGATTTCAAGGGGCAGATAGCGCGCCTGGATGGATTTATCGTTCAGCCTTTGCAGCTGCGAAAGTCGGACTTGTTTCTTTAACGAAAACAGTCGCATACGAAGAAGCTGAATACGGTATTACTGCGAATATGGTATGTCCTGGTGATATAATTGGTGAAATGAAAGAGGCAACAATTGAAGAAGCACGAAATCTGAAAGGTAGTAACACACCAATTGGTAGATCTGGAACAGGGGAAGATATCGCAAGAACCATTTCGTTTTTATGTGAGGACGATTCTGATATGATTACTGGCACGATTATTGAAGTAACAGGCGCTGTTGATGTTATTCATAGACATCGATAGAATTAAATAAAGTGAAGTTTCGAATAATTGGACAGTTTATCCTTTATACTGAGAGGTACGGATAATACTGTCCTTTCATGTAAGATTAAATCTATCGGAAAACTTGTATTATTTTTTTGTCAAATATTGAGATATTATGTTAGAATATAAGAGTATAGAAAGCGCTTTAAAAAATGATTCAGGGGTCATTTCATAACTCAAGGGGGAACTAATAATGCGTATCGGTATTCCAACAGAAATTAAAAACAATGAAAACCGCGTGGCAATGACGCCAGCGGGAGCTGTACATTTAGTACAAAATGGTCATGAAGTTTTTGTTCAAAAAGGATCAGGTGTAGGATCAGGCTTTACAGATGAAGAATACGTACAAGCTGGTGCGAAACTTGTTGAAACTGCTGAAGAAGCATGGAATCAAGATATGGTTATGAAGGTAAAAGAGCCAGTTGAAAGTGAATACGGTTATTTCCGCGAAGGTTTAATTTTATTCACATACTTACACTTAGCTCCAGAGCCAGAATTAACGAAAGCATTAATTGATAACAAAGTGGTATCAATTGCATACGAAACAGTACAATTAGACAATCGTTCTCTACCATTACTTGCACCTATGAGTGAAGTAGCTGGTCGTATGTCTGCGCAAATCGGTGCACAGTTCCTTGAGAAAAACAAAGGTGGTAAAGGTATTTTACTTGCAGGTGTTCCAGGGGTGAAACGCGGTAAAGTAACAATTATCGGCGGTGGTCAAGCTGGTACAAACGCAGCGAAAATTGCAGTAGGTTTAGGTGCAGATGTAACAATCATCGACTTAAGTGCAGAACGTCTTCGTCAATTAGATGACATTTTCGGAAACCAAGTGAAAACGTTAATGTCTAACCCGTATAACATTGCAGAAGCTGTAAGAGAATCTGACCTTGTAATCGGTGCAGTATTAATCCCAGGTGCAAAAGCGCCAAAACTTGTAACAGAAGAAATGATTCAATCAATGGAACCAGGTTCTGTCGTTGTAGATATCGCGATTGACCAAGGTGGTATTTTCGAAACAACTGACCGTATTACAACTCACGACAACCCAACTTATGAGAAACATGGTGTTGTTCATTATGCAGTTGCAAATATGCCAGGTGCGGTTCCACGTACATCAACTCTTGCATTAACAAACGTAACAGTACCATATGCAGTACAAATTGCTAACAAAGGCTACAAAGAAGCTTGCCTAGGCAACACTGCATTATTAAAAGGTATTAACACATTAGATGGCTACGTAACATTCGAAGCAGTTGCAGAAGCGCACAGCTTACAATATGCAGATGCAAAAGAGCTTCTTGAAAAAGCTCCTGCTTTATCATAATAGAAATAAAATAAAGACCTTTCCTTTGTAGGAAGGGTCTTTTTGTTTAAACTAATTATCTAATTTCTTCACAATTTTCAAGCCGAACATCATTGTGAAGAAAAGAATTCCAAACAAGTAATACAGGGCATACTCTACTCGTATCGTCGAATTTTTGTCAGTAATATATAAAATAAATAGTATCGCAGAGCCGATTAAATGAGAGAGACCGAAAATTTGCGCCATAAGCTTTAAGCCCATTTTTTCAATTCTTTCATCTGTCTCAGGTAATGGGTATTGCTTGGACTCTTTCTTTTTTTTCTTAAAGAATATTCGTTTCACTACTAATAGTACCAAGGCTAAGAGTATGTATACGCTAGCGAATAGAAGGACAGAACGAATCTTTTCTTCATCACTACTATTGAAATAAAGAAAGGCCGATCCTAACACTAAAATAGTAAGATGCGAAGCAAACCCTTGGATAAAATTATTTTTCATTTTTTTCCTCCCCAGTCTTATCTAATTGAAATAAATCCTCCACTTTACAGCCGAAAAACTCACATAATTTCAATGCTAATTCTAAACTTGGGTTGTATTTATTCTTCTCGATAGCGATGAGGGATTGTCTAGTGATTTGAACAGAGGAAGCTAATTGCTCTTGGGTGATGTCTCTAACGACACGGAATTGTTTTACTTTATTTTTAATCAAATATACAAAGTCTCCTTTTTGTAAATTTGTTACATTTACAATATCCATTTTTAGGTAAAAAGTAAATAAAACTTTACAAAAAGTAAATGAAACTTTACGAGAAATATTGCTTGTTATGATGTTGTTTTTTGTGATAATTTGGAATTAAATGAAAAATGAAAGTCGATAGAGGAGATTCAATGGGGAGCAAAAAGAGTAAGAAAAAGCAAGCTAAAAGACAAAAGTATATAAAGAAAAAACAGGAAGAGAACATACCTCTTTCAAAAAAAGTAGTCATTATGATAGAAAAAACATTTCGGTATATTTGTATGTTCTTGTATGTGATTTTTTGCGTGTTTTTATGTGGGATGGTTAAAAATTTTGGGATAACCCCTAATGTTATTGAAGGTATTTTTGGCGTTACACTTGTTATGGTAGAAGGATTCTTATTCTTTATATTATTTGATAAAGTGTGGCCTAGTCATGAAAGTAAAAAAGATAGAAAAAGAAGAAAAAAATCTTCATCCGATTCAAGCTCATCAAGCGGATTTGGTGATTACAGTAGCAACGATTGTAGCAGTTCAAGTGATGGTGGAGGAGATTGCGGAGGTGGTGGAGACTAAATTAGTTTTTCAGAAGAACGACTAATGAAAGGGTGGGACGAAAGATGGAAACTGTGAATTTATTAGAATTAACAAAGGACATTCAAGAACAACATAAAAACTTCGTCGTTTCAAATGTAAATAATCATTGCTTACGAATCGCCGTATTTACTGGTGAATATGATTGGCACTATCATTCTAATTCGGATGAATTATTTATTGTGCTAGAGGGAGAACTACTTATCGATTTTGAAGATGGAGAGACGGCGGTTTTAAAGCCAAATGATTCTATCTTAATTCCAGCATGCACGATCCATAGAACGAGAGCATTCAAGAGAACGGTAAATCTTTGTTTTGAAAATATAGAGGCGGATACGATTAAAGTGGAGCAATTATGAAAAAATTATCTGTAGCCCAGTATAGAAAAATCCTTCCGATTTTAGAAGGTCATACAAGGACAACAACCTTTGCTCATGCGGTATGTGATCAAATGATAGATGGTGAAGTTTTTGCAAACGAGAAATTAACAGCAGGACTAATTCGTACAGCTAATGGTATCTATTATTTATTTGGTGATACGGATGATCAAAATTATAACGAATATTTATTTGCGTATTTAAAAATGGCTATTGAAAAAACAGAGAAGAGATTTACATTGTTCACTTCGAGTGACGAGTGGGAAATGATGTTAGAAGAGCGTTTTAGTAATGCATTTCGGAACATCTCACGAATGACATTTCAATTTCAAAGAGAAGTTTTTGAAGATAGAAGAATAGAATTAAACAAAAATACATATGAAATTAAACGTATTGATAAAAGTGATATAGAACGAAGTAATGAATTTACAGAGGATTATTACAAAGAATATTGGGGATCAAAAGAAGTGTTTTTAAATAACGGCTTTGGTTTTTGTATAGAACAAGATGGGATGATTGTAGCCGAATGCGTCTCAATATTTAGAGGGAATGGTTTTGCTGAAATTGATATTGCAACACATGAAGCACATCAAGGGGAAGGGTTAGCTCAAGCTGTCGCAACACGTTTCATTGAACAGTGTATACAAAATCATATTACACCATGCTGGGATTGTAATGTAGATAATATTCCCTCGCAAAAATTAGCTAGTAAATTAAGCTTCCATAATCCAGTAGAATATGTTTTGTTTGTCCGCAAGAAAATGGGGGAATAAAAGATGAACGTAGAATTAACAAGATTCAAAGTCAAGCCAGGTAAAAGTCATCGCGTAGATGAATGGATGCAGCTTCTTAATGATAATATGAAAGAAGTGCTTTTGACATTAAACGACGAAAAGATGTATGTAGAGACAATTTTCCGGGAAATAAGAGATGGAGAAGAGTACTTATATTGGTATTCTGTGCAAGGAGAAGGCGGGGCTCTTGTCGGAAATTCTCATCATGAAATTGATAAAAAACATTTAGAGTTTTGGTATGAATGTATTGATGAAGAAGCACCGGCTGTCGATCTGAAGACGGAAGTCGTTATGATTCAAGATGTTGTGAAAGAAGCGATGAAATAATAGAGTAGTATTTTGTAAAGATAAACCATCCTCTTTTTTTGTGAAATATATATTATTGGAGATGCTGTAAGATGCGAATTAGTCATAAATATATCACTCTCGATGAAATAGAGATAATCAGAGACTCATTAGATAAATTGCATGAATATCATAACAGTAAATCAAAATGTTTTTCTGGTGATTATCCAAGAATGACATTTGAGGAACGTATTGAAGATTATAAAAAAAATTCAAAGTACGGAGAATATAGAATTGAACTATTGATTGAGTTAGAAACAGATAATATATTAGGCTTTTGTATAGCGTATAGTAAAAGCGTAAGTGGGAAGATTGAAGTTTTATTTGTTGATGAAAAATATCGAAGAAACGGATTCGGTTTGAAATTAATGAATAGTGCAGTGGAATGGTTTAAAGAAAAGCAAGTAGATGACATTGAATTAATAGTAGTGTACGGAAATGAAGCTGTATCGTTTTATCAAAAGCTGGGATTTTATCCACGTTCAATTATTATGACAACTAAATCATAAAGATATTATGAGAATATATCTTTTAAATGAGTGGAAGTTTTTATTTCGAAAAAATTGATTTGTATGTTAAAAAATTAAAATATATGTGAGAAGCACATTAAAATAGATGTGCTTTTTATTATGAAAATTTTTTTGGATTTGAAGGGAGTTATGCAAAAGTAACAGAAGGTGTGAAAAATGATTTAACAATAAACTCAAAAGAGTTTCTGTACCAAATGAAGTCTTTAGCAAAAAAATAGTGAAGGTATACCAAGTGATTATTTTGAACAATATTATAAAGAAATAAAAAACATCAAACCAAAAGACCTACCAATATACGGTGTAGTTGTAACAGGGAAAACAGAGGATTTACAAGGTTTACAAGGAGCGCCATATATTAAGGTGGCTGTAAGAGGCGTAACAGTTGAGAAATATTGATTACAATTAATTAATGTGAATAATCAGAAAATTTATGTTATAATATGGGAAAAGGAGGCTTATATGAGGCAAATACATGGAGCAATTTATATTTACATAACAATGTTTTTCGTAGGAGCATCTTATGGATTAGGGCATGTGTATTCGCATCCTATATTAACTTTTTTAAGCGGAGCATGTATGGCGTTTGCGCTTCTTGTGCACCTTTTCTCAGTTTGGATCGTGAAATTTCAAATAAATATTAGTGAGATAGAAGAAGGCACTTTTTAAAGGGCCTTCTTTAATAAAAGGTAGCGATCACGCTACCTTTTTTATTATTTCACAAATTGTAATTCTTTCGGGAACTTCGTTAAGATCTCTGATCCATCTTTTGTGATGTAAATATCATCTTCAATACGAACGCCGCCTACGTTTGGTACGTAAATACCCGGTTCGATTGTGAAGACCATACCTTCTCTTAATAGAGACTCGTTGCCTTCTTTTACATCTGGATATTCGTGTACGCTAATTCCAAGTCCGTGACCAAGGCGGTGTGGGAAGAAGTCTCCGTAACCTGCATCTGCGATGACAGAGCGAGCAGCGTTGTCGATTGCACCAAATGTAACGCCTGGTTTACACGCTTCAACTGCTTGTAGTTGTCCAGCAAGTACAGTGTTGTAAATGCGAGTTTGCTCTTCAGAAATATCACCAAATGCTACTGTACGCGTAATGTCAGAGCAATAACCTTCAATGATTACACCTAAATCAAATAGTACGAAATCGCCGCGTTTCATTTTGTTTGCACCTGGAATGCCGTGTGGAAGAGCAGAGTTTGCACCTGCTAATACCATCGTATCGAATGACATTTTATGGATGCCTTTTGTTTTTAATTCATGCTCAATAATTGCTAATACTTCTAGCTCGCTACGATTTTCTTTAATTGCATTTACACCAACTTCAACAGCATAATCTGCCATTTTAGCTGCTTCACGTAAAATAGAAAGTTCTTTTTCGTCTTTAATTAAGCGAAGCTCGCGAACTTTCTCTTCAGCTGATTTGAAAGCTGCATTTGGGAACAATTTTGTTAATTCTTCGTAACGTTCTACGTTTAAATGTTCTTTTTCAATTGCAACTGCATTTGCATCAATACCACGATCTTTAATTGCTTTTGCAATCATATCCCATGGTTTGTCCGTATCAGTAAATCCGATAATTTCATGTGCCCAGCCAGCGTTACGCGCTTGGCCTTCTTCCATTTTAGGACAAACTAAAATAGGTTCTTTTTCTTGGAATACAAACATACCAAGTAGTCTTTCATGTGGTTCACAATGGAAGTTCGTCATGTAGAAAACGTTTGGTGTAGAAGTTAAGAACGCAGCTTCTACGTCTTTTTCTTTTAGCCATTGCATTAAATTTTCTAATCTAGCATTCATCGATTGGCACCCCCGAGATATTTAATTACAAATATAACTTTACCTCGGACGAAAGCGTTATGACAAGTAAATAGATGTTAGAAAAGACAGGTAATTGAGAAATCATGTAGAATAAAAAGTGAGAATGTGAATAGGGGAGGAATGTAATGATGAAAGTATCTTATCACGGGCATTCAGTTGTAAAGATTGAAACGAATGGAAAAGTTATTTTAATTGACCCATTTTTAACGGGAAATCCGAAAACAGATTTAAAAGCTGAAGATGTAAAAGTTGATGCGATTATTTTATCGCACGGACACGGTGATCATGTCGGGGATACAGTAGCGTTAGCGAAGAAAAATAATGCGGTCGTTGTGGCACCGTTTGAATTAGCTACATTTTTAGGTTGGCAAGGTGTAAATACACATCCGATGCATATTGGAGGTTCGCATGAATTTGACTTCGGAAAAGTGAAATTTACCCAAGCATTCCACGGCTCTAGTTATATTGATGAAGAAAATAAGACGATTACATATACAGGTATGCCAGCTGGTATTTTGTTTACAGCAGAAGAGAAAACGGTATATCATGCAGGAGATACTGCTTTATTCTCTGATATGAAGTTAATTGGAGAACTGAATAATGTTGATGTAGCATTTTTACCAATTGGTGATAATTTCACAATGGGGCCAGAAGATGCTGTGTTAGCAGCAAAATGGATAGGTGCGAAAACAGTTGTACCGATGCATTACAATACGTTCCCAGTTATTGAACAAGATCCATATCAATTTGTAGAAAAGCTACAAAATTGTACAGGGAAAGTATTAGAAGCTGGAGAAAGTATTACACTATAAAAAAGAAACCCTTCATTTGAAATGACAAGTGAAGGGTTTTTTACGTGTGTAGTAAAGCTTTTAAAGTTTGCGCTTGTTTTGGTGATTCTTTTCTTTTTGGAAGTGGCTGTTCGGGTGTTTCATTCAACTCCATTGCAACTTTTTTTCCATCTACGAAAGCTACAAATACAGCACCTACAACCTCTAAAAATTTTTTCATCATGTATTCGCTCCTTTGTTTCATTTCTTGTCTTAATTGTATATGGAATCGAGTGGACAAACTATCGAACGAGATGACAACAGCATTACATTGTTGTAATAGAGTGACTAATGGAATGTAAGGGGCATTTTGTTATAAAAAAAATAGTACAGGTATATAAAGAGAGAGTGTAACAGTTTTGAAAATATAGTATACTGAAAATACAACACATGAAGAATTTAGGGAAAAGAAAGTATGGTGAAACCATTTGGCTACCAAGCATAATCAAATTTTAGAACATATTAATAGCCTACCGGTAGGGCATAAAATTTCTGTAAGGCAAATTGCGAAAGATTTGAGTGTAAGTGAAGGGACAGCTTACCGTGCAATTAAAGACGCAGAAAATAAAGGATATGTTAGTACAATTGAACGTGTCGGAACAATTCGAATTGAACAAAAGAAGAAAGAGAATATCGAAAAACTGACATATGCAGAAGTCGTTAACATTGTCGATGGCCAAGTGCTTGGGGGCAGAGAAGGACTACATAAAACATTAAATAAATTCGTAATCGGGGCTATGAAATTAGAAGCGATGATGCGCTATA
This sequence comes from Bacillus sp. SIMBA_074, assembly GCF_046534555.1. Lineage (NCBI taxonomy): Bacteria > Bacillati > Bacillota > Bacilli > Caryophanales > Bacillaceae > Bacillus > Bacillus sp. SIMBA_074. The sequence goes on along the minus strand of NZ_JAWRYM010000010.1, from coordinate 86,371 downwards.
CAGAAGCGGGGAACTTGCTTATCATCGGGAACCGTACGAATGCACATCAATTAGCATTAGAAACAGGGGCTGCTGTATTAATTACAGGTGGATTTGATACAGAAGAGCATGTGAAAAAGTTAGCAGACGAATTAAAGCTTCCAATTATTTCGAGTAGCTATGATACATTTACGGTCGCAACGTTAATTAACCGTGCAATTTATGATCAACTTATTAAGAAAGAAATTGTACTCGTTGAAGATATTTTAACACCGATTGAAGAAACGTTATATTTAAAGCCAAGTGATACTGTGCAGAAATGGCATGAGTACAATGAAGAGACGATGCATGGACGTTATCCAATTGTGGATGAAAATAAAAAGGTGTTAGGTATTGTAACTTCAAAAGATATGATTGGTGTCGTGAAAGAAACACCAATTGATAAAGTGATGACAAAGCATCCAATTACGGTGAACGGAAAAATGTCTGTCGCAGCTGCAGCACGTATGATGGTGTGGGAAGGTATTGAGTTACTTCCTGTTGTGGAAGAAGGGAATAAATTGCAAGGGATCATTAGTCGCCAAGATGTACTTCAGGCGTTGCAAATGATTCAACGTCAACCGCAAGTTGGGGAAACAATTGATGATATTGTAACGAACCAATTTATGACGCCGAAAGAAGCTAAAAATGAGCATTTGTATCAATTTTCAGTGACGCCACAAATGACGAATTCAATCGGGACGTTATCTTACGGTGTATTCACAACAATTGTGACAGAAGCAACAAACCGTGTCATTCGTGCGCAGAAGAAGAGCGATTTAATTGTTGAAAACTTAACCATTTATTTCGTTAAGCCAGTTCAAATTGATAATGTTGTATCAGTTCATCCGAAAGTATTAGAAATTGGGCGTAAATTTGGTAAGATTGATGTAGAAGTGCATCATGAAGGTAATGTTGTCGGGAAAGCGTTACTTATGGTGCAATTGATCGATAAATAAAAAGATGGAACAAATCGCTTTGGTTTGTTCCATCTTTTTTGTTTTATTGGATTTGGAAGCTGTTGCTAAAGATGTGGAAGAGTTTTAGCGGGAAATATATATAAGGAGAGATGATTGTATAATTAGAAAAAACAGAATATTAATCCATTTAGAGTGTATACTATGATATAATTAGATTGTAAGATAATGGATGTCGGAAGGGGGATGCAATATGTCATCAGAATTACTCTTTTTTGTTGGTATCGCACTCTTTTATTTCCTTGTGATGATACCAATTCAATACTTATACTTACAAGGATTAAATGAAAAAAAGAAACGAACAGGATTATCTCAGCAAGAACTATACAAACAGATGTCTTTTGGAGAAGAACAATTACATTTTCACGTGCAAGGTAATCCCTTTAATATACCATCTGCGTTTGTTGCATATATGATTTTGAAAGTGAAGGGACGTAAAAAAGCATCACAATGTTGATGCTTTTTTTACGTTGTTTTATAAGATTCGGCTTCTTTGACTGCTAATGGTAGAAAGTGTTTATATTGGCGGAATCCATTAAATGTACTCGCGCTGCCAAGTAAAATAAACAAAACACCAACGATAATGCGTGCAGTTGAAAGTTCTAAAAAGAATTGGTTTATCCCAAAGAATAGGACGAATAAGCCGAGTGCCATTGCGGATTTTCCAGAGAGCCAACCTTTCTCCATTGGACGGTTTGTACGAAAGAATTTTGTTTTATAGAAGAGGTACAACACAAATGAGATGATAATACAAAAGACGAATACTGGCATAATACACGCTCCCATCGATTGGTATAAAAATAACAATTTAGAAAAAAGAAAAATCTAAACTTTCTAACTTTTATTATAAAGCAATTGTTCGCATGTATGAAATGTTTTCCGTTATAATGGGGGATAAAGTGAAACTTTAATTAGTGTGGGGAGATCCCACGTGCTAATTATTAGCCCTCACCAATCGGGCTTTTACGTGCATCCAGGCTCCAAATTAATTTTGCCCCATTGTTTTTAATACTTTTGAGGTGGGAGTCTTATTACACGTTAATGCGGGATAAAATGAAGAAGTTGAATAAAAAGGAGATTATACATATGCATGAGCAAATTTTAGGAGCAATTAAAGAGTTTGATACAATTATTATTCATCGTCATGTACGTCCGGATCCGGATGCGTTAGGTTCTCAGTGCGGACTTGGTACAATTCTGCAAGAATCGTTTCCAGAGAAAAATATTTATATGGTTGGGTACAACGAGCCTTCTTTATCGTTTTTACGAGTAATGGATGATATTGAAGATAGTGTATATGAAGATGCACTTGTTATCGTTTGTGATACAGCGAACCAAGAGCGTGTTTGTGATCAGCGTTATGCAAAAGGAAAGATGTTAATTAAAATTGATCATCATCCGAATGAAGACCCGTACGGAGATATTACATGGGTGGATACGACAGCAAGTTCTACAAGTGAAATGATTTATGAATTTTACAGTTATGGAAAAGATAAAGGATTAACGATTTCAAAGGAAGCAGCTCGCCTTATTTTAGCGGGTATTGTTGGAGATACAGGTCGTTTCTTATTCCCGAATACAACAGCGAAAACACTTCGTTACGTAAGTGAGCTTGTTGAAATGGATGTTAAATTTACGGATTTATACAATGAAATGTATAAGACAAAAGAAAAAATCGCTCGTTTAAACGGTTATATTTTACAAAACTTCACGATGGTAGAAGAAGGCGCAGCGTACATTAAATTAACGAAAGAGGTACTAGAAGAGTTTGATGTACTTTCTACTGAAGCATCTGGTGTTGTCGGAGCACTTGGTAATATTGATGGATTAAAGGCATGGGTTCTATTTTTAGAGGAAGATGATGTTATTCGTGTTCGTCTTCGTTCAAAAGGACCAGTTATTAATAAGTTAGCAATGCAATATAATGGCGGAGGACATCCGATGGCTTCTGGTGCAAAAGCATCTTCTTGGGAAGAAGCAGATCGCCTGTTTGCTGATTTACGTGAGCTGTGTAGATAAAAATTGTATGTTGAACGAAAGAGAAGGAGAGGCACTGAAGCCCTCCTTTTTTTATTTTTCTTTCTCTATATCAATACTAATTTCAAGTACGGTATCAAAAGAGACTGTGTCTACTTTAAAGCGGTATATACGATCGTAATGTTTGTACGTTTTATTTTCGATGACTTTTTTGAGCAGGTCTTTATTTTTTGCGATGCTTTGAATGTTTTTCGTTAAAAGATGCTGGAGATCATTATGGATAGAAGTGGTCATGTTTTCAAGTGTAAGATTGTCTAAATCATATTTTTTTCGATTTATAATTTTTATTTTGATTTCTTGAATTGTTAAGAGCCGTTTATTTTCTGTGTTCAATTTCTCTTGGTCTTCGAGAAGGACGTGGAGTTTTGCTTCTTGTTTTTCGATAATTTCTTTTTGTTCTGCTATTTTACTAGTTTGTTCTTCTTGAAAAACACCGTATATGTACAAGAAAACAAACCAGCTCAACACTCCTCCAACAGCAGCGCCAGCTAAAACTAAATACCACCTTTTGGCTGTATTGGCACTGGGTACTCTCATACATGTTCCTGTGTAAGCCATTTAATAATAATAAGACCAGTTTGCATACCGCCAGTTGCAAAAAAAATAAGGAGAATTTGTTTTACGATATCTTTTATATCTCCGCCAAAGAAGCTTCTTTCAAAGCTATAAAAGGTATCGAACGTTCCGCCAATTGCTGCAACGAGTGCCCAAATTCTTAAATTTTGGGCGAATTGATTAATATAAGTTAGAGTTGGTTTTCCGATGAGAAATGCACCAAATCCGCCAATTAATGAACCACCAAGTATAACTCCAAAGGCAATAAAATAACTAATAATAAGCAGAGAGAAAAAAGTATGTTCTCTTACATCCATCGTCATTCCCCTTTCTTCTTCATATATATGGACAAAGTATGAGAAGTATGTTTTGATTTCCGCTTTCCTCATCACCTATAATAAAAGTAGTCACATAGGTAAAGAGAGGGTACAACAGTGAAGTTTGTGCATTTACAATGTCAAACCGTTTTTAGTTTATTAAAAAGTGCTTGTAAAATTGATGAGCTTGTCATTCGGGCGAAAGAGCTTGGATTTTCATCGCTGGCCATTACAGATGAAAATGTTATGTATGGAGTTATTCCGTTTTATAAAGCATGCAAGAAAAATGGTATACAGCCTATTATAGGCTTAACAGCTTCTATTTTTAGTGAAGAAGAAGAAAGGTCTTATCCACTTGTCTTACTTGCTGAGAATGAAATAGGCTATCAAAATTTATTAAAGATCTCTAGCAGCATTATGACGAAGTCAAAAGAAGGTATCCCGAAGAAGTGGCTTGCTCATTATGCGAAAGGGTTAATTGCAATTTCACCAGGGAAAGACGGAGAGATTGAACAGCTATTATTAGAAGACAAAGAGAGTCAGGCTGAAGAAGTAGCTCATACGTATCAAAATATGTTCAGCAATTTTTATATAAGTTTGCAGCATCATGCAATTCAAGATGAACTGCTTTTACAAGAAAAACTGCCTGAATTTATTAATAAGGTAAACGTTCCAGTCGTTGCAACAAATGATGTTCGCTATATTAATCAAAGTGACGCACTTGTTCATGAATGTTTATTATCTGTTGAAGGCGGAACGAAAATGACTGATCCAGATAGACCAAGAATGAAAACGGATCAGTATTATTTAAAGTCATCGGATGAAATGGGAGCACTATTTTCTCATGCTGAGGAAGCGGTTCAAAATACAATAACAATCGCGGAACGTTGCCAAGTAGAAATTCCTTTCCATGTAAATCAATTACCGAAATTTCCTGTTCCATCTAACGAGACGAATGATACGTATTTGCGCCGTGTTTGTGAAGAAGGCTTGCAGAAACGTTATGGTACGCCGAAAGAAGCGCATATAAGACGTTTGGATCATGAATTAAATGTTATTTCTCGTATGGGATTTAGCGATTATTTCCTCATCGTATGGGACTTTATGAAATATGCACATGAAAATCATATTTTAACTGGGCCAGGCCGTGGATCGGCAGCTGGTTCACTCGTTTCTTACGTATTAGAAATTACAGATATTGATCCGATTGAATATGAATTATTATTTGAAAGGTTTTTAAACCCTGAACGTGTGACACTTCCAGATATTGATATTGATTTTCCAGATATAAGACGTGATGAGATGATTCGATATGTGAAAGATAAATATGGTCAGCTTCGTGTTGCTCAAATTGTAACGTTCGGAACTCTTGCAGCGAAAGCCGCAATTAGAGACATTGCTCGTGTAATGGGGCTCCTGCCAAGAGATATTGACATATTTTCAAAACTTATCCCATCAAAGCTTGGTATAACGTTAAAAGATGCATATGAGGAATCGCAATCGCTTCGTGAGTTTATACAAGGGAATCTTTTGCATGAGCGTGTGTTTGAAATTGCAAAACGTGTAGAGGGATTACCGCGTCATACGTCTATTCATGCAGCTGGCGTTATTATGAGCCAAGAACCGTTAACGGGAAGTATAGCGATTCAAGAAGGGCATAACGATGTCTATGTTACGCAATATCCAGCTGATGCATTAGAAGAACTTGGATTGCTCAAGATGGACTTTTTAGGCTTACGTAATTTAACGTTACTTGAAAATATTATAAAGTTTATTGTTGAAAAAACTGGGAAACAAATTGATATAAGAAATTTACCTCTGCAAGATGAAAAGACGTTTCAATTGTTAGGAAGAGGGGATACAACAGGTGTATTCCAGCTTGAATCAGGTGGTATGCGAAATGTACTTCGTGGGTTAAAACCGAATGAATTTGAAGACATAGTCGCTGTTAACTCGTTATACAGACCAGGACCGATGGAACAAATTCCAACCTTTATTGAATCGAAGCATGGGAAAAGACGAATTGAATATTTACATCCGGATTTAAAGCCGATTTTAGAAAGAACATACGGCGTAATTGTATACCAAGAACAAATTATGCAAATCGCATCGAAGTTAGCTGGATTTTCGCTTGGAGAAGCAGATTTGCTGCGCCGTGCAGTGAGTAAAAAAAATCGTGATATTTTAGATCAAGAACGTAAGCATTTTGTTCAAGGTTGTTTGGAAAACGGATACGATGAGACATCTTCAGAACAAATTTATGATTTAATTGTAAGATTTGCGAATTACGGTTTTAACCGAAGTCACGCTGTAGCTTACAGTATGATCGGATATCAGCTTGCATATTTAAAAGCAAATTATACGCTGGAATTTATGACTGCGTTATTATCAAGTGCAATTGGAAATGAAGATAAGATTGTGCAGTATGTACGAGAAACGAAGCGGAAAGGTTTTCACGTTTTACCGCCGTCTCTTCAGAGAAGTGGTTACAACTTCCAAATAGAAGGGAATGCGATTCGATATAGTTTACTTTCGATTCGGAATATCGGAATGGCTACCGTGACGGCATTACTCGAAGAACGAGAGGAAAAAATGTTCGAAGATTTATTTGAGTTTTGTCTTCGTATGCCATCAAAATTTGTAACAGAGCGAAATTTAGAAGCGTTTGTCTGGTCTGGTTGTTTTGACGGTTTTGGTGTTTCGAGGACGACGTTATGGAGAAGTCTTAAAGGAGCGTTGGAGTATGCAAATCTTGCACGTGATTTTGATTTAGGGGATGCTGTTCCGAAATCAAAATACGTACAAGGAGAAGAGCTATCCTTTATTGAACAGTTAAATAAAGAGAAGGAAGCACTCGGTTTTTATTTATCTAGCTATCCGACAGCGCAGTATGCGGAACTAGGAAAAGAATTAGAAATTCCATCTCTTGCTCAGGCGATGCGACATAAGAAAAAAGTACAAAGAGCGATCGTATATATAACAAGTGTGAAAGTTATTCGTACGAAAAAGTTGCAAAAGATGGCGTTTATTACATTCTGTGATCAAAATGATGAAATGGAAGCCGTTATTTTTCCAGAAACGTATATACATTTTTCGGACAGGTTACAAGAAGGTGCAATCGTTTTAGTTGATGGTACGATCGAGCAAAGAAATCATAAGTTGCAATGGATCGTGAATGGACTATATCCGCTAGAAGAAATGGATGTTTATGAAGGAATGAAAGAAGCATCTGTTTACGTGAAATTGCCGTCTCAATATGAAAAAAAGCTTGTAAATCAAGTTACAAAAATATTGTTTGATTATTCAGGTTTTACGAAAGTACTAATTTATTATGAAAAGGAACATAAAATGGTACAATTATCTCGAAGTTTATCGATTCATCCAAGTGAAGAATGTCTAGGAGCACTTCGTGAAATTGTCGGTGACGAAAATGTCGTTGTGAAAATATAATGGACAATTTCCCTACACTTCGATTATTATAGTAGTAGTGTTCGTGGTCAGACCACTTGGAGAAATTGATATCAGCAAGCATAATTTGAGGAGAGTGGATAGTTTGTCAACACTTCGTGAAGAAGCACTTCACATGCATAAAGTGCATCAAGGAAAATTAGAAACTGTATCAAAAGTAAAAGTAGAAAATGCAAAAGATTTAAGTCTTGCATATTCTCCAGGGGTTGCAGAGCCTTGTAAAGAAATTTATGACGATAAAAGTAAGGTATATGAATATACAATGAAGGGAAATATGGTAGCAGTTGTGACAGATGGAACGGCTGTACTTGGTCTTGGTAACATTGGACCTGAAGCATCTCTTCCAGTAATGGAAGGTAAAGCTGTATTATTCAAGAGCTTTGCTGGTGTAGATGCATTCCCGATTGCCTTAAATACAAACGATGTAGATAAAATTGTTGAAACTGTAAAATTAATGGAGCCAACTTTTGGCGGTGTAAACTTAGAAGATATCGCAGCGCCAAACTGCTTCGTTATTGAAGAACGTTTGAAAAAAGAAACAAACATTCCAATATTCCATGATGATCAACACGGAACAGCTATCGTAACAGTAGCAGGCCTTGTGAACGCGCTGAAGTTAGTTGGAAAGAAAATGTCTGACATTAAAGTTGTCGCAAATGGTGCAGGTGCAGCAGGTATTGCAATCATTAAACTTTTATATCGCTATGGTGTACGTGACGTTATTATGTGTGACCGTAAAGGTGCAATCTATGAAGGTCGTCCTGTCGGTATGAATCCGGTGAAAGATGAAGTTGCAAAATATACAAATAAGAGTCGTATAGAAGGTTCTTTAGCTGACGTTTTACAAGGTGCGGACGTATTCATTGGTGTATCTGCAGCAGGTGCATTAACTGAAGAGATGGTTCGTACAATGAATGACGATGCAATTATTTTTGCAATGGCGAATCCGGTTCCAGAAATTATGCCAGAATTGGCAAAAGCAGCGGGCGCAGCTGTTGTTGGAACAGGTCGTTCTGACTTCCCGAACCAAGTAAATAATGTACTAGCGTTCCCAGGGATTTTCCGCGGTGCACTTGATGTACATGCGACACAAATTAATGAAGAAATGAAGATGGCAGCTGTACAGGCCATTGCAGAGCTTGTATCAGAGGATGAGTTGAATGCAGATCATATCATTCCAGCACCATTTGACGCGCGTGTAGCGCCTCAAGTAGCGGCTTACGTTGCGAAAGCAGCAATGGAGACAGGAGTAGCTCGCCGTCAAGTAGATCCAAATGAAGTCGCTGAGAAAACAAAACAATTAGCGCTGATTGGTAAAGAATAAGCGAGGAATTTCCATTGACATCATCAAATACAAAAGTATATCTCGAAATTGTAAAAAAAATCCGTTCCATTATGGAAGAGGATTGTTTAGTAGCAGGGGATCGTTTGCCATCTGAGCGTGAGTTAAGTTCACGCTTAAATGTTGGACGTTCCTCTGTAAGAGAAGCATTACGTGCGTTAGAACTGGTAGGATTAATTGAAACGAGACGTGGTGAGGGAACGTTTATTCGAAACTTTTACGATAACGGTCTTGTACAATTAATTGCTCCGTTCTTGCTGCAAGATGAGAAAACAATTCGTGATTTATTACAAACAAAACGATTGCTTGAGAAAGATATGATTCGACTTGTATGTAATTTACCGAAAGAAACGTTTTCTGAAGTACTAAGTAAATTACACCAAGTGCTTGAAGAAAACGAAAGCTCAATTCCGGTGCTTCATCAAACGTTCTTTAAAACACTTATTGAACAATTCGATAATTATTTACTCTATCGCATTTGGATGATCGTAAATGATTACGTTGCAACTCTTTCTTGTGAAGTTTCAGGAGATTCTATCGAAATGTATAGAAAGCTTTATGCTACTTTGGAAGCGAAACAAGAAAATGATGCGTTAAAAATTTACGATGAATTAGTAGAGAATATACAGTTTCACTCGTAATGTATAAAATTTGTCGAAATGACCATGACACGTTATGACAAACATTCTACCGCATAGCGGTTAAAGTTAAACGTAAAGAGAGAGGTTATTAGACAGATTGAGAAGATAAGGCTAACATCAAACATTGGTGTTAGCCCCATTTTCTTCTTACGCTAACCTTAGCTCTCAATGAAGGGGGTCAAATTGTGCTAAGAGATTTATTCGTGAAAAAGAAAAAGTACGCTGCAATACCTTCAGAACAAGTACGAAAAGATGTACCAGATGGCGTTATGACAAAATGTCCGAAATGTAAAAAAATCATGTATACGAAAGAGCTTCTTAAAAATTTAAAAGTATGCGTGAATTGTGGATATCATCATCCGATGAATGCATGGGAACGCCTTGATAGTATATTGGACGAAGGTTCATTTCGTGAGTATGACAAAGAGATGGTTTCACTAAATCCACTTGAGTTTCCGGGATATGAAGAGAAACTAGAAAACGATCGTAAGAAGACTAAATTGAATGAAGCGGTTGTAACTGGTGAAGGAACAATTGATGACATGCTTGTTGTTGTTGCAGTAATGGATTCTCGTTTTCGAATGGGCAGCATGGGCTCTGTTGTAGGAGAGAAAATTGCCCGTGCGGTTGAAAAGGCATACGACTTACAAGTTCCATTTATTATCTTTACTGCGTCGGGTGGTGCTCGTATGCAAGAAGGGATATTAAGTTTAATGCAAATGGCAAAAACAAGCGTAGCTTTGAAAAAGCATAGTAATGCAGGAGGGTTATTTATTTCTGTTATGACTCACCCAACGACGGGCGGGGTTTCAGCGAGTTTCGCTTCACTTGGTGATTACAATCTTGCAGAGCCAGGTGCACTTATCGGATTTGCTGGTAGACGCGTAATTGAACAAACAGTGCGTGAGAAACTGCCGGAAGATTTCCAAACGGCAGAATTTTTACTAGAGCACGGTCAATTAGATGCGGTGGTGCATCGTGATGATATGAGAGAATCACTCCGTAAGATTTTAGAAGTTCATCAAGGGGGGGAAATGGCTGTATGGCAGAGCTAGAATTTGAAAAACCAGTTGTTGAGCTAAGAAATAAGATTCGTGAACTGAAAGACTATACGAAAAACAGCCAGATGGACTTCAGTGAGGAGATTCGTATTTTGGAAGACAAGCTAGAAAAACTAGAGGAAGATATATACGGCAATATGAAAGTATGGGACCGTGTTCAAATTGCTCGTCATGCAGAACGACCGACAACGCTCGATTATATTGAGCACTTATTTACTAATTTTTTTGAATGTCATGGAGATCGCCTATTTGGCGACGATGCAGCGATTGTCGGCGGCATTGCGAAATATAAGGGAATGCCCGTAACTGTAATTGGGCACCAACGCGGAAAAGATACGAAAGAAAATATTCGTCGTAATTTTGGGATGCCTCATCCAGAAGGATATCGAAAAGCACTGCGTCTAATGAAACAAGCGGAAAAGTTTAATCGTCCCATTATTTGTTTCATCGATACGAAGGGAGCTTATCCTGGTAAAGCAGCTGAAGAACGTGGACAAAGTGAGGCAATTGCCCGTAATTTATTTGAAATGGCGGGTTTAACTGTACCTGTTATTTGTATCGTTATCGGTGAAGGTGGTAGCGGTGGTGCGTTAGGTCTTGGAGTAGGAGATTACATTCATATGCTGGAAAATTCCACTTATTCTGTTATTACACCAGAGGGTGCGGCGGCGATTCTTTGGAAAGATGCTGGTAAAGCAAAAGAAGCTGCAGAAGCGATGAAAATTACAGCATTAGATTTGAAAGAATTAGGTGTAATTGACGAAATTATTCCAGAGGCAAAAGGCGGAGCACATCGTAATGTTTTGAAACAATCAGAAAATATAGATTTAATACTTAAGAAAACTTTTGAACAATTAAGCGGAATTTCGAAAGATGAATTAATCGAAAAACGTTATGAAAAATATATGAAAATTGGGCAAGTTTCGTTTTCAAACGCTTCCATTGGGATAAAATAAGAAAAGCGTGCGTTCCTCTTCGCGAATGCACGTTTTTATTATGAAAAGACACATCTTCTCCATTGTGTTTTTGTATTTTTTCGTGTTATTTTATTATAAGGCAAATAATCTTTATGAGGTGAGTACAAATGAAACGTATTGGTGTATTAACAAGTGGTGGAGATTCACCTGGTATGAATGCTGCCATTCGTGCAGTTGTTCGTAAAGCGATTTTCCATGATATTGAAGTATATGGTATTTACCATGGATACGCTGGTTTAATTTCTGGTCATATTGAAAAATTAGAACTTGGTTCTGTTGGCGATATTATCCACCGTGGTGGTACAAAATTATATACAGCAAGATGTCCTGAGTTTAAAGACCCAGAAGTACGACTAAAAGGAATCGAGCAATTAAAGAAACATGGTATTGAAGGACTTGTCGTTATTGGTGGAGATGGTTCGTACCAAGGCGCAAAAAAATTAACTGAGCAAGGATTCCCATGTGTAGGTGTACCAGGTACAATCGACAATGATATCCCTGGAACAGACTTCACAATTGGTTTTGATACAGCTTTAAACACTGTTATTGATGCAATTGATAAAATCCGTGATACAGCTACATCTCATGAACGTACATATGTTATCGAAGTAATGGGACGTCACGCTGGAGATATCGCATTATGGGCTGGTTTAGCTGATGGTGCAGAAACTATCTTAATTCCAGAAGAAAAGTATGACATGGAAGATGTTATCGCTCGTCTGAAACGCGGTAGTGAACGTGGTAAAAAGCACAGTATTATCGTTGTAGCTGAAGGTGTTGGAAGTGCAATTGACATCGGTAAGCACATTGAAGAAGCAACAAGCTTTGATACTCGTGTAACTGTATTAGGTCACGTACAACGTGGTGGATCACCAAGTGCACAAGACCGTGTATTAGCTAGTCGTCTTGGCGCAAGAGCAGTTGAATTATTAATTGCTGGTAATGGCGGACGTTGTGTTGGTATTCAAAATAATAAACTTGTTGATCATGACATTATCGAAGCGTTAGCTCAAAAGCATACAATCGATAAAGATATGTATCAATTATCTAAAGAATTATCTATCTAATCGGCTTAATGCCTTGTATTTGGGAACGGTTTCATAATTTTCGGAGGTGCAATATGCGTAAAACTAAAATTGTATGTACTATAGGTCCTGCTAGTGAAAGTATTGAGAAATTAGAGCAATTAATGGAAGCGGGTATGAACGTTGCTCGTTTAAACTTCTCTCATGGTAGCCATGAAGAGCATGGAGCTCGTATTAAAAATATTCGTGAAGCTTCAAAGAAAACTGGTAAAACAGTTGGTATCTTACTTGATACAAAAGGTCCAGAAATCCGTACACATGACTTCGTAGACGGACAAGCTGAGCTTGTAACAGGTGCAGAAGTAATTCTTTCTACTGAACAAGTATTAGGAACTGCAGAGAAGTTCTCTGTATCTTATGCTGGCCTTTATGATGATGTTGATCCAGGCTCTCGTATTCTAATCGATGACGGTCTTATCGAACTAGAAGTAATCGAGAAAGCTGACGGAAACATCCGTACAAAAGTATTAAACAGCGGAACTGTAAAAAATAAAAAAGGTGTTAACGTACCAAACGTAAGCATTAAGCTTCCAGGTATCACTGAAAAAGACGTGCAAGATATCGTTTTCGGTATCGAGCAAAAAGTTGATTTCATCGCAGCATCTTTCGTACGTAAAGCATCTGATGTATTAGAAATTCGTGAATTATTAGAAGGGCATAACGCTCAATACATCCAAATCGTACCAAAAATCGAAAACCAAGAAGGTATCGACAACATCGATTCAATCTTAGAAGTTTCTGACGGTTTAATGGTTGCTCGTGGTGATATGGGTGTAGAAATTCCACCAGAAGAAGTACCATTAGTACAAAAACGTCTAATCAAAAAATGTAACGTATTAGGCAAACCAGTTATTACTGCAACACAAATGTTAGATTCTATGCAACGTAACCCACGTCCAACTCGTGCGGAAGCAAGTGACGTAGCAAACGCAATCTTCGATGGAACAGATGCAATCATGCTTTCAGGTGAAACTGCTGCGGGTCAATACCCAGTAGAATCAGTAACAATGATGGCGAACATTGCAGTACGTGTTGAAAAATCATTACAGTACGAAGATATGTTCAAAAAACGTATTAAAGAATTCACTCCAACAATTACAGATGCAATTAGCCAATCTGTTGCGCACACAGCACTTGCTCTTGATGTAGCTGCAATCGTAGCTCCAACAGAAAGTGGACATACTGCGAAAATGATCTCTAAATACCGTCCAAAATCTCCAATCGTAGCTGTAACATCTGACGAGCAAGTAGGACGTCGTCTTGCACTTGTTTGGGGTGTACAAGCGTTTATGGCTGGGAAACGTGCAGCTTCTACTGACGAAATGTTAGATACAGCAATTCAAACAGGTATGGATGCAGGTCTAATCGGACTTGGAGACACTGTAGTAATCACTGCTGGTGTTCCAGTTGCTGAAACTGGTACAACAAACTTAATGAAAATCCATGTTGTTGGTGAAGAAGTTGCTAAAGGACAAGGAATCGGTCGTAAAGCTGCAAAAGGTAAAGTAGTTGTAGCGAAAACAGCTGCTGAAGCTGTAGCGAACGTAAACAAAGGTGATATCCTTGTTACAACAAGCACTGATAAAGATATGATTCCTGCAATTGAAAAAGCTGCTGCTCTAGTTGTAGAAGAAGGCGGTCTAACAAGCCATGCAGCTGTTGTAGGTGTATCAATCGGTATTCCTGTTATCGTTGGTGTAAACGGCGTAACAACAACTTTAAAAAATGGCCAAGAAGTAACAGTTGATGCAGCACGCGGAATTGTTTATAATGGACATGCGGAAGTGCTATAAGAAGTAATACGGAGAGAAGGATCGGAGTCCTTCTCTTTTTTTTACACAAAAAAGGATAGAGATAGCTCTAAATACCTGAAATCGCTTTTAAAAACGTTTATTATAATGTTTAGTGGAAGAGGGTTGTTTGTCCTTTGTGAAGCTTGTATGAGCGTTTTAAGGGGGTTTGCAAGGGTGGTACTTTCAAACCTTTTAAATGAAATATGAAGGAGTGCGAGCTATGAAGTGGTTACTGTTCTTACTTATTTTAGTGCCGGCGATTGAGATTACGGTGTTAATAGGATCGAGTCATGTAATAGGTTTATGGTCTACGTTCGCTATGATTGTATTTACGGGTATTGTGGGTGTATATTTGGCGAAACGACAAGGGTTTAAAGTACTTAGAGAGATTCAATTTAGGTTAAATAGAGGAGAAATGCCGGGTGATGCGGTTCTAGATGGGATTTTTATATTCGTAGGAGGTATTCTTTTAGTGCTGCCTGGATATGTGACGGATATAATAGGTTTTATCTTTGTTGTTCCTATAACGAGGGCTTTATTGAAGCCGGCTGTTATGAAGTGGATTGATTGGAAATTTAGAAAGAGAACTACTATTATTGTTCAGAAGTAACGCGTAGATTATAGCGATCTACGCGTTATTTTTTTATTTGCTATTTATAGTCAATTGTTAGCTTCCTGCTCGGGTTGGATTTTTGTTAGTTATTAAACGATAGGATGCAGAGGGTTCTTGTGAATGAAAAGTGTTACATTAGGATGATGTTTTTTGCTTGTAGTAAGATTCGACTAGTGAGCAGAAGTTAGACAGGAGAAGAAAAATTACTGATTAAAGGGTTCATCTGCCTTGTTTTGTATATTTATTCATTTACATAATAAGTAATAAATGTAAGTGATAATTATAAAGTATATAGAATAAAAATGTATTTTTGTCCTAAAATATGCGTTTTTATGCAAAAAAATAAGAGGATTATCCTTTTTTAGGAAATTCTCTTATAGATGTAGGTAGTACAAAAAAGTACAGTGAATAATCAGTGGGAATTTCCCACTGATTACAGTTGATTTTTTATTGTGTATGAATTAGGAAATATTATTTTGATGGTGAACCCTTAATGAATTTCCATAAGTCGTGGAATACATGAGCTTTGTGTAATGTATTAAGTAGTACTAATATGACTGGACCGATGATTAATCCTAAAAAACCAAAGAGCTTAAAGCCGACAAATAGAGCGATGAGTGTCGCTAATGGATCTAGTCCAATATTAGATGAAAGTACTTTTGGCTCCATGATTTGTCTTTGGACAATCACGACGATGTATAGGATGAGAAGACCGATGGCGAATGCAGTATCGCCTGTGAAAAATACGTATATAACCCAAGGAACGAAGACGGCTCCAGTTCCTAAATACGGGAGTAAATCTACAACCCCTGTAATAATCGCGATAGTAATTGCGTATGGCACGCGTAATATTAAAAGGCCGATTAGTACAATGATAGTTGTCATAGATACGAGTGTAAGTTGCGCTTTAACAAAACCAAACAAAGCTTTTCTTAAATCGACAAAAATAGTTTTTCCGTATCCATGCAAACGATTAGGTAGAAGTTTTCTTACTTTATGAGCAAGACGGTGCCAATCGTAACTAATGAAGAAGGTGGCTAATAAGACGAAGACAAGGACAGTTAAAGTTGTTGGTAATGCACTAATGAAATTTGTTAACCCACTTATAATGGCGGTTAAAAGTTCTTTCATTTGTGTCGTTGCTTCGGTGCCTAAGTTTTGAATGTTTTGTGTAATAGTGTATCGCTGTGGTTCTCCGAGATGATTAAATTTAGAGATTAAATCATCATAGAGAGGCATAATATGATTAAGTGCAAATTGTTGGGCGAATGCAACGATATCTGGAAACTTAACTGTAACAATTTGTAGTAAGTACGTTGTGGCAGATATTGCTTCAGTTACAAGGTATGTAACAAGTCCAACGATAGCTCCGAATACGAGAATTAAGCTAACGAGTACCGCTAATGCGCGAGGGAATTGTAGTTTTTGATTAAGGAAATTGACGACAGGATTAATCAAATAAGCGAATGCAAAAGCGATAATAAAAGGGTAGATAAGGCCTGACATGTACAGCAATGCATAGAACCCAACTACCGTTGCTACAATGACAAACATGAGTCGTAATATCATATATAGTAAGTTTCGGTTCAAAGATGTATACCTCCCATTCCAATTTGGATTATCCTAATTCGTTCAACTTATAACTAGTGAGATTCACTGATCAAAGTTTCACTTTATGTTATAGTGGAATGATGGATTTAGCCTGCTTCTGCAGCGGATTAATGACTACAGAAGCTTGTTGGTGATGCTTCTACTATATGGTAAAAACTTCATTTTCTCTCCTTTTTATTTTACCTGTTTCTTATTATAAAAGAAAGGAGAGACATCCGCTTTTAAATGTATATGCATGCTTTATTTTTTTCTGGTTAAAGTCTTGTTTGAAATTTTGAAATGCGCATGAAAATCAATTTGTTTCTTTATTATAATTGATAAATACGCATCGATATAGCATGTATAACGATAGGTTTAAAGGTATTTTTGTTTGGAAGCGAGTTCATTATTTTCAGAAAGGAAGTGCAAACATGATTAGTCAGTCAACGTTATTTTTATTCATACTACTTATTATAGGACTTATTGCTAAAAACCAATCGCTTACTGTAGCTATTGGAGTGTTATTCTTATTGAAGTTTACGTTTTTAGGAGATAAAGTCTTTCCTTATCTACAAACGAAAGGGATTAACCTTGGTGTAACAGTCATTACAATAGCAGTGCTCGTACCGATTGCGACAGGGGAAATAGGCTTTAAACAACTCGGAGAAGCAGCGAAATCGTATTATGCATGGATTGCTTTAGCCTCAGGTGTGGCGGTCGCTTTGTTAGCGAAAGGCGGCGTACAATTATTGACGACGGACCCACATATTACAACCGCACTTGTTTTTGGGACAATTATAGCTGTAGCTTTATTTAATGGAGTCGCTGTAGGTCCATTAATTGGGGCTGGAATTGCCTACGCAGTTATGAGTATTATACAGATGTTTAAATAAGGAATTTTATAGTAATATAAAATTTTTGAATTCTTTCTGTTCACAAAAGTCAGATAATTGTTTATAATAGGATTAGAAACTTTGAAAAGTTACATAACAGCAGAGACTTTACACCAGATAAAATAAAAACAACATAAAACAATTTTATAATGATATTGTTTTATGTTGTTTTTATCATAAACTCTTCGGAATTCATTTTCCTCACTAACTTGTTGTTCTGAGCGTGAGGATTCGGGGAGACATTCACGCTCATGCTTTCCATGTAAGCAATGGACAATAAGAGGGGAACATCGCAATAAATTTGCATGAACGTGCATTTTGCTTGCCTAAAGAGTGAACGAGCGTTCATAATTTATAAGGGGAGCAAATAGATATAAGGAGCAAGATTGGGAGAATTTTCAGGAAAAGGAGAGAATGTCATGACTGTTATTCGAGGTTTAGAAGGGGTAGTAGCAACAACATCATCTGTGAGCTCTATTATTGATGATACATTAACTTATGTTGGGTATAATATTGATGATTTAGCTGAGAATGCTACGTTCGAAGAAGTAGTGTACTTATTATGGCACCGCAAGCTTCCTAACGAAAAAGAACTAGCGGAATTTAGTGGAACAGTATCTGAATACTATAAAGTACCAGGTGAGATTTTAACATATTTGAAACAAGTAGATTTAAAAATCGCGCACCCGATGTCGGTTTTACGAACTGCGATTTCCATGCTATCATTATATGATGAGAGCGCTGAAATAATGGATGGAAAGTCTAATTATTTGAAAGCGGTTAAATTACAGGCTCAAGTCGGAACTTTAATTGCGGCTTATGCAAGAATTCGCAAAGGTTTAGATGTTGTTGAGCCAAGAAAAGATCTATCATTAGCTGCAAACTTCTTGTACATGTTAAATGATCGTGAGCCAAATGAAGTTGAAATTGAGGCTTTTGATAAGGCACTTGTACTTCATGCCGATCATGAGTTAAACGCTTCTACATTTACTGCACGTGTTTGCGTAGCTACACTTTCAGATGTGTATTCTGGTATTACAGCAGCAATCGGTGCATTAAAAGGTCCTCTTCACGGCGGGGCAAATGAAAATGTAATGAAGATGTTAACTGAAATTGGCGAAGAAGAAAATGTAGAATCATATATTCATAATGCTCTTCAAAATAAAGTGAAAATTATGGGATTTGGTCATCGCGTATATGAGCATGGTGATCCACGCGCGAAACACTTACGCGAAATGTCTAAGAGATTATGCGTGCTTTTAGGAGAAGACAAATGGTATAATATGTCTATCAAAATTGAAGACATTGTAACAAAAGAAAAAGGTCTTCCACCAAATGTTGATTTCTATTCAGCTTCTGTATACCATTGTTTAGGAATTGACCATGACTTATTTACACCTATCTTTGCAATTAGCCGTATGTCAGGCTGGTTAGCTCATATTCTAGAACAATATGAAAACAACCGTTTAATCCGTCCGCGTGCTGATTATGACGGACCGACACATCAAGTGTACGTTCCGCTAGCGCAACGATAAGCGAAAAACACTATTTTGATAGTGAAAATACGCTTTCAAAAGTCTGATTTTTTTGGGAAGATGTAATGATTAGAATATTTAAATTTGACTAACGGTTTGAACTGAGGGGTTATTCCCTCAGTTTCATACATATGAAATTTCAAACATGGGGGTTATCACATTGACGACAGGTGAAAAAATTACTGTAACTAATGGTGTTATGAATGTACCAAACAATCCGATTATTCCATTTATCGAAGGAGATGGAATTGGTCCTGATATTTGGGCTGCAGCATCTCGCGTAATAGAAGCAGCAGTTGAAAAAGCTTATGATGGTGAGAAGAAAATCGTTTGGAAAGAAGTGCTTGCAGGGGAAAAAGCATTCAACCAAACAGGCGAGTGGTTACCAGAAGAGACTTTAAATTTAATTCGTGAATATTTAATCGCAATTAAAGGTCCACTTACAACTCCAGTTGGTGGTGGTATTCGTTCTCTAAACGTTGCGCTTCGTCAAGAATTAGATTTATATGTATGTCTACGTCCAGTTCGTTACTTTGAAGGTGTTCCTTCACCTGTAAAACGTCCGGAAGATACTGATATGGTTATTTTCCGTGAAAATACAGAAGACATTTACGCTGGAATTGAATATGCACAAGGTTCTCCAGAAGCAGAAAAAGTTCTTGCTTTCTTAAAAGAAGCAATGGGTGTTAATAAAATCCGCTTCCCAGAAACATCAGGGATTGGTATTAAACCAATTTCAGAGGAAGGGACAAAGCGTCTTGTTCGCGCTGCAATTCAATATGCAATTAACGAAAAACGCTCTTCTGTTACATTAGTTCATAAAGGAAACATTATGAAATTTACAGAAGGTGCTTTCAAAAACTGGGGTTACGAAGTAGCGGAACAAGAATTCGGCGACAAAGTATTTACTTGGGCTGAATATGATCGTATCGTTGAAAAAGATGGTAAAGATGCAGCGAATAAAGCGATGGCAGACGCAGAAGTGGCTGGGAAAATCATCGTAAAAGATTCTATTGCAGATATCTTCTTACAACAAATTTTAACTCGTCCACGTGAGTTCGATGTTGTTGCAACAATGAACTTAAATGGAGACTACATCTCTGATGCACTTGCTGCACAAGTAGGTGGAATTGGTATTGCACCTGGTGCAAACATTAACTATGTGACTGGACATGCTATCTTTGAAGCTACACATGGTACAGCTCCAAAATATGCAGGTTTAGATAAAGTAAACCCATCTTCAGTTCTTCTTTCAGGTGTATTATTATTAGAGCACTTAGGATGGAACGAAGCTGCGAATTTAGTAACTGATTCAGTTGAGAAAACAATTGAATCAAAAGTAGTAACTTATGATTTCGCGCGCTTAATGGAAGGTGCAACAGAAGTAAAATGTTCTGAGTTTGCTAATGAACTTATTAAAAACATGGATGTAGCGATAATCAAAAACGCATAATTAAAGCGGGGGGTAAATTATGACAATCAAACGCAAGAAAGTTTCAGTCATCGGTGCAGGATTTACAGGAGCAACAACAGCATTCTTATTAGCACAAAAAGAACTTGCAGATGTTGTATTAGTGGACATTCCACAGCTGGAAAATCCAACAAAAGGGAAAGCGTTAGATATGTTAGAAGCGAGCCCAGTACAAGGTTTTGATGCTAACATTATTGGTACATCTGATTACGCAGATACTGCTGATTCTGACGTTGTCGTTATTACAGCAGGTATTGCGCGTAAGCCTGGTATGAGCCGTGATGACTTAGTAGCAACAAACTCTAAAATTATGAAAAGTATTACGCGCGACATTGCAAAACATTCACCAAATGCGATTATTCTTGTATTAACAAATCCAGTTGATGCAATGACATATTCTGTATTTAAAGAAGCAGGATTCCCGAAAGAGCGTGTTATCGGTCAATCGGGTGTATTAGATACAGCTCGTTTCCGTACATTTATTTCACAAGAGTTAAACCTTTCTGTGAAAGACATTACAGGATTTGTTCTTGGTGGACATGGTGACGATATGGTACCTCTTGTACGCTATTCCTATGCAGGTGGCATTCCGTTAGAAACATTAATTCCAAAAGAGCGTTTAGAAGCAATCGTAGAACGTACACGTAAAGGTGGCGGTGAGATTGTAGGCTTATTAGGAAACGGTAGTGCATATTACGCACCAGCAGCTTCTTTAGTTGAAATGACAGAAGCGATCTTGAAAGATCAACGCCGTGTATTACCAGCTATTGCGTACCTTGAAGGTGAATATGGTTATAGTGACCTTTACTTAGGGGTACCAGTAATTCTAGGTGGTAACGGAATTGAAAAAATTATTGAATTAGAACTTCTTGCAGATGAGAAAGAAGCGTTAGATCGCTCTGTAGAATCTGTACGTAACGTTATGAAAGTTCTTGTTTAATAATTAAATATAAGTAGAAAAAGATTCGGGGCCCCGAATCTTTTTCTACTATATATTGAAATGTTTTTTTGAAATAATATGAAAACGCTATCATTTGGTGTATCCTATAATGAAACTATAGACTTATACTATACATTGCCCTCATCACAGTAAATTTCGGATAAGGTATCGCTTTTAGTAGGATAATAAGGTGAAAAAATCGGAGGGGGTTGTAACATGTTAAAGAAAAAAGTTCAAATTGGTCGTAGAATGGATGAAATTACAGTAGGAGAGAAATTATCTATCACTGAAAAAATTGAGGATAAAGATTTGTTATTGTACTTAGGGTTAACGAATGATGCCAATCCATTATATATTCAGCATGATTACGCATCCCAAACTCCGTATGAAAAGCCGATTGTCCCAAGCATTATGCTAACGGGACTGATTACAACGGCGGTTACGAAATATTTACCAGGTCCAGGTAGTCATATTACTAGGAAGGACCTTACGTTCGTGAAACATGTTCACCATTATGAAACGTTACAAATCCACTTTGAAGTTGTGGCTGTTTCAGAGGAGGAACATACAATTGATATGCTTGTATTTGCTCATGATGAAAAAGGAGAAACTGTTGTAAAAGGTTCATTAACAGTAACACCACCTTTTAAATCTGTTTCCATTATGGAAAAAGCATTAGATAATTTTTAAAAAATGAAAGTTAGAATGATATAAAAGTAGCGTTAGTCATATTCTTATTAAGGGTATGCTAGCGCTACTTTTTGTTTGGAAAGGGTGATATAACTGTGAAATGGGAGAGGGAAGACATTATTTTTGAAACGATAAGAGAAGCTGAAGTATGGGCCGATTCAATCGCGAATGAAATGTACGGGAAAGTATTTGATGGATATGAAACACCAGATTATAAAATAGCGTATGCTCTTTCGTTTTTCCTAGCGCAAAATCGAGAGTTTATAGTTCATACGGAAGAAGAGTTTAAAATAGATAGATTCATCTATAAAGTTTGGATAGCGACCGGATAGAGGGAATGAAGTTACGATTGCTTTTATTTTCCGAAACTCTAGTACAAACGAGCTCCATGAATAGACAATTATATTGAGGGAGACCTTGTTTTCTAGTATGATGAGAATAACGGGGAAAATACTAGGATGAAGAAGGTTTCAAGTCTATAACTTGGAGGAAAAGAATGAACAATCGTATTTTAGTAGTTGATGATGAGGAATTTATCTTAACTTTAATTGAATTTAATTTACAACAAGCTGGGTTTGAAGTTATTACAGCAATGGATGGAGAAATGGCGCTTCAAAAAGCGACTACAGAACGCCCAGATTTAATTATATTAGATTTAATGCTTCCAAAAATGGATGGTATGGAAGTTTGTAAAGAATTACGATTGCAGCGTATTATGACGCCGATTTTAATGTTAACAGCAAAAGATGATGAATTTGATAAGGTACTAGGTCTTGAGCTTGGGGCTGATGATTATATGACGAAGCCATTTAGTCCAAGGGAAGTTGTTGCTCGTGTGAAGGCGATTTTGCGCCGTACGAAATTACAGCAGGAAGAACAAGTTTCAGAATCGCCAGATGAAGAGAGCATCAAAATTGCAGAGCTTAAAATTTTACCGGAGTTTTATGAAGCGTACTTCCAAGGAAGGAAACTGGAATTAACACCGAAAGAATTTGAGTTACTTGTTTATCTTGCGAAAAATAAAAGTCGTGTATTAACTCGTGACCAATTATTAAGTGCTGTATGGAATTATGATTTTGCCGGTGATACAAGAATTGTTGATGTCCATATTAGCCATTTGCGCGATAAAATTGAACAAAATACGAAAAAACCGACGTACATTAAAACGATACGTGGTTTAGGTTATAAATTAGAGGAGCCAAAAGTGGATGAATAAGTTTCGTTCCAGGCTTCTTTTTACATTTGTTTCTCTTATCGTTTTTATTTTAGTTGGACTAGGTGTATTATTAGAAACTGTATTTGAAAACTACTATATAGATCATGCTAAAGAGAGAATGATAAAAGAGACACAGTATGTTGCGGTATTAGCAGAAGAGCAAGGGTTTGATGCTGTTTTAAAAAAGCCTTATGTATTTGAAAAGTTAGAAGAAAAAATACCAGCTTCTATTATATTTGTTGATGAAAAAAAGAAAGTTCAATATAGCGGAGGGCAACCATCTGCATTTAA
This sequence comes from Bacillus sp. SIMBA_074, assembly GCF_046534555.1. Taxonomy (NCBI): domain Bacteria; kingdom Bacillati; phylum Bacillota; class Bacilli; order Caryophanales; family Bacillaceae; genus Bacillus; species Bacillus sp. SIMBA_074. The sequence goes on along the minus strand of NZ_JAWRYM010000010.1, from coordinate 62,861 downwards.
TCAAGAGATGATTAAAGAACTTTCTTCTGAAGCAGCAAAACAACGAAGTAAAGTGATTACGCAAGAAACAGATCAAAAGAATGAATTTTATCATGCGGTGTTCGTTCAAGATCTAGCAGGAAAACAAGGATATATTTTGGTGAAAAGTACAATTGAGCCATTGAAAGACGTACATCAAAAAACGTGGGGATTATTAATTATAGGATTTGTTATCGCTTGTCTCGTAGTCGTATTTTTAGGTATGAAAATTACGGGGCAATATATTAGGCCGATTGAATCGGTTACGAAAGTTGCGATTGAATTAGCGAAGGGAAATTATAAAGCACGCGCTTATGAAAGTCATTCGGATGAAACAGGAATGCTGAGTAAAGCAATTAATATTTTAGCTCGTAATTTACAAGAGATGACACTCGAACAAGAAATGCAACAAGATCGTTTGCACACATTAATTGAAAATATGGGAAGCGGAATGATTTTAATTGATAGCCGTGGTTATATAAACCTTGTAAACCGTTCTTATAAGGAGACTTTCCACGTAACAGATGAAGAATATTTAGACCGTTTATATTATGAATCATTTCACCATACGGAAATTATTGAGCTTGTGGAAGAAATTTTTATGACAGAAGTGAAAGTGCGTAAACAAATGTTATTGCCACTTAGTATTGAGCGAAAGCATTTCGAAGTATATGGAGCACCAATTATTGGGACGAACCATGAGTGGAAAGGGATTGTTCTCGTATTCCATGACATTACTGAGCTGAAGAAATTAGAACAAATAAGAAAAGACTTTTTAGCGAATGTTTCTCATGAACTAAAGACACCGATTACTTCTATTAAAGGTTTTTCAGAAACACTCTTGGACGGAGCGATGGATAATAAAAAATTCTGCGAACATTTCTTACATATCATTTTAAAAGAAAGTGAGCGTATGCAAGGATTAATTGAAGATTTATTAGATTTGTCAAAAATCGAGCAGCAAGGGTTTAGATTAAATATGGGTACGGTTGATATGAAGGGGATTCTTGAAGACATTCACATGGTGCTTGATAATAAAGCGGGTGAAAAAGAAATCTCTTTACAAGTGAATGCATTGAAACGAGTTTCCGTGATTGGAGATCCAGGCCGCTTGAAACAAATCTTTATTAATTTAATTAATAACGCGATTGTATATACACCGGCTGGAGGCGTTGTTTCTGTTGAATTGGCAGAAGATAAATATAATGCTTATATAAAAGTATCTGATACTGGAATTGGTATTAGTAAAGATGAAATTCCGCGTATTTTTGAACGCTTTTACCGAGTGGATAAAGCAAGAAGTAGAAATACGGGTGGAACGGGTCTTGGTTTATCAATTGTAAAACATTTAGTTGAAGCGCATCAAGGTACGATTACAGTGGATAGTGAGGTTGGGGAAGGAACAACATTTACAGTTGTTTTACCAAAATCAGCTACTGAAAAATAGGATGAAGGATATTTACAATATATTAACAATGGCTTAATTAAATATTAATAAAGCTCTGTTAATATAATATATGAAAACCCCTTCATCCAAGGAGTAATTTTGGACGAGAGTAGTTATGCTATTCTCGTCACTTCCCTTTATGTCAATGTAAGTCTGTTTATATATGATAGAAAAAAACCGTTATTTTTCTTCTCTCTATTAGTCATGTTAATATAGAGAGAGGACAGGAACGGTTTTTTTTCTGTGGAAAAAACCGTTTCAAATATGTATGGGGAGGTTTGTAGTTTGGAAAAAAAAGTCGTATTAGTAGATGGTAATAATATCGCGTATCGTGCTTTCTTTGCACTACCGCTTTTAAATAACGACAAAGGTATACATACGAACGCAATTTATGGTTTTACAATGATGTTAATGAGGATACTAGAGGAAGAAAAACCGACGCATATGCTTGTGGCGTTTGATGCGGGGAAAACAACATTCCGTCATAAAACGTATAGTGATTACAAGGGAGGGCGTCAAAAGACTCCACCTGAGTTATCAGAGCAATTCCCGTTTATTCGTGAGGTGCTTGATGCATTCAATGTACCGCGTTATGAGCTGGAAAATTATGAAGCGGATGACATTATGGGAACGTTAGCGAAAGAAGCGAGTGAGCAAGGGTTTCATGTTAAAGTTATTTCAGGAGATAAAGATTTACTGCAACTTGTTTCAGATAATACACTCGTATGTATTCCTCGCAAAGGTATTACGGAAGTAGATGAATATACGAAAGAAGCTTTATTTGAGAAATATAGCTTATCACCAAAGCAAATTATCGATATGAAAGGTTTAATGGGAGACCAATCGGATAACATTCCAGGTGTACCAGGTGTTGGTGAGAAGACAGCCATTAAATTATTAACGCAATTTGAAACGGTAGAAGCAGTATATGAAAACTTAGATCAAGTGAGTGGAAAGAAATTAAAAGAAAAGTTAGAAGCGAATAAAGAACAAGCTCTTATGAGTAAAGAACTTGCGACTATTATTACAGACGCACCGATTACTGTGCATGTAGATGATATGGAATATAAAGGGTATGAACCAAGCGATTTGATTCCAATGTTCGAGAATTTAGGATTTACATCCCTTTTAAATAAGTTAGGTGTTACGCCGGAGGAAACGGCTCCAGCTGAATTAGATGATATTACATTTGATATTGTAGAAGAAGTTGCAGAAGAAATGCTTCAGCAAGATAGTGCGCTTATTGTTGAAGTGCAAGAAGATAATTATCATAAAGCCGATATTCAAGGTTTTGGTATTCAAAATGAAAATGGTTGTTACTTCATTCCAGCCGATGTTGCTCTTAAATCGGATGCTTTTAAAGAGTGGCTTGCAAATGGAGAAATGAGAAAACATACATTTGATGCGAAGCGTGCTATCGTTGCTCTCAAGTGGAAAGGTGTAGATATTCAAGGGATTGACTTTGATTTATTAATTGCCGCTTATTTACTTGATCCAGCCGATACAGATAAAGATTTCCGTACTGTAGCGAAAATGAAAGAAACGCATGCCGTAAAATCTGACGAAGAAGTTTACGGGAAAGGTGCGAAGCGTGCTGTTCCGGAGCTAGAGGTAGTAGCGGAGCATGTAGCTCGTAAAGTGCATGTATTATATGATGTAAAGCAAACGTTCTTAGAAGAATTAAAAAAGAACGAGCAATATGAATTATTTACGGAATTAGAATTACCACTTGCACGTGTATTAGCTGATATGGAAGTGAAAGGTGTAAAAGTTGATACGGAGCGTCTTCGTAATATGGGAGAAGAACTTGCAGGTAGATTAAAGGAAATGGAGCAGGAAATTTATAAGCTTGCGGGAACAGAATTTAATATTAATTCACCGAAGCAACTTGGGGTTATTCTGTTTGAGAATTTAAACTTACCAGTTATTAAAAAGACGAAAACAGGTTATTCTACGTCGGCGGATGTATTAGATAAACTTATGGATCGTCATGAAATTATTCCAAATATTTTACATTACCGTCAATTAGGAAAGCTAAATTCAACTTACATTGAAGGTTTATTGAAAGTTGTACATGAAGATTCATCTAAAATCCATACTCGTTTTAATCAAGTGTTAACGCAAACAGGTCGATTGAGTTCAACAGATCCGAACTTACAAAATATCCCGATTCGCTTAGAAGAAGGAAGAAAGATTCGTCAGGCATTCGTTCCATCAGAAGAAGGATGGATCATGTACGCGGCTGATTATTCACAAATCGAACTTCGTGTGCTTGCTCACATTGCAAATGATCCAGGGTTAGTTGAAGCGTTCCAACATGACATGGATATTCATACGAAAACAGCTATGGATGTATTTGGTGTTGGGAAAGATGAAGTAACATCTAACATGAGACGACAAGCAAAAGCTGTTAACTTCGGAATTGTGTATGGTATTAGTGATTATGGTCTTTCGCAAAACTTAGGAATTACAAGAAAAGCAGCAGCGGAATTTATTGAAAAGTATTTAGAAAGTTTCCCTGGTGTACAAGAATACATGGATGAAATCGTAAAAGATGCGAAACAAAAAGGATATGTGGTTACATTATTAAATCGTCGCCGTTATATTCCGGAAATTACGAGTCGTAATTTCAATTTACGTAGCTTTGCTGAGCGTACAGCTATGAATACACCAATTCAAGGTAGTGCGGCTGATATTATTAAAAAAGCGATGATTATTATGGCAGATCGTCTAGAAGAAGAAGGATTACAAGCGCGTCTTCTTCTGCAAGTGCACGATGAATTGATATTTGAAGCACCAAAAGAAGAAATTGAAAAATTAGAGAAGCTTGTACCTGAAGTAATGGAGCATGCAATTGAACTAGCCGTTCCATTGAAAGTTGATTATTCTTACGGTCCAACTTGGTACGATGCGAAATAAGGACGTGATGAAATGCCGGAATTACCAGAGGTTGAAAACGTTAGACGGACGCTTGAAAATCTTGTAACAGGAAAAACGATTGAAGATGTCGTTATTACTTATCCCAAAATAGTAAAACGACCGGATGATGCAGAAATTTTTAAAGAAATGCTAAGAGGCGAGACAATTGAAAATATAAAGCGAAGAGGTAAGTTTTTGCTTTTGTATGTAACGAACTATGTAATTGTTTCACATTTGCGCATGGAAGGTAAGTTTTTACTTCATCAAGAGGATGAGCCAATTGATAAACATACACACGTCCGTTTCTTATTTACAGATGGAACTGAATTACATTATAAAGATGTGAGAAAGTTTGGTACGATGCATCTCTTTAAGAAAGGTGAAGAGTTGAATCAAATGCCTCTTGCTGACTTAGGCCCGGAGCCATTTGATGCTGAATTGACACCGCAGTATTTACAAGAAAGATTGCAAAAAACAAATCGTAAAATAAAAGTCGTATTATTAGATCAGCGTCTTTTAGTAGGGCTTGGAAATATATATGTAGATGAAGTGTTATTCCGTTCTCAAATTCACCCAGAACGAGAAGCTGCATCTTTAACAGAAGAAGAAATAGAAAGAATTTACGAGGCGATTGTTACAACGCTGGGCGAAGCTGTTAAGCGAGGCGGAAGTACAATTAGAACGTATATTAATTCACAAGGACAAATTGGTTCGTTCCAGGAACTTCTAAATGTATATGGGAAAAAAGGAGAACCGTGTGTGACTTGCGGTACGCTATTAGAAAAAACAGTTGTTGGCGGAAGGGGAACACATTACTGCCCAATTTGCCAACCTAGAATATAGAAAAGGGATAACATCGGATAGGCATTTGTCATATACATAGAGCAGAGCTATGTATAAGGGAGGAGCTTACCGATGTACCTTTATTTATCTCTTATTTTATTAGCTTTTACATTAAGCTTAGATAGCTGTAGTGTAGGGCTAACATACGGGTTAAGGAGCGTAAGAATTCCACTAAGATCAATTATAATTATCGGGATCTGTTCAGCAGCTGTAATGCTCGTTTCCATGGGAATTGGACATATGATCGCGAAAATATTTTCACCTGTTATCGCAACGCGTATCGGCGGATTTGTTCTTATTGGAATAGGTATTTGGGTATTATATCAATTTTTTCGAAGTGATAAAAAAGAAGAACCGAAGCAAGAGGAGAAGGTTTGGAAACTAGAAATTGCTTCGCTAGGGTTAGTGATTCAAATTTTGCGGAAGCCGACTGTTGCAGATTTTGATAAATCAGGAACTATCTCTGCAGGAGAAGCGCTACTTCTCGGTATCGCTCTTTCTATAGATTCGTTTGGTGCTGGAATTGGTGCATCTTTATTAGGTTATGCACCCGCGATGATGGCGGTATTAGTCGCGGTTATGAGTTCTTTATTTTTATTTATTGGAATGAAGCTCGGTACGATTTTATCAAATATGAAATGGTTACAAAAATTTACATTCCTGCCTGGGGTATTACTCATTATTATTGGAATTTGGAAAATGTAAGTATGGGCGTGGAACATTAGTTTCGCGCCTTTAATATTGTGAGGGGGATTATTATGACAGTAGTAATTGGATTAACAGGAGGCATTGCAAGCGGAAAAAGTACGGTATCAGAAATGTTTCGTGAAATGAGTATACCGGTTATTGATGCAGATATTATTGCGCGAGAAGTTGTAGAACGAGGAAAACCGGCATATAACAAAATTATAGAGGTGTTCGGAACGGAAGTGTTACAAAAAGATGGAGAGCTTGATCGACCAAAGCTTGGGAGTGTCGTTTTTTATAATGAAGAAAAACGATTGCAGTTAAACGAAATTGTTCATCCTGCAGTGCGTGAAGAAATGAATGCACAAAAGGAGATGTACATAAAAGAAGATATGCAAGCGGTTGTGTTAGATATCCCTCTTTTGTTTGAAAGTAAATTAACAAATCTCGTTGATCGTGTTTTAGTTGTAGCAGTCACACCGAATACGCAATTGGAACGTTTAATGAAACGAAATAACTTTTCAGAAGAAGAAGCAACGGCTCGTATTCAATCTCAAATGCCATTAGAAGAAAAAGTAAAGAAGGCAGATGAAGTAATTTATAATGATGGCACAATTACTGGAACGAAAACACAATTAGCCTCTATTTTGAAAGAATGGAACATTATTGATTAAAAAATTGTGAAATTAATGAAAATGCTTAGTGACATATCTCCTTTTTGTGTTATACTATTATTGGGATTGGAGATAAATAGTATAACGCATTCAAGGGGGATAACATATTATGACTCGTGTGGCAATTAATGGATTTGGACGTATCGGGAGAATGGTATTTCGTCAAGCAATAAAAGAAAGCGCATTCAAAATTGTAGCAATAAATGCAAGCTATCCATCAGAAACGTTAGCGCATTTAATTAAATATGATACAGTTCATGGAAAGTTTGACGGAACAGTGGAAGCATTTGAAGATCACTTACTAGTTGATGGGAAAATGATTCGCCTTTTAAACAATCGCGATCCAAAGGAGTTGCCTTGGAAAGATCTAGGTGTTGAAGTTGTAATTGAAGCAACTGGTAAATTTAACTCTAAAGAAAAAGCAATTCTTCATGTTGAAGCTGGAGCGAAAAAAGTTATTTTAACAGCACCTGGTAAAAATGAAGATGTAACAATCGTAGTTGGTGTGAACGAAGACCAATTAGATATCACAAAGCATACTGTTATTTCAAATGCATCTTGTACAACAAACTGTTTAGCGCCTGTTGTAAAGGTGTTAGATGAGCAGTTCGGAATTGAAAACGGTTTAATGACAACTGTTCACGCTTATACAAATGACCAAAAAAATATTGATAACCCACATAAAGATTTAAGAAGAGCGCGTGCTTGCGGACAGTCCATCATTCCAACAACGACGGGTGCTGCAAAAGCGCTAGCAAAAGTTCTTCCACACTTAAACGGAAAACTTCATGGTATGGCACTTCGTGTACCAACACCAAACGTGTCTCTTGTTGATTTAGTAGTAGACGTAAAACGTGATGTAACAGTTGAAGATATTAATGAAGCATTCAAAACTGTTGCAAACGGTGCATTAAAAGGAATTGTAGAATTCAGCGAAGAGCCTTTAGTGTCTATCGATTTTAATACAAATACACACTCAGCTATTATTGATGGTTTGTCTACAATGGTAATGGGTGATCGTAAAGTGAAAGTACTTGCTTGGTATGATAACGAGTGGGGCTACTCTCGTCGTGTTGTAGATCTTGTAACGTTAGTTGTTGATGAATTAGCGAAACAAAAAAATGTGCAACATATTTAAGTGAACGAGAGAGGGCAAGTGAAAATTTGCCCTCTTTTTTATTTTTTTCTGAAAAGGAAAAAAATTATATAAGTATATTTTTAAATAGTGGACATACCACGAAACGTTGGGATTACTGTATTCGTGAATCATTAATTTTTTTTAGGGAAAAGTAAAGAGGAAAATATGACAGAAAATCGAAAAAACTGTTGTTGCAAAATGAAAATAAACAAAGTATACTAACACTCGTAAACTTAAGAGCTGAGGTACGTAGTCACTACTTAAAGGGTTAGGACCTCTCTGGACTAACTTTCCCCCGTGGTAGTGGAGCAAGCCAAATTGCAAATTAGTTTTCAATTCGAACAGTTAGAATAAATTTACAAGGGGGAACTGTAGAATGGATACTATGGATACGATGGGTCGTCACGTGATTGCTGAACTTTGGGATTGCGATTTCGACAAGCTTAATGACATGCCGTATATTGAACAATTATTTGTGGATGCAGCACTAAGAGCTGGTGCTGAAGTACGTGAGGTTGCTTTTCATAAATTTGCACCACAAGGTGTAAGTGGAGTAGTAATTATCTCGGAATCACATTTAACAATTCATAGCTTTCCGGAGCACGGTTACGCAAGTATTGATGTTTATACTTGTGGGGATCGTATTGATCCAAATGTTGCTGCAGAATATATTGCAGAAGGTTTAAACGCGAAAACGCGTGAGAGCATCGAGCTTCCTCGAGGCACTGGTAGCTTCGAAATTAAGCAGAGAGAAACAAAAGCTCTTTAAAAAAGAACATAATTGATTTAAAATGTAAAGAGGTGTATAATGCACCTCTTTTTTAGTTTATATAAAATAGGATCACGATATGTAATAACTTAAAGTGGTCATTATAGAAGAATGAGTTATATAATATTGTATATATATTTTCACATGTAGGTGAGTAGCGAAAGAATAAAGATTATAGTGTAAAGGAGTGAATGAATTGCGTTGTCCATCCTGTTTTCATAATGGAACAAGAGTGTTAGATTCGCGTCCGGTAGACGAGGGGCGCTCTATTCGAAGAAGAAGAGAGTGTGAAAGTTGTTTAAGTCGCTTTACGACATTTGAAAGAGTAGAAGAATCACCTCTTATCGTTGTTAAAAAAGAAGGAACACGAGAAGAGTTTAATAAAGAGAAAATTTTACGCGGTTTAATTAAAGCGTGTGAAAAAAGACCTGTATCTTTAAGGCAGTTAGAGGAAGTAACACAAAGTGTGGAGCGTGAACTTCGTAACTTAGGTATATCAGAAGTGAAAAGTGATATGATTGGTGAAATTGTTATGGAAGAACTTCGTGATATTGATGATGTTGCGTACGTACGTTTTGCTTCTGTGTATCGTCAATTTAAAGATTTAAATGTATTTATTGAAGAATTAAAAGATATACTGCAAAAAGAGAGAGAGTAGAAGGAATCTCTTTATATACTGTAAGTAAACGAGATAAGAGAGCTAGAAGCGGAAGCTAATAGCTCTTTTTCGCTAATAAATTATATAATAAAGATAGAACGAGTGAAATGTAGGCTAGATTGGATGAGAGAAAGGAAAAGCAAGAATGGAAAAACAGTCATGGATGGAGCTATTGCCGATTGATCGTTATAAAGTAAGTGCGAAAGGGTTGTTACATAATTACGACCGGAAAGTATTAACGATGTTGTATCAGCCGTTAATAGGTAGTAGAGCTTTTAGCTTATACATGACACTATGGGGAGAGTTAGAGCAAGATCGTGTGTTTGGAAAAGAGAATACACATCACTCCCTTATGGTGACTATGCAAATGCAGCTTCCTGAAATATATGGGGAACGAGTAAAGTTAGAAGCGATTGGTCTTTTAAATGTATATATTAAGAAAGAAAAAGATATTCGGATGTTTATATATGAATTGCAACCACCTTTATCTCCGAAGCAGTTTTTTGATGATATTGTTTTAAGTATCTTTTTATATAATCGCTTGAGTCGGACAAAATACAACCAAGTAAAGCAATATTTCTTAGAAGAAGAATTCGATTTTGCTTCTTATGAAAATGTTACGCGCTCCTTCAACGATATATTTGATTCGTTTAACCCAGGTCAGTTTGAATATGCGCAAGAAGAACTGCGTATCCCGAAAACGACAATTATGCCAAGTAACGAGAATGGGGATGCTCCGAAAGTTTGGAACGATTTCTTTGATTTCTCTTTATTTGTAGACGGACTATCAGCGCTTGTTCCTAAAAAGGCGATTACAGATCAAGTGAGAGAATGTGTTATTACACTCGCTTATGTGTACGGTGTGGATGTGTTATCGATGCAAAATATCGTTCTTGGCGCAGTGACAGAAGTGCAAACAATTGATATCGAAAGGCTTCGGAAGGGAGCACGCGATTGGTATCAATTCGAAAATGGTCAAGCGTTACCTGTATTAAGTGAAAGAGTGCAACCTCATGCTGCTCGTACAATGAAAGAGAAAGAGCCATCTACGCAAGAAGAGATGCTAATGAAACAGTTAGAGGAAATCTCGCCAAAACAATTATTGAAAGAGATTTCAGGCGGTGCAGAGGCGACGAAAGCGGACTTGCAAATCGTTGAGGATGTAATGATAAATCAAAAGTTAACGCCAGGGGTTGTGAATGTACTTATTTATTACGTTATGCTACGCTCAGATATGAAGCTTGCTAAAACGTATGTCGAGAAGATTGCTGGACATTGGGCGCGAAAAAAGGTCGGTACAGTAGGCGAGGCGATGGGGCTAGCGAAAGAAGAGAATCGTCAATATCAAGAGTGGGCTGAGACGAAGAAAAAAGGTCGTACAGCGAAGAAAACAGTGCGAAAAGAAATGGTACCAGATTGGCTTAAAGAAGAGTCGAAAGAAGAAGAGAAAGAACCTGTGAAAAATGACGTAAGTGCGAAAAAAGATGCAAGTACGTTAGAAGATGAACGGAAACGATTAGAAGAAGTATTGAAAAAATATAAGCGTGATTAATAAAAGAAAATGAACGCTCTTTGAGGTGAGAAAATGGAGCATATTCAAAATTCATTTACGAAATTAATGGAAAATAAAAACTTTAAAAATAGATATGAAGTCTTAAAGGCAGAAGTGATGGCGCACCCTCGTGTGAAAGAATTTATAGACGAACATAAAGGTGAAGTAACGACTTCTATGATTGAACGAAGTCTTGTGAAGTTATATGAATATATTGGACAAAGTGTAGGGTGTGCGGATTGTCCAGATTTAGGGTCATGTAAAAATATGCTACAAGGATATGAGCCGAAGCTCGTCATTCAAGGTAAGATGATTGATATTCAATACGATCGTTGTATTAGAAAAGTAGCATATGATGAGAGAAAAAAATATGAAAAACTCGTTCAAAGTGTATATATGCCAGTTGACATTTTGCAGGCAACTATGGAAAATTTAGACCCTTCAGATTTAGATGCACGTATTGATGCAATAGGTGCAACGAATGAATTTTTAAACACATACGAACCAGGTAAAAAAGCACAAGGTTTATATTTGTACGGTAAATTTGGTGTAGGGAAAACGTATCTTTTAGGGGCAATTGCAAATGAGCTTGCGCGAAAGAAAATTAGTTCGATGCTCGTATACTTCCCTGAATTTTTACGTGAAATCAAAAGTTCGATTCAAGATAATTCGATTAGCGGAAAGATTGATGCTGTCAAACGTGTACAAGTATTAATGTTAGATGATATCGGGGCAGAAGCGATGTCAAGTTTTGTACGTGATGATGTACTCGGTGCAATCTTGCAATTCCGTATGTTGGAAAACTTACCGACGTTCTTTACATCTAACTTTGATTTCAAACAGTTGGAACATCATTTAACGTATACACAGCGCGGTGAAGCAGAAGAGATGAAAGCGGCCCGTATTATGGAACGAATTAAATATTTAGCGAAGCCAATCCCAATTGGCGGGAAGAATCGTCGTAATAAGTAAAGAGCGAGCTGAGAAGCTTGCTCTTTTTTATCCCGCTATTGGCGGGCAGTAAGACTCCCACCTCAAAATTCGGCTGTAAAGCAAAGAAGTTAGGTGGGAGCCCTGCTGCCCGTAAAAGCCCGATTGGTGCGGGCTAATAATCAGTGGAGGATGGACAAAACCTCCACTGATTAAAGTTTCACTTTATTTTAATCATTTTTTCAGAGTAGCTTGTATCATTTTTTTCTCCCTCCCTTAATATATATAAAATTAGCAAGCCATATCGAGTGGATGTTCTAACGATGGGAGATAGGTTTCTACTAAGAGTGAACTTCCATAGATCGGACTCTTATAGGATTTGTAACGTATAGATGCAATCCTTTAGAGCGGGGATAAAAGGGGGGACAAAAGTGATTGAAATTTGCTTCGAAGAAAAAAATGATGCTGTGTACGTATACAGACAACTAACGAAAAGAACAGAATCCTTATATAAGGAAACAAGTGTATATTTAAACGAACAAAAGGTTGTTATTCATATACCATTATGTGAATCAAATTATATTGAAAAGATTTTATTGCCAGTATTACTATATTTCATTATGAATGTGAAACAAAATGAATGGATTCATACCATTTTAAAGGAAAAGTTTTTTTATGAAGAACAAGAAGAGTGTCATCAAATATTGTATATGGCACATGAGATTTTAAAGGAAAGAAGAAAAGGAGTAGCTAGTGATTTAACACGTCAAAAATTTGAATCTTATATTGCGTCGTCTTTGAATGATTGGCTTTGTGATCCGCTCTCATTCTCGTTTTCATCATACGTTCGTTTTCGTCTTCGTACATATAGGGAAATGGTAACTAAGCTTGCTGAAGTTGCAATTGATGAGTATAAGATGGAGCAGGAATACCAAATATTCATTGAGACACTTCGCCAACAAGTAAGTAGCCGGAAATCACGTTTGTCCTGTGTACATCTTATTTTTGATGAAAGTTTTATTTTCTATGATGATAAAGGTAGGCGTTTAAAACAGGAGAAATTGGTTCAATATATAGATGAAGAATTATTAAAGAAACAGGATGTATATATCGATACGAAAGTAATTGCACCACTTCTTTCTATTTCGCCGAAAAAGATTTATTTATATACGAAAGAACAAGATCATAATATGATTATTACTTTGCGAAATGTATTTCAGGAACGAGTGCAACTACATGGATTACATGAATTTGAGCGCAATGTGAAAAATTTAAAAAATAAAGGTAACGCCCTTGATTTTCTAAGTTTTTGAGCATATAATTACCTACATAAATGAAATATATTGAAATGTTATGATGAGGACATGGGTAGTTTTCTACGATTTTCAGAGAGGGAAGCCTTAGGGTGTGAGCTTCCTAGTACGGGATAATTACTTACCACCTCTAAACTTTAGCAGTGAACGTTTTTCTAGTAATTGCTAACGGACAACACCGTTATGTTGAACTTGAGCAATTAACAATAATGTTAATTGGAACAAGGGTGGAACCACGAATTCAACACTCGTCCCTTTTTATGGGATGAGTGTTTTTTATTTTGAAAAAAAAGAGGAGTGACCAGTGATGGCAGATGTAGTTAAAATTACTTTCCCTGATGGAGCTGTGAAGGAGTTTCCAAAAGGAGTAACAACTGAAGAAATCGCAGCTTCTATTAGCCCAGGCTTAAAGAAAAAAGCTGTGGCTGGAAAATTAAACGATGAGATGATCGATCTTGTTACACCAATCGAAGAAGATGGTGCAGTTTCTATTATTACATTAGATTCTGAAGATGGCTTATATATTTTACGCCACTCAACAGCTCACCTTTTAGCACAAGCGTTAAAACGTTTATATAAAGATGTTAAGCTTGAGCTTGGCATTGGTCCAGTAATCGAAAATGGCTTCTACTACGATATTGATATGGAAGAAGCAATTACAGTTGAAGACTTCAAGAAAATCGAAAAAGAAATGCAAAAAATCGTGAACGAAAACTTAGAAATCGTTCGTCATGAAGTACCACGTGCAGAAGCACTTCGTCGCTTTGAAGAAATCGGTGATGAGTTAAAATTAGATTTAATTAACGATCTTCCAGAAGATGCAGTTATTTCAATCTATGAGCAAGGCGAATTCTTCGACCTATGCCGTGGTGTTCATCTTCCATCTACAGGGAAAATTAAAGTATTTAAATTATTAAGTGTTGCAGGTGCTTACTGGCGCGGCGACAGCAATAATAAAATGTTACAACGTATTTACGGTACTGCATTCGTTAAGAAAGCAGAATTAGATGAGCACTTACGTATGCTTGAAGAAGCGAAAGAGCGCGATCACCGTAAATTAGGTAAAGAGTTAAAACTATTTACTAATAGCCAAAAAGTAGGACAAGGTTTACCACTTTGGTTACCAAAAGGTGCAACAATTCGCCGTATTATCGAGCGTTACATCGTTGATAAAGAAGCAAGCTTAGGCTATGATCACGTATACACTCCAGTATTAGGAAGTAGAGAGCTTTATGAAACTTCTGGTCACTGGAACCATTACCGTGATGGCATGTTCCCATCAATGGAAATGGATAATGAAGAGTTAGTTCTTCGTCCAATGAACTGCCCTCACCATATGATGGTTTATAAAAATGATATTCACAGCTACCGTGAATTACCAATCCGTATTGCGGAACTTGGAACAATGCACCGCTATGAAATGTCTGGAGCATTATCTGGATTACAACGTGTACGCGGAATGACTTTAAATGATGCGCACATTTTCGTTCGTCCAGATCAAATTAAAGAAGAATTAAAACGTGTTGTAAACTTAACGTTAGAAGTGTACAAAGATTTCGGTTTAGAAAACTATTCATTCCGTCTATCTTATCGTGACCCAGCAGATACTAAAAAGTATTATGCTGATGATGAGATGTGGGAAAAAGCACAAGGTATGTTAAAAGAAGCTATGGATGAAATGGGTCTTGATTACTATGAAGCTGAAGGTGAAGCGGCATTCTATGGTCCGAAACTTGACGTTCAAGTTCGTACTGCTCTTGGAAAAGACGAAACACTTTCAACTGTACAATTAGACTTCTTACTTCCAGAACGCTTTGAATTAACTTACGTTGGTGAAGACGGTAAACAACATCGTCCAGTTGTAATTCACCGTGGTGTTGTATCAACTATGGAACGTTTCGTAGCCTTCTTAATTGAAGAATACAAAGGCGCATTCCCAACTTGGTTAGCTCCAGTTCAGGCGCAAGTAATTCCAGTTTCTCCGCAAGTACATTTAGACTATGCGAAGAAAGTACAAGATGAATTACGACGTGCTGGTATCCGTGTTGAATTAGACACTCGTGAAGAGAAAATTGGTTACAAAATCCGTGAAGCACAAATGCAAAAGATTCCGTACATGCTTGTAGTAGGTGACAATGAAGTTACTGAAGATGGCGTTAACGTACGTAAATATGGTGAACAAAAATCAGAAACAATCGCATTAGATGCGTTTGTTGACATGATTAAGGTAGAAGGAAAACGATAAGAAAGAGCCGCGGTATACCGCGGCTTTTTTATGTATTATAAAAAAGAAAATCTAGAAAAAATAACCAAACAATACTTATCATAAAAAAGTATTGCAAGTATGCTGGTTGTTTGTTACAATATTTCTTGTTGTTAGTAAAACACATCGCGTCTTCTTGACAGACGTCATGTCCTATGATAAACTCATCAAGGATAATAGAATATGGTTTTGACAAGTAGAAGCACCCGCTTCTCACCTGATGGACGCATTCGCAGTTAGCAGGTAAATGTATTTCTTACTAAAGATATTACAAGTGTGGGTGCCGTGTGCCCGCACTTTTTTTGTTCGGGTTCTACAATTGCAAAACGTATTCTAAGAAAACCTTGGAGGTGGCTTACTATTAGCAAGGATATGATGATTAACGAGCAAATTCGTGCACGTGAAGTACGCTTAGTTGGCGCAAACGGCGATCAACTTGGAATCAAGTCTCGTAATGACGCTTTAGACTTAGCTGCAGGTCTTAATCTTGATTTAGTATTGGTTGCTCCGAATGCGAAACCACCAGTATGCCGCATTATGGACTACGGTAAATTCCGCTTTGAGCAACAGAAGAAAGAAAAAGAACAGCGCAAAAATCAAAAAGTAATTAGCATGAAAGAAGTTCGTTTAAGTCCAACAATTGATGAACATGACTTTAACACAAAACTTCGTAATGCTGTCAAGTTTTTAGAGAAAGGCGACAAGGTTAAAGCGTCAATTCGCTTTAAAGGACGTGCCATTACTCATAAAGAAATCGGTCAACGTGTTTTAGATCGCTTCTCAGAAGCTTGTGCTGAAGTTAGTACAATTGAATCTAAGCCTAAAATGGAAGGACGTAGTATGTTCTTAGTTTTAGCACCGAAAAACGATAAGTAATAGATAGAGGAGGAAATACCTATGCCTAAACAAAAAACTCATCGCGGCGCTGCAAAGCGTTTCAAAAAGACTGGATCTGGTAAACTGAAGCGTTCTCACGCTTACACAAGCCATTTATTCGCTAACAAATCTACAAAAGCTAAACGTAAACTACGTAAAGCTGGTGTAGTTAGCGCTGGTGACTTCAAACGCATTCGTCAAATGCTTGACAACTTAAAATAAGTTCGGCTGATATATAGAACAAACTAGGAGGTAATATTATGCCAAGAGTAAAAGGTGGTACAGTTACTCGTCAACGTCGTAAAAAAGTTATAAAATTAGCAAAAGGTTACTACGGTTCTAAGAGTACATTATTTAAGGTTGCTAACCAACAGGTTATGAAATCTCTAATGTATGCATTCCGTGACCGTCGTCAAAAGAAACGTGACTTCCGTAAATTATGGATTACACGTATCAACGCAGCAGCTCGTATGAATGGTCTTTCTTACAGCCGCTTAATGCACGGTTTAAAAAATGCTGGCATCGAAGTTAACCGCAAGATGCTTGCTGACTTAGCTGTTCATGACGAAAAAGCTTTCGCTGAATTAGCAACAGTTGCAAAAAACAACATTAACTAATTGTTTAAAACCTTAGAAGATTTTCTTCTAAGGTTTTTTTATTTGCATTTATTGTAAAATCCTCCACTTATTATCGTTATTTCTTGCTCAAGTATATTAAGATGCGCTTGTAAGAATTTTTGTAACGATAATGAGGAGACTTTTACATGAAAGTAGGAAAGATTAACGGATGTGTCGTTATCGATATGACAAAATCAATATAAAAGCTATAGCGATATAAAAGAATATATATATAAAGTCAGGAGAATCCTCCTGACTTTTTTTATCCCTCTATTTGCGGGCAGTAAAACTCCCACCTCAAAATTCAGCTGGAGCAAAGAAGTTAGGTGGGAGTCGGGCTGCCCGTAAAAGTCCGATTGGTTCAACTAATAATAAGTGGGGATGAACAAAACCCCCCACTTATTAAAGTTTCACTTTATTTGAACTCATTCGTGAGAAGTGCATCTTTCCTAGCAGAAACGACACTGCTATAATGGAAAGATGATATGGAACTTTCATCAAGTGAACAATATATGAGTGATGATTGAAACGTATTTGCAAATTAAGGACAAGCTATCTTTATAAAGATGTAGGTAGCTGACTTGTTAATAAGAAACGAAAAATAATAATGAACTTTGAGATGAAACAACATTGTTGCGGAAAATGCGATGTTGGAGGAGGACAATAGAATGGACTTACTACAACTATTTAAATTACAAAAAGAATTAGATGACCGTATTGTGAAAGAACATGACTTACAACCGAAAAAATTGTTAAAAGAAAAAATGTTAGCTCTTCTTGTAGAAATTGGAGAACTTGCAAATGAAACACGTTGTTTTAAATATTGGAGCAATAAACCAGCGTCAGAACGTGAAGTAATATTAGAAGAATACGTAGATGGTTTGCATTTTATTTTATCAATCGGAATCGATTTAGGAATTGATAAAAACTTCTTATTCTATAAATGTGCGCAAACGAATAAAACACAAGTGGAAATTTTCTTAGACACATATGCGAAAGTAATTCGTTTTACAGATCAACCTTCTATTACGAACTATATTGAACTATTTACAAGCTATCTTCGCCTTGGACAAGCGCTTGAATTTGAACAAGATGAAATTGAAAAAGCATATTTAGATAAAAATGAAGTAAATCATCAGCGTCAAACACAAGGATACTAATTTAATTTTTGAATATTTCAATTTCCTTTTGTATAATAAAGTGACTGAAGAAAAAGGAGGGTGTTGGCAATGATAAAATTAGACGAGACATTGACAATGCTAAAAGAATTAACAGACGCACGCGGTATTGCGGGTAACGAGCGCGAACCACGTGAAGTAATGAAGAAATATATTGAGCCTTTTGCAGATGAACTTTCTACTGACAATTTAGGAAGTTTAGTTGCGAAAAAAGTTGGGGAAGAAAACGGCCCGAAAATTATGGTTGCAGGTCATTTAGATGAAGTCGGCTTTATGATTACGCAAATTGATGACAAAGGCTTCCTTCGTTTCCAAACGGTGGGTGGCTGGTGGTCGCAAGTTATGCTTGCACAGCGCGTAACGATTGTAACGCGTAAAGGAGATGTAACAGGTGTAATTGGTTCAAAACCACCGCACATTTTACCTCCAGAAGCTCGTAAAAAGCCAGTTGAAATTAAAGACATGTTCATCGATATTGGTGCTTCTAGCCAAGAAGAAGCGATGGAGTGGGGCATACGACCAGGAGATCAAGTTGTACCATACTTCGAATTCCAAGTGATGAAGAATGAAAAGATGTTACTGGCAAAAGCATGGGATAACCGAATTGGTTGTGCAATTGCAATTGACGTATTAAAACAATTAAAAGATGAAAAGCATCCAAACGTTGTATACGGCGTTGGGACTGTACAAGAAGAAGTTGGTCTTCGTGGTGCGAAAACATCTGCAAACTATATTAAGCCAGATATCGCATTCGCAGTAGATGTAGGTATTGCTGGTGATACACCAGGTGTAACGGCAAAAGAAGCACAAAGTAAAATGGGTGATGGTCCGCAGATCATTCTATATGATGCTTCTGTTATTGGTCATACAGGTTTACGTGATTTCGTTGTTGATGTTGCGGATGAATTACAAATTCCATATCAGTATGATTCTGTAGCGGGCGGGGGAACGGACGCAGGAGCAATTCACATTTCTGTAAATGGTATCCCATCTATGGCAATTACGATTGCGACACGCTACATTCATTCTCATGCAGCGATGTTACATCGTGATGATTATGAAAACGCAGTGAAGTTAATTGTAGAAGTTATTAAACGTCTTGATAAAGAGGCTGTACATAACATTACATTTAATTAATAGAAAAAAGCGAAGGATAACCTCCTTCGCTTTTTCCATTTTTAAAACGGTCTTTCTAATCCTGCTGCAGTATGAGCTCCTAAAATAATTAAGCGAGTTAATTGCATTGCCATGAAATGTGGGGTATAAATCATGCCTCTTTTTAACCATGACATAATCATTCCGATATGAGCGCCTGTAACATAACTAATAAGAATATCACGAGGGACCATAAGGTCTTCATCATCTGGCTGGGAAATAGATAGGCTTAATGTTAAATGTGTTTGAATTGTTTTCATCATTTTATAAGAATAGTTTCCAGCTGCCTTATCGCCGAGCATAACGTTATAGAAATTAGTATTGTCTGCGATATGCTCAAACAAAGCTAAAAAAGTTGGATGCGGTGAATCAAAAGTGAGCTGAAAATCTTCTTTATTTCGATTTTGTGGTTTAATTACTGCAGCTAGTTTTTCTAACATTTCTTCTATGCTTTTTTCTAATAAATCATATTTATCATGGTAATGGCTATAAAATGTAGCACGATTTACAGGAGCGCGTTCTGCGATATGTTGCACAGTTACATTTTCGAAGCCCTTTTCGCCTACTAAAGCGACAAAAGCATCCTGTATGAGTTGTCTCGTTCGTTTTACACGTGGATCATTTGTATTTTTAATAGACATTTTTACTTCACCTCGTTTAATTTTTTAACCTTAAACAACACATGTATAGTGTAATGTTGTTTAAACAACATATAGGTTTAAATTGTTGGTTGTAGATTCAGGATAATTATTTATAATTATAAACGATAGTCCTTTAGAAATCAGCACCGCTAGGATGCAGACAAAACATAGTTTGCGTCGTAAAAGGTGTGCTTTTTTTGTTTAAAGGTTAATATAATTAACAATTAAACAATGTAAACACTAAGGATGTAAATAGTTTAGAAAAAAATTATATGCGATATAAGGAGAGGAATGCAATGAATCAGTTTCGAAGAATGGTAATTATCAACATTATCACATTAATTGTATTAGTTGGCGGCGGTATTGGCGGTTATTACTATTACAATCAAGCGGAAAACTATTTAAAAACAGAAAATGCAAAGATTGACGGGAAAGTAATCCCAATTGCATCACCAGTAGCAGGTAAATTAACAGACTGGAAAGTTGAAGTCGGAAAAAATTACAATGAGAACGATAAATTAGGTGCGGTTACTGTAGCAGGAGCAAATGGTGAGCAAACAGTAGATGTAACAATTCCGCAAAATGCAACAGTTGTACAATCAAATGCAACAACTAATGCGTTCGTTGGGGCGGGTAGCCCAATTGCTTATGCATTTGATATGAGCAATTTATGGGTAACAGCAAATATTGAAGAAACAAATATTGATGATGTTCAAAAAGGCCAAACAGTAGATGTGTATGTAGACGCATACCCAGATACAACGTTAACGGGAAAAGTAGAACAAGTTGGATTAACAACAGCGAATACATTCTCGATGTTACCATCAAGTAACGCAACAGCGAACTATACGAAAGTAAAGCAAGTTGTCCCAGTTAAAGTTTCTTTAGATCATAGTAAATCAGTAAATATTGTTCCTGGAATGAATGTGTCAGTTCGTATTCATAAGTAAGGGGGAGATGAGATGTCCTCAATTGCAATTGTAGGATATGCACTATTTTGTATAATCGTCTTCTTCCTTATAAATCGTCTTTTACGAAAGAAAAAAACGAATGTGGGAGAAGAACAAGTCCCAGCCGTAAGTAAGATAGAAGTAAGTCAAGCAGAAACAGTAGAGAAAGAACTTGAACAAAAACAAGAAACAGAAGCTTCTAACGTAGTGGAATTAGAAACAGGGAAGCAAGAGCAAGTAAAACAGGAAAAAGAAATGCTGAAGAGACAATTGCCGGTAGAGAATGTGAATGTAAAGGCAGTTGTAGCTGTATTAATTCTCGGTATGTTCGTTTCTATTTTAAACCAAACGATCATTAATGTTGCATTGCCTCCATTAATGAACGAATTTAACGTATCAACTTCAACAGCACAATGGTTAATTACAGGCTTCATGCTTGTAAACGGAATTTTAGTACCAATCAGTGCATTTTTAGTTTCACGGTTTACGTATCGTAAATTATTCATAGCAGCAATGTTATTCTTTACTGTAGGATCTATCATTTGTGCTACATCAGGAAACTTTACAATGATGATGACAGGCCGTGTTATTCAAGCGGTTGGTGCAGGTATTTTAATGCCAGTTGGTATGAATATCTTCATGACATTATTCCCGCCTAATAAACGCGGAGCAGCTATGGGGTTACTTGGGGTAGCTATGATTTTAGCACCAGCTATCGGACCAACTGTAACAGGTTGGGTAATTGAAAACTATAGCTGGAACTTAATGTTCTATGGGATGTTTGTTATCGGTTTAATTATTACGTTCTTATCTTTTAAATTCTTTACACTAGCTCAGCCAGTGTCTAAAACAAAGTTAGATGTATTCGGTGTTTTTAGTTCAAGTATTGGACTAGGTAGCTTACTGTACGGATTTAGTGAAGCTGGAAATAATGGCTGGACTAGTGCAGAAGTTGTTATAACACTTATCATCGGTGTCATTGGTTTAGCTGTATTTATTTGGAGAGAGTTAACAACAGACAATAAAATGCTTGATTTACAAGTGTTTAAATATCCGACGTTCACTTTCACATTAGTAATTAACGCGATTGTAACGATGGCCTTATTCGGAGGTATGTTATTACTTCCAGTATACTTGCAAAACATTCGCGGTTTTACACCGATGGAATCTGGTTTATTATTACTTCCAGGATCATTAATTATGGGGATCATGGGACCAGTTGCAGGTAAACTATTTGATAAGTATGGTATTCGTCCGTTAGCAATTGTCGGATTAGCCATTACAACATTTGCGACATATAAATTTACAACGTTATCGATGGATACACCGTATAGCGTTATTATGACGGATTATATTATACGCTCAATTGGTATGTCATTCATTATGATGCCAATTATGACAGCTGGTATGAATGCACTGCCGATGAAATTAATTTCTCACGGTACAGCAACGCAAAATACGTCAAGACAAGTAGCTGGTTCAATTGGAACAGCGATATTAATCACGCTTATGACGCAACAAACTACTGCTCACGTAGCGGATTACGGCAATATGTTAACAACGTCAAACCCGATTTTAGTTGATAAAGTACACGGTATGGGCCAAAGCTTAGCGGCATTAGCCGGATCAGCTCAAGCAGGAGATGCGATGAGTACACAACTATTATTCGGACAAATTTCAAAGCTATCTGCAATTAACGGTATTAACGATGCCTTCTTAATTGCAACTATATTAGCTGGTATTGCTTGGGTGTTATCGTTCTTCTTACCATCAGGCAATAAATCAAATAGAAAAGCAGGGAATTAAATTCCCTGCTTTTTTGTCTTTTAAAGAGTTAGATATAAAAAATGATAACCAGCTACGGAGCACAGCCCTGTTATAAACAAAATTGTTCCCATAGCACGAATGCTGGATATTTGTCTTCCACTTATAATAGCTAATAGTCCAGCTAAAGAGAAGAAACACCAATATAAAGTTCCTGAAATTGGAACCATCCCCTCTAAATCTATTCCAAAACCTATACAAATGATAGGAACAAAGATAAGCGATATGCTAATCAAACCAGCTATAATAGTAAGTGATTTACGATATTTAATGCCAGCAATAATTAAAAAAATGCCAACGATGAATTGGCATAACATCAAAGTAAGAGCCAAAACCATCCAAGTTAATATTCCAAACACTTCTGTATTACCTCCGATAAAATATTATATATAGAATGAATCCCCTACAGACATAAGTACCCAGAAAATAACCCCTAATATGCCAGCGATAAAAATAATGAATCCCATATTACGTATACTTTTAATCTTTGCCTGTAATCCATTTAATCCTGCCAATAATCCAGTTAAAGAAAACAGTATCCAATATAAAGTAGTTGAAATAGGGAGGATCGTATCGCTATTCACCCCCATGCCCCAAAAAACAAAAGGTAGTGTGACAAAAGATAGGCTAAGTAGCCCCATTAAACCCACAAATAATTTAAGATGTTTAATGCTAGTAATAATTAAAAAAATACCACCGAAAAATCCGCATAAAACAAGAAGTGGCATATAAAAAATCCAAAGTAAGCTCGACATAAATAATCTCCTTCTATGGTGATGAGTTATATTTTACTACATGAGGTTTATTTTGGATATTATTAATAAATATGTATAAATTGATAGAAATGAGAAGCAACGATACGAATTAATAGATGTAGAGAACATTAGAGAGGAGGGGACATATGAAAATTACAGAAGAGAACGTTGCAATGCAACTACGGAAAAGGAACGAAAAAGCATTATATTTTATTATCGACCGGTACGGCGGACTTATAAAAAGTATTATTCAGAAGCATTTAGCCTCTTTTCAAGATGTACAAGAGGAATGCATGGATGATGTGTTATTGGCAATTTGGAATCATATTGAAAAGTATGATGAGGAGAAAAATACTTTAAAAAATTGGATTGCAGCTATTACAAAATATAAATCTATCGATTATGCGAGGAAATATGCGAAGACAGTAAATGAAAAAGGATTAGATCAAATAGGTGAAATAGCGGTACATACCGATACTACTAAAAATGAAATTAGTAATGATATGGAACATATATTAGATCATTTAAAGAAGAACGATAAAGAAATCTTTATGAAGCATTACGTTGAAGAAGACAGTGTAGAAAATATTGCAGAGAAAATGGGAATGAAAACTTCTTTTATATACAATCGTCTATCGAGAGGACGGAAGAAGTTAAGGTCATTATTTTTACATAACCGGATGAAATAAATAAGAAAAGAGGTGAAGAAAATGAAAGATCCATATGAAATGTTAAATGATATAAAAATGGATGAGAATGAATATGAAGAGGTTAACTTAACTCACATAGAGAAACAGAAAATAAAAAAGCGAATTCGTAAAAAAATAAACAAGAACAAAGCTCATACGAAACGGAATGTAGCGATTGTAACATCGGCTGCGGCATTATTTATTATGATGATGACTGTAGATATGAGAAGGATGATTGCGGATATACCGTTAATTGGAAGTAAAATGGAAGAGTACGTAAACAGTAGAGGAGAACCTTTAAAAGAATATAAAACGACAATAGGACAAACGGTTTATGATAACGGTGTAGAAGTAAGGTTAGATGAAGTGATGATAGATGAAGGGCAGATTATTGTTAATAGTACGTTTAAGTCTAACAGTGTTAATCTGGGAGATATTTTTTTACCGTACCCAGATGTTTATATAAATGGAAAAGAGTTAAATGGTAGTGGTGGTGGAGGTAAACAAAAAGTAAATGATTATACATACACATTTTTTACTACTACAAATTTGAAAGATTCACAAATGAAGCCAATGGAATTGGATGGGGAACTAGATATACAAATTATATATAGAAGACTTATGCCGTTAAAAGATAAAACCTCAATAAAAGGAGAATGGGGCTTTTCCTTTAAGGCATCTGGAGACAAATTAAAAGCTGAAACGAAAACAATCCCAATCCATAAACATTTTAAATTGGAAAATGGTCAAAAAATAGAAGGGGAAGATTTGAAAGTGTCTCCTGTATCTACGAAGTTAAATTATAAAATGATGAACGGAACAAAGTTAGATGTGACATTTACTGCAAAAGATCAAGATGGGAAAGAGTTAAAACCAGTTTCAGGTCATACATTAGCGGAAAATAGTTATTGGCGTTTTGAAAAATTAGAGGATAGTGTAACGAAAATTGTACTGACGCCTGTCATCACTTCTGGTGAAGAGGGAGAAAAGAAAACGAATTATCGAAAAGTGTTAACGAAAGAAGAGTTTGAAGTTGTGATAAAAGAGTGAAAGAGGTATCGCGATGAGACCTCTTTCTAACTCAAGAATGCTAACATATTATTCATAATATGAAATAACATAGCTGGAATAATGGATTTTGTTTTTTTACATAAAATAGCCATTAATAATCCCATGAAGAAAGTAATTACCATTACTCCAAGTGAGTATGTATGAGCGATACCGAAGAAGAAGCTTGTTAAAATGGCTGCAATCCAAAATGGAAAGCGTTCTGAGAAGAAGCGAAGTATAAAACCACGGAAAATAAGCTCTTCAAAAATTGGTGTGAGTATAGCGAAGCCGAGAAGTAATAATATTTGATACTGCTTAAAAACGTCTAAGTTAAGTGCGGAAGATTGCTGATTTGTTGCGTCTTGGAACACATAATTTAACAAGATGTAATTGAGTATAATGTTTATAGCGAAGAAAAGAAGTAAGTATACGTATGTACGCCATTCTTTAAGTGCTTTAAAGTTAAAAGATTTTAGCAGTAATTTTTTTGCGGGTTCAAATTTGAAAATGAAGAATAACAACACGGCTAGTTGTAATACGATACTTGCAGTATTTGCAATAGATTCATACAGGGCAATTTGTTTTTTATCTGTAAGACCGGCTGTATAAATTGTTAAGGGCATTGCGAGGAACACAGTAATAAGTCCGGTTCCGAAAAAAGCGAATAAAACGGAGCTAATAAATTGTCCCCATGACATAGAGTATTTCTGCTCATTAGAAAGTTGTGTAACGGGTTGCATTTGTAAAATCACCTCTTTACATTTGAATATTTAATTATAAAGTATTTTGTTTTCGGGTGTAATATTTAAATATTACATATAAAGGTGTATTTTTCGTGAAAATAATAAAAGAGGTATCACCCTATAGTGATGCCTCTTTCTCATTGATAACTATGTTCTGCCTTGTCATTCAATTTCTTTTGCTCTATTTGTAATTCACGCTCTACCAATCGGTCTAATTGCTGAATTGCTTTCAATGCTTTTTCATAAGAAATAGTTCTATAATGGTGTGCGCCACCTGGTTCTTCATCGGCTTCATCCGCCCACTTAATAACATTTTGTAGAGGTGTTCTTTCAAGTGTTTGTTCTAGTAGGAAAGAATCAGTGTGCAGAAGAATTGCAACAGAAATTTCTTTTGCTAGTTTAGGATGTTCTCCTAATCTAATAAGCAATTTATGAGATCTTTCTGCCCCTTTAATCGCATGTATATCATTCTTTTTATACAAGTCATAGTCCCATTCGCCGCCTGTATACCACGTATGATGTCCGATATCATGAAGGAAGCCAGCCTTTGTCGCAGCATCGACTGAGGCGTGATGCTTTTTGGCTAAGTGAAACGCATGGTAAGCGACAGCAATCGCGTGGACCATTCCAGAACGGTTTACATATTTTTGTGTAATGTGATGTTTAAAAACTTGTTCAAGCGTAATACGTTGCATAAAACATTCACTCCTTTTATCTAATGATGTACATGAAGAAAAATCGATCGGTTTAAATGTATTTTGAACATTGTACTCCATCGGGGTAGCGTTAGTAAAGTAGAAATGTTTAGGAGAAGAAAAATTTTATAGACATAAAAGGTCACCTTAGTTTTTTTTCTAAGGTGACCTTTTATTGTTTATTTTTTTAATCCTTGCTCCAGTGTTCCTAACATTTCGTGTTTTTCATTTTCATCAGCATTTTTCCAAATGACTTCGAATAAAACGCCAAGACCTGGAAGCATTTTTTCTTCACCGCTTTGAATTGCATCGACAATCGTTTCTTGTAATTGATCTTGTGAATTTCCAGATACATTCGCTAATACCGCGCCGCGTAAATTAAAACTCATTATCTTCACCTCTTCTTCAGAATTGAAACTGACGTTAGTTTTTGTTCTTTTTTATGTAAATATGTATGAAAAATAGGCTATAATGATAAGACAAGAAGAGAGGGAAATACATATTATGAAAAACATTGATTCAGTACAAAACCCGCGTGTGAAGCAGTGGAAAAAGCTGCAGACGAAAAAAGAGCGCGATAACAAAGCTTTATTTTTTGTAGAAGGATTCCATTTAGTAGAGGAAGCGTTAAAGGCAGGAGTTGTAACAGAACTTATCGTTTCAGATCAGACAGATCTTCCGAAAGATTGGACAGTTAATGATGTTGAAATGTATATTGTGCCTGAAGCAATTGTAAAAGTACTTCGCGAAACAGAAACAACGCAAGGTGTATTTGCTGTTTGTGAGAAACATGAGAAAGAAGTAGCTCTTACTGATGGGAAATTTCTTTTATTAGACGGCCTTCAAGACCCAGGTAATTTGGGAACGATTATTCGTACAGCGGATGCAGCTGGTATTCATGCCGTTGTGCTTGGAGAAGGGTGCGTTGATGTTTATAATAGTAAAGTACTACGATCTACACAAGGTTCTATTTTCCACTTACCGGTTGTGAAAGGGAACTTAGAAGAATGGGTAGACAAGTTAAAAGAAAATAACGTCCCTGTATATGGAACAGCTCTTGAAAATGGAGTTCCATTTGGTGAAGTAACCCCGGCTGGAAGTTTTGCATTAATTGTAGGGAATGAAGGAAGCGGCGTACGCCAAGAAATTCTTGCGAAAAGTGATCAAAACTTGTATATTCCGATTTACGGCGGGGCAGAATCATTAAATGTTGCGGTTGCAGCAGGGATTTTAACGTATTATTTACAAAGCCCAGTTGCGAATCGATAAAAAACTTCTTATAATAAGTTGAAGTGCATGTTCATAAAAAAGTGGTGAAATGAGTATCGAACTTTTTTGAACATATAATAAAAGTATATTAATGAAAAACGTTGATAGAGAAGAGTAGCTTACAAAATCGCCATATAGGGAGAGAGTGCCGTAGACTGAAAGCATTCTTATGGTAGATGGAAGTGAATTCACCTCTGGAGTTGGCGCCAGGACCATTTATATGTAAAGGCGTTCCGGTCAGAATTGATCGTTATAACTAATGAGTGGGCAGACTTGTTCTGTCAATTTAGGGTGGTACCGCGAATTTACCTCGTCCCTTTTTGGGAGCGGGGTTTTTTTATTTTTAAAATTAGGAGGGTTCCAAATGGAAGCACGTTTAAAAGAGCTAAAGCAAAAAGCGTTAGAGCTTATTGAAGAAGCGAAAGAGCTAAAGGGCTTAAACGACGTACGCGTAGCGTATTTAGGGAAAAAAGGTCCAATTACAGAAGTATTACGCGGCATGGGAAAATTATCAGCAGAAGAGCGTCCACGTATGGGAGCATTAGTAAATGAAGTACGTGAAGCGATTCAAACGCGTCTAGAAGACAAAATTGGTAACTTAGAAAAAGCAGTAATTGAGGCGAAATTAGCTACTGAAACAATTGATGTTACACTGCCAGGTCGTCCTGTTGAAACAGGTTGTCACCATCCGTTAACAGCAGTTGTTGAACAAATTGAAGATGTATTCATCGGTATGGGTTATGAAGTAGCTGAAGGAACAGAAGTAGAAAAAGACTACTACAACTTCGAAGCATTAAACTTACCGAAAGATCACCCAGCGCGTGATATGCAAGATACATTCTACATTACAGAAGAAACGTTACTACGTACACATACATCTTCTGTGCAGGCACGTACGATGGAAAAGAATAAAGAAAAAGGACCGATTAAAATTATTTGTCCTGGTAAAGTGTATCGCCGCGATGACGATGATGCGACGCATTCACACCAATTCATGCAAATTGAAGGTCTTGTAATTGATAAAAATATTCGTATGAGTGACTTAAAAGGTACACTGCAAGTATTCGTGAAAAAGATGTTCGGTGAAGATCGTGAAATCCGTCTTCGTCCAAGTTTCTTCCCATTCACAGAGCCGTCTGTAGAGATGGATATTTCTTGTATGATGTGTCACGGTAAAGGTTGTGGCACTTGTAAAGGGACTGGCTGGATCGAAATTTTAGGAGCAGGTATGGTTCACCCGAACGTACTTGAAATGGCTGGTTATGATTCAAAAGAATATCAAGGTTTCGCATTCGGTATGGGCGCAGAGCGTATCGCAATGTTGAAATACGGCGTAGATGACATTCGTCATTTCTATACAAATGATGTACGTTTCTTACAGCAGTTCAAACGAGCGTAAGGGAAGGAGAGGATAAATATGTTCGTATCATATCGTTGGTTACAAGAGTATGTAGATATTAAAGATGTAACAGCACAAGAACTAGCAGACAAAATCACGAAAAGTGGTATTGAAGTAGAAGGTGTTGAAGTATTAAATAAAGGTGTAAAAGGTGTTGTAGTTGGTCACGTATTAGAATGTGAAAAACACCCAGAAGCTGATAAATTAAGCAAATGCTTAATCGATATCGGTGAAGAAGAACCGGTTCAAATTATTTGTGGAGCTGCTAACATTGCAAAAGGTTTAAAAGTACCAGTTGCAAAAGTTGGCGCTGTACTTCCTGGTAACTTCAAAATTAAAAAAGCAAAACTACGTGGGGAAGCTTCTCACGGTATGGTTTGTGCTCTTCAAGAGCTTGGTATTGATGGGAAATTCGTTGCGAAAGAATATGCAGACGGTATCTTCATCTTCCCAAGTGATGCTGAAGTTGGTGCAGATGCACTTGAAATTTTAAATTTAAATGATGAAGTACTTGAGCTTGGTTTAACACCAAACCGTGCAGATTGCTTAAACATGTTAGGTGTTGCATATGAAGTAGCTGCTATTTACGGCCGTGAAGTAAAACTTCCAGCTATCGACTTACAAGAAACAGCAGAAAAAACTTCTGATTACATTTCTGTAAGTGTAGAAGCGAAAGAAGAAAACCCATTATATATTGCAAAAATGGTGAAGAACGTAAAGATTGGTCCATCACCAATGTGGATGCAAACTCGTCTTATGGCAGCTGGCATTCGTCCAATTAGTAATGTAGTTGATATTACAAACTACATTTTAATGGAATACGGTCAACCGTTACATGCATTCGATTACGATAAATTAGGTTCAAAAGAAATCGTTGTTCGTCTTGCAAAAGAAGGCGAAAAGATTCAAACATTAGATGCTCAAGAACGTACGTTACAAAGCCACCATCTTGTAATTACAAACGGCACAAAAGCGTTAGCTGTTGCTGGTGTAATGGGCGGAGCGGATTCTGAAGTTGATAGCGAGACAGTAAACGTTCTAATTGAGTCTGCATACTTTGCAGGTCAAACAGTGCGTCGTACATCAAAAGACTTAGGTCTTCGTAGCGAATCAAGTGCACGTTTTGAAAAAGGAATCGACCCAACACGTACATTTGAAGCAATTCAACATGCAGCTGCTTTAATGGCAAAATACGCTGGTGGAGAAGCACTTGAAGGTGTAGTAGAAGCTGATAACTTACAAGTACAAGAACGTACAGTATCTGTTACAGCTGAAAAAGTAAACCGTGTATTAGGTACAGATATTTCTGCGAGTGAAATGGGTACAATGTTCACAAACTTAAAATTCCCATTCACAGAAGTAGAAGGAACATTCCATGTAAATGTACCAGCACGTCGTCCTGACATTACAATTTCAGAAGACTTAGTAGAAGAAGTAGGTCGTCTGTATGGTTATGATCACATTCCAGTTACATTACCATCTGGAACAATGACACGTGGTAAATTAACATCAGCACAAACGAAACGTCGTAAAGTACGCCGCTTCCTAGAAGGTGCTGGTTTATATGAAGCAATCACATATTCATTAACAAGCGCTGACAAAGCGAAACAATATATGGTTGAGCCGAACGAAAAAGCTCCTGTAAATCTTGCGCTTCCAATGAGCGAAGAGCGTAGCCAACTTCGTTTAAGCTTAGTGCCACAATTGTTAGAAGCAGTTTCATACAATGTTGCACGTAAAAACGACAGCGTTGCATTATATGAAGTAGGTTCTATCTTCTTACCAACAGAAGCAGGAGAACTTCCGAAAGAAGAACAACATCTTGCAGGTGTTATGACAGGTCTTGCTCTTCACCATGCATGGCAAGGTGAGAAGAAAGTTGTAGACTTCTTCGTTGTTAAAGGTGTATTAGAAGGATTATTCGACGTACTTGGCGTGGCAAATCAAATCACTTATGCACCAGCAAAACGTGAAGGTATGCACCCAGGCCGTACAGCTGACATCGTATTAGATGGTGAAGCAATCGGATTCATCGGTCAATTGCACCCGGAAACAGAAAAACAATTAGATGTGAAAAATACATTCGTATTCGAATTATCTCTTGCAAAAGTATTCGGTGCAGACGCTGAGGAAACTTACTACTCAGCAATTCCACGTTTCCCATCTATGACACGTGATATGGCTGTTGTAGTAACAACAGAAACAAAAGCTGGTGAAATGAAGCAAGTCATTGCTGAAGCTGGCGGAGAACTTCTGAAAGACGTAGCACTATTCGACTTATACGAAGGTGAAAAAATGGAAGAAGGCAAGAAATCACTTGCATTCTCTATGAACTACTTCGATGCAGAACGTACATTAACAGACGAAGAAGTAACAGAAGCGCATAACCGTGTATTAACAGCGGTAGAAGAGAAATTTGGTGCGGAGTTACGTAAGTAATAAAAAATTGCCGGATTAAGTCCGGCAATTTTTTTTATGGCACGATTGTCGGAAAATGTCGGTAAGTCGATATATTATAAAAATCGCCGATATATTTGGAGTTACGGTCGATATATTGCGAAAATCGCTGATATATTTTCTGGCATCTTGCATCTTTCTCTCGAATGTAGTACATTAATTTTAGTTTAACAAAACGAAAGACGATGATAAGGAAAAGTAGTATATACTATAATCCAAAGCGAGTCAGGGACGGTGAGAGCCTGATGAGGCGGTATATGTGAAGAACACCTTGGAGTTGCTAACCGAAATTGAAACTTGTATTCAAGAGTAGACTTAGACGGGAATCCGGCCTGTTACAAACCGGGAAGTATGTATTACATACGAGTTAAAGTTGGTCTTTATGACAAATTGGGTGGTACCGCGAAGTTTAACCTTTCGTCCCTTTATGGATGAAAGGTTTTTTTGTATTTAAATATATGAGTAAAGGAGAATTTTACTATGGAAAACACATTAGTAAAAAGTCTGTATAGAGATACAGATAAATACGCAGATCAAACAGTACAAGTATCAGGTTGGATTCGTAACTTACGTGATTCAAAAGCATTTGGTTTCATCGAATTAAACGACGGTAGCTTCTTCAAAGGTGTTCAAATCGTTTTCGATACAGAATTAGAGAACTTCAAAGAAATTGCAAAGCTTCCACTTAGCTCTTCAGTTAAAGTAGAAGGTAAAGTAATTGCAACGCCTGGAGCGAAGCAACCATTTGAAATTAAAGCAGAAAAAATTGATATCGAGGGCTTATCAGATTCTGATTACCCACTTCAAAAGAAGCGTCATACGTTTGAATATTTACGTACAATCGCTCACTTACGTCCAAGAACAAATGCATTCTCTGCAACGTTCCGTGTGCGTTCTATCGCAGCATTTGCGATTCACCAGTTCTTCCAAGAGCGTGGATTCGTACATGTTCACACACCAATCATCACTGGTAGTGATACAGAAGGTGCAGGCGAAATGTTCCGCGTAACAACGCAAGATTTAAACAACGTACCTAAAGGTGAAGACGGACAAGTTGACGAATCAAAAGACTTCTTCGGTAAAGAAACAAACTTAACAGTAAGTGGACAGCTTAATGCTGAAGCTTATGCGTTAGCATTCCGTGATGTGTACACATTCGGTCCTACATTCCGTGCAGAAAACTCAAACACAACTCGCCACGCAGCTGAGTTCTGGATGGTTGAGCCTGAGATTGCATTCGCTGAGTTAGGCGATGTAATGGATCTTACAGAAGATATGCTGAAGTATGCAATGAAATACGTACTAGAGCATGCACCAGAAGAAATGGACTTCTTCAACAGCTTCGTTGATAAAACAGTTCTAGAGCGCATGAACAACGTAATCAACTCTGACTTCGGTCGCATCACTTATACAGAAGCAATTAAAGTACTTCAAGAATCAGGTGCTGAATTTAAATACCCAGTAGAATGGGGTATTGACTTACAAACAGAGCACGAAAGATACTTATCAGAAGAAATTTTCAAACGCCCTGTATTCGTAACTGACTATCCGAAAGACATTAAAGCATTCTACATGCGTATGAACGAAGATGGTAAAACAGTAGCTGCTACTGACCTTCTAGTTCCTGGCATCGGCGAATTAATCGGCGGAAGCCAACGTGAAGAAAGAATGGACGTTTTAGTAGACAGAATTAAAGAATTAGGTATGAACGAAGAGGACTACTGGTGGTACTTAGAACTTAGAAAATACGGCGGTACAAAACACGCTGGATTCGGTCTAGGTTTCGAACGCTTCCTAATGTACATCACTGGCATGGCTAACATCCGTGACGTAATTCCATTCCCAAGAACTCCAGGTTCTTCAGAGTTTTAAGATATAAAAAAGCGAGAGGATTTCCTCTCGCTTTTTTTATTGGAAAGGGTGTAACTACAAGCCGAATTTTATAAAGTATTTCACGATTGGAAAAGATGTTGTTCATAGTTCCCTTCCCACTTCATATATAAGTAAAACGAATGCGACATTTATAGGGAAGGGGTTTTTGTACAATGGGAGAAATTCCAAGTCATACAAAGTGGACATTGCGTGACAAGTATATAGTGATCACTGGTGCAACAAGTGGTATTGGATTAGCGGCAGCTAAGGTATTTGCAGAACGCGGTGCCAAACTAGGAATCATTGCACGTAACGAAGCAAAAGCGAATGATGTTATGACTCAAATTAAAAATGTAACGAATGGGAATGCAGTGGTAGATATATTTTTAGCTGATATGGCTTCCCAACAATCTATACGCCGGGTAGCTACTGATATTTTAGAAAGGTGTCCGAGAATAGATATATTAGTGAATAATGCTGGTGCTTTATTTCAAACAAGGCAGCTTACGAAGGACGGTTTGGAGATGACCTGGGCGGTAAACCATTTAGGTCCATTCTTACTCACTAATTTGTTGTTGGAGCGTTTAAAAGAAAGTGCTCCTGCTCGTGTCATTACCACTGCATCTCACGGTCACAAAATGGCTAAAAAGGGAATTGACTTCGGTGATCTAGATGCAGAACAACTTTATCGCGGTGTTAAGAAGTTCATGGGCGGTCCCACAATGCGTTATGCGCAAACAAAACTGGCTAACATTTTATTCACCTCTGAATTGGCACAGCGGTTGGAGGGAACGAGTGTTAGTGCCTATAGCTTTGATCCAGGGCTAGTGGATACGAATTTTAACCAGGACAATGGTCTGGTTGCTCGCTTAACTATGGCAGCAATGAAACCTTTCTCTCGTACACCCGAGGAAGGTGCTGAAACTCTAATATGGCTAGCAGAATCAACTGAATTTACTGATCATAGTGGTTATTACTATGCCGATAAGCAAATAGGAAAAATGTCTGAAGCTGCCTTGGATAAGGATGCCGCAAAACGTCTATGGGACATTAGTGAAAAACAGACAGGAGGATAAAAGAGTAGCCAGTATATGTTCAGATGGTTATGCTGAATAGTTTTTTACTCTTAAGTGAAAAGTAATCTTGGGGGTGATTGTAATGAGTAAGAAAGTGAAAACAGACCATTCTAGATCAAGCTTAGGTTCTCCGGAAGTGGAAGGACAAGGAACGACTACGCATGAAACGGGTTCTTATAAAGTACCTTCATCAAATAAGAAGCAGAAACGAAGTTAAACATAAAAAGGGAGTCATGGAGACTCTCTTTTTTTAGGTGAATAGTGAATATATATCGTCCTAAATTTAAATATATATCGATATAACGAAGAAGTGCGACAAAAATAGGAACGTGTGAGATTCTATTTATCCATTTTTCATTCATAAAAGGCGAAAAGAATTCAATTCTTTTCGCCTTGTTTAGTTCATCCATATCCTGTCGATACTAAAAAGTAGCTATTTTTTCAATAAGCGAAACGCCTTCTCTGTATTAGCAAAATGCACTTTCACAAACTCAGGTAGTCTTTCTTTACCGACTTTTTGAATTAATTTAGCAGCGGCAATATCAACTTGTTTACCAGCACCTTTCGGAAGTTGCATACCAGCTTTTTTGCTTAGTTCGTCAAATTGTTTTACGAATGAGTAACGAGCTAAAATGGAAGCGGCGGCTACTGCTAAATGGACACTTTCACCTTTTGTAGCGAAGTAAACATTTTCACGCTGTACCTGTTTTTGTTTCGCTAAATATTTATAGTATGTATCAGGCTGTGTAAATTGGTCGATTAAGATGCCTTCTGGTTTTGTAGGCGCGATTTTTGCCAATAAGTTTGTGATGGCTTTGTTATGCAGTAAAGCTTTTAGTTTACCTTGGTTGTTTCCTTTATCAAATAGCTCGTTATATTTTTCATTATGAAGAACGAGGGAGCTGTAAGGAACAACGTGAAGGAGTTGTTTTGCAATCTCAGCAATTTGAGCATCATTTAAGTTTTTGGAGTCTTTTACACCGAGTTCTTTTAAAAGTGGAATTTGCTTCGCATCCACATATACAGCAACAACTGTCATCGGTCCAAAGAAATCTCCAGTACCTACTTCATCGGACCCTAAAATCGACATTGTACCAATAGAAGAAGGTGGTGCATATTGATGCGAATTGGCCGATTTTTTTACAGCGGATTTTGGTGTTTGAGAGACAGTTTGCCAACGAGCAGCCTCTGCTTCGGCACGGCCCCCTTGGAACATTACTTTGCCTGATTTATATGCTGTAATCGTGCAAGATGGTACCTTTGCCATGAAGACACCGCCTTGCGGAATTTTCGGGCTAAGCGCTTGTTTGTATTGTTGTTTCATGTCTTCAATTGCACTAGAACTTGTCTGTATTACGATAGAATTTGACAAAATGGTCGCTCCTTTTTTAATATTGTTATTTTTATCATATCGGATTGTTCTTTCTGTTTCCATATTATGATGGTTCATGGTATGATAAACTTTAGGATTCTGTACGTGATTGGAGGCCGGTGAGTTGTCACAACAAAAGGGAAATAAAAGTCGAATTAATGTAGAAATATATGGTCAACAATATTCAGTTGTTGGCGATGAAAGTACAAGTCATATCCGCATGGTAGCAGCGATTGTGGATGATAAAATGCGCGAACTCAATGCCAAGAATCCTTCGCTTGATACGAGTAGACTAGCGGTATTGACGGCGGTAAACGTCATACACGATTACATAAAATTAAAAGAAGAACATGAGAAATTGAAAGAAAGTATGACACAAAAAGGAATTGAATAACATGATTGATATTATTATCATTTTATTGCTTGTTATGGGATTTTTCCTCGGTTTACGCAGAGGATTTATTTTGCAACTTGTAAAGTTAACAAGCTTTATTATCGCATACCTCGTTGCATACTGGTACTGTAAAGATTTAGCGCCAGCACTTGCAAAAATTATTCCGTATCCATTTGATAAGAATGTGTCTGTTCCAGAATGGATAGATGCGAATAATATTGAGGGTGTCTTCTATCAAGCAATTGCGTTTATTGTATTATTTATTATTACAAAAATCGCACTTTCACTACTTGGTAATTTACTGAATATGTTTGCAGAAATCCCAGTTTTAAAGCAAGTCAATGCGGTTGCTGGGGCACTTCTTGGCTTTTTAGAAGTGTATATCATTCTGTTTGTCTTAATTATTGTTGGAACAATTCTTCCAATTGAACAAATACAAACACCATTACAAAAATCATCAATTAGCAAAATAATTGTAGACGATACACCGATTCTTTCTGAAAAGGTGAAGGAACTATGGCAGACAGGTAGCAGAGTGTAACTTCTCTTTTTTCGGAAAGAGAAGTTTTTTTCTATGAAAGAAAGGCGGGGCAATGATGAAAGTGAATAAAAAACAAGTTATCAAATTACTAGAGACAATCGGCCTATTTATGGAACTAAAGGGCGCGAATCCATTTAAAATATCTGCATTCCGTAAAGCGGCGGCAGCACTAGAAAGTGATGACCGTAGTCTTTCTGAAATTGAAGATTTCACAAAGATTCCAGGTATCGGAAAAGGAACGGCAGCAGTTATTCAAGAATATATAGAATCGGGAACATCTGAAGTACTACAAGAACTTGAAAAAGAAGTACCAAGCAGTTTATTACCACTATTAAAACTACCAGGCCTTGGTGGTAAGAAGGTGGCCAAGTTATACAAAGAACTTGGTGTTGTTGATATGGAAACGTTAAAAGCTGTTTGTGAAGAAAATAAAGTACAAGCTTTAGCTGGATTCGGTAAGAAAACAGAAGAGAAAATATTAGAAGCAATTGATCAAGTAGGCTCTCGTCCAGAGCGTTTACCAATTGCGATGGTATTGCCTATTGCCGGGGAAATAGAGGAGAAATTGTCGAATGTTGCTGAAATAATTCGTTTCTCACGCGCTGGTAGTTTACGCCGTGTTCGGGAGACAGTGAAGGACTTAGATTTCATCATTGCAACGACAGAGCCAGCAGTAGTGCGTGAACATTTACTACAATTTGATAATATGATTGAAGTGATTGCAAGTGGAGATACGAAAGTATCTGTTCGTCTTCAATATGAATATGATATTTCAATTGACTTCCGCTTAGTAAAACCAGAAGAATTTATTACAACTCTTCACCATTTCACCGGATCAAAAGACCATAACGTAAAAATGCGCCAAATTGCGAAAGATAGAGGCGAGAAAATTAGTGAATACGGTGTGGAAATCTTAGAGACAGGTGAAGTGAAAACATTCGAAACAGAAGAAGCATTCTTCGCCCACTTTGGCCTTCCATTCATCCCACCAGAAGTGCGTGAAGATGGAAAAGAAATTGAATTAATTAAAGAGTATCCGAACTTAATTCAGTTCTCTGATATACAGGGTGATTTACATATGCATACAACGTGGAGTGACGGTGCTTTTTCAATTGAAGAAATGGTACAAGCGTGCCGCGCTCGTGGATATAAATTTATGGCAATTACTGATCACTCGCAATACTTGAAAGTAGCAAACGGTTTAACGAAAGAGCGTCTTCGTGAACAAGCGAAAGAAATTGAACGTATGAATGAAAAGTATCCAGACATTACAATTTTGCGCGGGATTGAAATGGACATTTTACCAGATGCGACACTTGATTTTGACGATGAAGTATTAGCAGAACTAGATTATGTCATTGGAGCCATTCACTCTAGCTTCTCACAAGACCGTGAAACGATTATGAAGCGTCTTCGCACTGCACTTGAGAATAAGCATGTCACAATGATTGCCCATCCGACAGGACGTCTTCTTGGGCGCCGTGAGGGTTACGATGTAGATACAGATTTATTAATCCAGCTCGCAAAAGAAACAAATACAGTTTTAGAATTAAATGCAAATCCAAACCGTCTAGATTTAAGCGCGAAATTATTAAAACAAGCACAAGATGCTGGTGTAAAAGTAGCGATTAATACGGATGCCCATACACTTGAAATGTTAGAAGATATGGAAACAGGTGTAGCAGCAGCTCGTAAAGGTTGGATTCAAAAAGATAACGTGATTAACACATGGAATATTGAACGTTTATTAGACTATATTAAACGTAATAAGTAATACAGGGGGGACCTGCAACATGTTAGAACGAACGTTGCGTGTATTAGAATACAATAAAGTAAAAGAACAATTACTTGAACATACAGCATCTTCACTTGGTCGTGATAAAGTGAAGAATTTAGTGCCAAGCACAGATTTTGAAGAAATTGTGGAATTGCAAGAAACAACGGATGAGGCAGCGAAAGTCATCCGTTTAAAAGGACATGTACCACTTGGAGGGATTTCTGATATTCGTTCAAATATTAAGCGTGCGAAAATTGGAAGTATGTTAAGTCCTTATGAATTAATTGAAATCGCAAGTACGATGTACGGTAGTCGCCAAATGAAACGTTTCATTGACGATATGATTGACAACGGTGTTGAGCTTCCAATTTTAGAAACACATGTCGCGCAAATTGTGTCTTTATATGATTTAGAAAAGAAGATTACAAATTGTATTGGTGACGGCGGTGAAGTAGTCGATAGCGCAAGTGACAAATTGCGTGGTATTCGTAATCAAATTCGTACTGCGGAAAGCCGTATTCGTGAGAAATTAGAAAACATGACGCGTTCTTCAAACGCGCAAAAAATGTTATCAGATGCAATTGTAACGATTCGTAACGAACGCTACGTAATCCCGGTAAAACAAGAATACCGCGGCGTATATGGTGGTATTGTTCACGATCAATCTGCTTCTGGACAAACATTATTTATCGAACCGCAAGTAATCGTGGAATTAAATAACGCACTTCAAGAAGCACGTGTGAAAGAAAAACAAGAAGTAGAACGCATTTTAATGATGTTAACGGAAGAAGTAGCAGTGGAAGCTGATATTGTTTTATCAAACGTAGAAGTAGTTGCAAATCTTGATTTTATTTTTGCGAAAGCTCTTTATGCGAAGCGAATTAAAGCGACGAAGCCAATCGTAAATAATGAACGCTACATGGATTTAAAACAAGCACGCCATCCGCTTATTGATCCGGAAATTATCGTGCCAAATAACATTATGCTTGGTAAAGGCTTTACAACAATCGTTATTACAGGACCGAATACAGGTGGTAAAACAGTTACACTGAAAACAGTCGGTATTTGTGTCTTAATGGCGCAATCCGGTCTTCATATTCCAGTAATGGATGAATCAGAGATATGTGTATTTAAAAACATCTTTGCTGATATCGGTGATGAGCAATCGATTGAACAAAATTTAAGTACATTCTCTTCTCATATGGTAAACATTGTAGATATTTTAGAAAAAGCTGATTTTGAAAGTTTAGTCCTATTTGATGAATTAGGTGCTGGGACAGATCCGCAAGAAGGGGCTGCACTAGCGATTTCTATTTTAGATGAAGTATGTAACCGTGGTGCTCGCGTTGTTGCAACGACGCATTACCCAGAATTAAAAGCATATGGATACAATCGTGAGCAAGTTATTAATGCGAGCGTTGAGTTCGATGTAAATACATTAAGCCCAACGTACAAATTATTAATCGGTGTACCAGGACGTAGTAACGCCTTTGAAATTTCGAAGCGTCTTGGTTTGTCTGATCGAGTTATTGATCGCGCTCGTAACCATATTAGTACAGATACGAACAAAATCGAAAATATGATTGCAAAGCTAGAAGAAAGCCAAAAAAATGCAGAGCGCGAACGAAAAGAAGCGGAAGAGCATCGTAAGCAATCTGAAAAACTTCATCGTGAATTACAACGTCAAATTATTGAATTTAACGATGAGCGCGATGAAAAATTATTAAAAGCGCAAAAAGAAGGGGAAGAAAAAGTCGAAGCTGCAAAGCAAGAAGCAGAAGGCATTATTCAAGAACTTCGTCAATTGCGTAAAGCACAGCTTATAAACGTGAAAGACCATGAGCTTATTGAAGCGAAGAGCCGTCTAGAAGGTGCGGCGCCAGAGCTTGTGAAGAAACAAAAAGTAAACGTGAAAAACACAGCGCCAAAACAACAATTACGCGCAGGTGATGAAGTAAAAGTGTTAACGTTCGGTCAAAAAGGTCAATTGCTTGAAAAAGTAAGTGATACAGAGTGGAGCGTACAAATTGGTATTCTGAAGATGAAAGTGAAAGAATCCAATATGGAATACATTAATACACCGAAGCAAACTGAGAAAAAAGCAGTCGCAAGTGTGAAGGGTAGAGATTATCACGTGTCGTTAGAGCTAGACCTTCGCGGCGAACGTTATGAAGATGCAATGATGCGCGTTGAAAAATATTTAGATGATGCACAGCTTGCAAGCTATCCTCGTGTATCAATTATTCACGGTAAAGGAACAGGAGCGCTTCGCCAAGGTGTACAAGATTACTTGAAGAAACATCGCGGTGTGAAAACCTACCGCTACGGTGACATGGGCGAGGGAGGCCTAGGCGTAACAGTTGTCGAATTAAAATAGCAAACAACCAAACAAAAGGGGAAACCATTATATGTTTATGGACAAACTTGCAAAAGTATTGTTAGCTTGTTGCGGAATATTTTTGGTAATTGGGGTTATTTATTTAGTTGTTTTTGCGAAGTAAAGGAGCGTCAATCTTGGCATAATGATATTGCCATGGATTGACGCTTTTAATCTATAAGAAAAGGAAAAAAACATGAAAATCAACCAATACATAAGCGAAGCAAAATTCTGCTCAAGACGTGAAACAGACCGTCTCATTAAAGCAGGACGTGCCTGTATTAACGGTGAAGTATGTACGCACGGTGCACTCGTTAATGAAGGTGATATTGTAACGATTGATGGGCAAGTTATTGCAAAAGAAGAGAAAGAAAAGGTGTATATTGCCTTCCATAAACCAGTCGGAATTACTTGTACAGCAGCCGAACATATTGAAGGAAACATTATTGATTATATCGATTATCCAGAACGAATCTTTCCTGTTGGACGATTAGATAAAGCATCGGAAGGACTCATCTTATTAACGAATGACGGTGCGATTGCGAATCAAATTTTGCACGGTGATTATGAGCATGAGAAAGAATATGTTGTCACTGTTGATAAGCCGTTTACAGATTGGTTTATTGATGAGATGTCTGGTGGAGTGAAAATTAAAGATGGAATGACGAAGCCGTGTAAAGTAACGAGAGTCGATCAATCTACATTTCGCATCGTTTTAACGCAAGGAATGAACAGGCAAATTCGTAGAATGAGTCGTGCTTTCGGATTTACTGTAACAAAGCTAAAGCGAG
Source organism: Bacillus sp. SIMBA_074 (assembly GCF_046534555.1). Classification (NCBI taxonomy): domain Bacteria; kingdom Bacillati; phylum Bacillota; class Bacilli; order Caryophanales; family Bacillaceae; genus Bacillus; species Bacillus sp. SIMBA_074. The sequence continues at coordinate 21,152 of NZ_JAWRYM010000010.1, read as the reverse complement.
TGCGCATTATGAATATAGAGCTAAATGAGCTTGAAGCTGGAAAATGGCGAGACATTACAGCTAAGGAATTAGAAATATTAATAGGGCAGTTATAGGGAGGAAAGTTTTCTCCCTATATTTTTTTGTCAGAAAAAATAAAACTATTGATTTTTTAAAAAATAGCCCATATAATAAAAAACAACAAGTTTCGACAAGATATTTTATAAAAGTAATGATGAGGACATGAGTTGTTTTTGACGATTCTCAGAGAGGGAAGCCTTAGGCTGTGAGCTTCCTAATACGGAAAGACAAACTTACCACCTCTAAACTTCAAGAGTGAACTGCAGATGCATTGTAATTCTTGGCGGATAAAACCGTTATCAATTTACACGAGCTATAAAATGAGCTTATTTCGTTATAAATTCATTTTATTAGAATAAGGGTGGAACCACGATTTCAACACTCGTCCCTTTGTTAGGGACGGGTGTTTTTTGCGTTCTTTTACGGGGAAGTATGCTTGAAAGAGGATATGTGACGGATTTTAATTCAGAATATTTTGTCAATAAAATAATTAGGAGGTAGTAGAAATGAAATCATCTTTAAAGTTTTCTGAGATGTTTGCAATAAGCTTAATGTTATTTGCACTGTTTTTCGGTGCCGGTAATATGATTTTTCCACCAGCGTTAGGGCAAGGTGCTGGAACAGATGTATGGATCGCGTTATTTGGCTTTATCGTAACAGGTGTAGGACTGCCTTTATTAGGAGTTATTGTTATAGCTCTAAAGGGAGATATTAATGAATTAGCAGGACGTGTACATCCTGTATTCGCGCTAATTTTCATTACTGCAATTTATTTATGTTTAGGCGTATTTGTTAGTGTACCACGTACAGGGACTGTTGCTTATGAAATGAGTGTTGCACCGTTTTTATCAAGTGAGATAGCTGGTCAATCCTATCCACTTGTTATCTTTACATTTATTTTCTTTGCAGTAACTTTCTATTTAGCATTAAACCCATCGAAATTAGTGGGGCGCATTGGTAAAGTGTTAACTCCAATTTTATTAGCTGTTATTGCAATTATTGTAGCGAAAGCAATTATGACTCCAATGGGAGAGTTTGGTGCCCCTACAGAAGCGTATAGTGCCCCGCTCTTTAAAGGTTTTATTGATGGATATTTAACTTTAGATGGACTTGCAGCACTTGTTTTCGGAAATGTTGTGATCAATGCTTTAAAAGCAAAAGGCATTACAAATAAGAACAGTATTGCGAAAGTAACAATCTTTGCAGGATTTATTGCAGCACTTGGCTTACTTCTTGTTTATTTAGCACTTGCTTACCTTGGAGCTTCAAGTGTTTCACTTGGAATGGGAGCAAACGGTGGAATTATTTTAACAAACGTCGTGAATCATTTATTTGGTAGCTACGGAACATTATTACTAGGTATCGCAATTACAGCAGCATGCTTAACAACTTCTGTCGGTATTGTAGCAGCTTGTGGAGAATATTTTTCTTCGTTATTACCAAAGCTTTCTTATCAAAAAGTCATTTTCATTTTCTCTGTATTAGCATTTATGGTAGCAAATCTTGGTTTAACTCAGTTAAACGCATTAGCATTGCCGATTTTAATTGCAATTTACCCAATTGGTATTGTACTGATCGTATTATCGCTTGTTGAAAACTATATTCGTCTTCCATTAGCTATGTATGTAGGCGGTATTGTAGGCGCATTTGCAATTAGCTTCTTTGATGGATTGCATAATGCAAATCTTCAAGTAGCGGCCCTTGCTCCTATTTTAGATAAAATTCCATTATATAGTGTAGGGATTGGTTGGCTAGTTCCGGGTATCATTGGAATTGCAATTGGATATGTAGTTTCTTTATTTCAAAAGCAAGAAATTGCTGTAGAAAAATAAGGGAAAGAGGCTTTCTTTAAAAGAAAGCCTCTTTTTTTGTAGAAAAATTATATATAGAAGAATTCAGATATTAAAAATTTTATACGTAATATAGTTGACAAAAAAATTACCAGTAGGCTAAGATTGACTTAGTTGTGGAAATATTGGAAGGGAAGAGGTTTTCTATGACTATATCATTTTTGTAAGAAGAGGTGATAGAACGATCGAATTAGGCGGTTTATTTTTTTTTGAAATTCGTTGAGAATGATAATCAATAAAATGATGAAAGAGTTTTATGTTTATTCTTATAGGAAAAATTGGTGGGATTATTTTTTTGTCTATCAATGAGAATGATAATCAATATATTTCTAACTACATAGTGTTACTCGTTATAAAATAGAGATAGAGAGATTATTTTTTTTCTTATATATTGAGAATAATTATCATTTTCAAAAAAGAAAAACAAGGAGGCAGTAAGGTAAATGAGAAAGTTTTCGGTATTACCCGCTTTTATTATGACATTCGTATGTATGCTAGCTTTTCTCGTAGTGCCATTCGGACAAGTTTCGGCAAATGTAGCTGACGGTACTTACGATATTAACTATGTCATACAAAAAGCAGAAAATGATTCAGCTTCAATGGCAAATGATTATTTTGAAAAACCAGCTAAGTTAATTGTAAAAAATGGTGAGATGAGAGTACAAATTCCTATGAATCATAGTGCTTGGATTACAGAATTTAAAGCACCAGAGAACGGGAACTTTGTTGATGCAAAAGTTGTTAGTAAAGATGAATCTGCAGATAAAAGAACTGTAGAGTTTAAAATAGACGACTTATCTAAACCAGCAGCTGTAAAAATTCATGTTGTTGTACCGAACGTAAATTATGACCATAACTACACAATTCGCTTTGCGTTTGATGCAAATGTAAAAGCAGTAGGTGGAGAGAATAAGGCAACTGCTGCAACAAAAAATGAAGATCAAACTCAAAAAAATACACAAGTAAAAGAAGAAGTGAAGAAAGAAGAGAGCAAAGAAACAAACAAAGATGTAAATAAAGGAACAAATGAAAGTGGGAAAGCTGAAAAAACAGATAACCCAAAAACAAGTGATGAAGCACGTATCGGATTATTTGCAGCATTACTTCTTATTTCAGGTGTTTTCTTAATTCGTAAAGTACGTCAAAACTAAATAAAGGAGCGGTATTCTATTGAATAAATATCTTAAAATTGTTGTTGCGATGTTTTTAATGGTATTTACATTCGCATCAACATTACAACCCCTTGCAGTTCAAGCTGCTAGTCAACTAGCTGACGGTGAATATTCAATCGGTTTCAAAGTTCTTAAAGACACATCAGATGAAGAATCTATGATGAATCAATACTCTGTAAGTCCAGGAACTTTAAAAGTGAAGAATGGGAAAAAGAAAGTATCCTTTACGTTAGAACATAGTTCATGGATTACAAAGTTTGAAACGGAAAAAAGTGGTCAGTTTGTTGCGACAAATGTAATTAGTGAAGATCAAGAAAAAGATACAAGAGTCGTAGAATTTGATGTGGACGATGTAGAGAAGGTATTAAATGCGAAAGTAAAAGTAGACATTGATTTTTTAAATTATCATCATGACTATGATGTGCGTATTGCATTTGATCAAAATAGTATTACACCGATTCATGTAGAACAACCAAATGAAAAAGAGGACCCAGCTAATAAGCCAGATCCAAATGAAAATCCGGATCCGAGTCAGAAGCCCGACCAAAAGCCTGACCCAGATCAACAACCAAATTCTAACACAATTAAAGATGGAGAGTACAGCATTCCATTTAAAGTGTTAAAAGATCAAACAGATGAAGAATCTAAGATGAATACTTACATGGTAAATCCAGGGGTATTAAAAGTAGAAAACGGTAAGAAAAAAGCAATTGTAACGTTAAAAAATAGCTCATTAATTAAAAATTTCCAAACGGAAAAAGATGGCGCATTTGCTGATGCAAAAGTAGTGAGTGAAGATAAAGAAAAAGATACAAGAGTAGTAGAATTTGAAGTAGACGATTTATCTAAAAAACTAAATACAAAAGTATTTATTGAAGTGGCATCACAAGGTTACAAGCAAACACATAATGTACAACTTTTATTTGAACAAGATAAACTTGAACAAATTAAAAATGAAGAGAAACAACCGGAAGTAGAAAAACCAGATACTGAAACAATTAAAGATGGTGAGTACAGCGTTCCGTTTAAAGTGTTAAAAGATCAAACGGATGAAGAATCTAAGATGAATACTTACATGGTAAATCCAGGGGTATTAAAAGTAGAAAACGGTAAGAAAAAAGCAATTGTAACACTAAAAAGTAGCTCATTAATTAAAAATTTCCAAACGGAAAAAGATGGTGCGTTTGTTGATGCAAAAGTAGTGAGTGAAGATAAAGAAAAAGATACAAGAGTAGTAGAGTTTGAAGTAAACGATTTATCTAAAAAACTAAATACAAAAGTATTTATCGAAATGGCATCAAGAAACTATAAGCAAACACATGATGTGCAACTTTTATTTGAACAAGATAAGCTTGAACAAATTAAAAATGAAGAGAAACCAGAAGTAGAGAGACCAGAAGTAGAGAAACCGGAAGTAGAAAAACCAGATGGAAACAAAAATCCAGATGCTGAAACAATTAAAGATGGTGAATACAGTATCAATTTCAAAGCTTTAAAAGATCAAACAGAAGAAATTTCAATGATGAACACGTATACAAAGAGTCCAGGCGTTTTAAAAGTGAAAGATGGTAAAAAATATGTATCATTCACATTAACGAATAGCGCTTGGATTACAAAGTTTGAATTTGATAAAAATGGTTCGTTTGTTGATGCGAGTGTATTGAGTGAAGATACGAAAGCTGATACGCGTGTAGTGGAAGTGGAAGTAGCAGATTTATCGAAAAAATTAAACGCAAAAGTAAAAGTCGACATCGATTCAATGAATTATCATCATTTCTATGATATTCAATTTGCATTTGATAAAGATAGCATTAAACCGTTAGATAACCAAGGCGGAAACGACAACCAAGGCGGAAACGACAACCAAGGTGGAAACAACAACCAAGGTGGAAACGACAACCAAGGCGGAAACGACAACCAAGGCGGAAACGACAACCAAGGCAATAATACAACAATTGATCCAAACGCTCTTAAAGACGGTGAATACAGCATTGGCTTTAAAGTATTAAAAGATCAAACAGAAGAAATATCAATGATGAATACATACACAAAGAGCCCAGGTGTATTGAAAGTAAAAGATGGTAAGAAATATGTATCGTTTACATTAACAAATAGTACATGGATTACAAAGTTTGATTTTGAGAAGAATGGCTCGTTCGTTAATGCAAAAGTATTAAGTGAAAATAAAGAGCAAAATACAAGAGTAGTAGAAGTAGAAGTAAATGATTTGTCTAAAAAATTAAATGCAAAAGTAAAAGTAGATATTGATTCAATGAATTATCACCATTTCTACGATGTTCAATTTGTATTTGATCAAGATAGTATCAAAGCTTTAGGGAACCAAGGTGGAAACGATAACCAAGGTGGAAACGACAATCAAGGTGGAAATAATACACCGAAAGTAATAGTTGATCCGAAAAATTTAGTAGATGGTCAATATGATATTACATTTAAAGTGTTAAAAGACAAAACAGAAGAACTTTCAAAGATGCATGACTATACTGTAAATCCAGCAAAATTAATCGTTAAAGATGGTAAAAAGTACATTGAGATGACGCTGAAAAATAGTGCGTGGATTACGAAATTCCAAACAGAAAACAATAGTCTTTTTGCTGATGCAAAAGTAGTAAGTGAAGATAAAAATGCAAATACGCGAGTAGTACAATTTGAAGTAGAAGATTTATTTAAAAAATTAAATGCAAAAGTGAAAGTAGACATTGATGAGATGAACTACCACCACTTCTACGATGTCCAAATTCAATTTGATACAAATAATATTGGTGCGTTAGGGACGATTAAAGAGGATCCAAAAAAAGATCCGAAAAATGATCCGAACAATCCAGTGATTACACCGAAAGTAGATAATGTAAAAAAAGTAGATAATCCTGATTTTAACCGAAATGCAGATGATAAGAAGAAAAAAGAAGATACAAAGAATGATTCGAAAAAAGAGAAAAACTCAAAAACAGCAGATACAGCACAACTTGGTTTATACATGGTGCTACTGCTCGGTTCACTTGCTTTACTAGTTCGAAAATATAGAGCAGGTAGATTGTAATTTTTAGAGTCTTGATGCATGTCCGCATGCATCAAGACTTGTTTCATATTGTATTGAAAGGAGTGGTGATTGCGAGTGAAGAAAATTGCGAGTGTACTAATGGCTATTATTTTATTAGTAAGTATAGCTGGGTGCTCATCACCAAAAAAAGAAACAGCGAAGCAGGTAAAGAGTGAGGGTAAAGAGAGGATTGTCGCAACGACAGTTGCTGTTACTGAAATTATGGATGCGTTAGAAGTAGATTTAATTGGTGTACCAACAAGTACTAAAGATTTACCAAAGAGATATAAAGGTTTACCTGAAGTTGGGAATCCGATGAGTCCTGATATGGAAAAGGTAAAATCATTAAAGCCGTCAAAAGTATTATCCGTGACAACACTTGAATATGAATTAAAGCCAGTTTTTGATGGTGTAGGTATGAAAGCAAACTTTTTAGATCTAACAAGTTTAAAAAATATGCAAAATTCCATTAGTAATTTAGGTAAGCAATATGGACGTGAAAAGCAGGCTGAAGCAGTTGTAACTAAGTTAGATAACAAGGTTGCAGAGATTCAAAAAGCAGTAAAGGGAAAGAAAGAACCGACAGTGCTTATTTTATTAGGTGTACCGGGGAGTTATTTAGTAGCAACAGAGCATTCTTATATTGGAGATTTAGTGAAACAATTAGGTGGTAAAAACATTGTACAAGGTAAACAAGTAGAGTATTTAGCTTCTAATACAGAGTATTTAAAAAAAGCTGATCCAGACATTATTTTACGAGCGGCACATGGTATGCCTGATGAAGTTGTAAAAATGTTTGATAAAGAATTTAAAACAAATGATATTTGGAAACACTTCGCTGCAGTTAAAAATAATCGTGTTTACGATTTAGAAGAGCGTTTATTTGGAACGACAGGAAATTTAGCAGCGACTGAAGCGCTAGATGAATTGAAAAAAATGATGTATCCGTGATGCATTTTAATATAAAGGAAGATTAGCATGAATAAAAAATTTTGGAGTTTCTTTATTGTTACTGTATTACTCATCATTATGACTTTGTTGTCAGCGACGAAAGGTAGTTTAGAAGTAGGTATTATTGACCTTGTACAAGGAATATTTACAGGGGCAAATGAAGATGTTGAAGTGATTAAAGATTTACGTTTCCCACGTATTATTATTGCACTATTTACTGGAGCAGCTCTTGCTGTTTCGGGCGTGCTCTTCCAAGCTGTCATGAAAAATCCACTTGCTGATGCTGGGGTAATCGGGATATCTTCAGGAGCAAGTTTTATGACACTTGTTATTATTACGCTATTCCCGCAATTCTTTTTCTGGACGCCGGTATTCGCCTTTCTAGGTGGTGCGTTTGCGTGTTATCTCGTTTATTCGTTTTCATGGAAATCAGGATTAAGTCCGCTTCTCATTATTTTAATTGGTATTGCCATTAATGCGATGTTCACTGGATTAAATGAATCGTTCATTACGATTTGTGGATACTTCATTAAGAGTATTAAGCAAACGACGACTTCTAATATAACGATGAAGACGTGGGGCGATGTAGAAATAATGGTTACTTATGGAACAATTGGTCTTATTCTTGCACTGTTTGTCGGAGCTTGGTGTAACTTATTATCTCTACAAGATAAGACTGCAAAAAACTTAGGCTTGCACGTGACGAGAGTTCGTCTTATTATTTCTGCCATTGCAGTACTCTTAGCGGCAGTATCAACAGCAATTGCAGGTGTTATCGCTTTCGTAGGATTACTCGTTCCGCACATTTCAAGACAACTAGTTGGTTCAGACCATAAAGCATTAATTCCATTTTCTGCTCTTGCAGGGGCGTTATTAATTTTGACGGCGGATACGATTGGAAGGTTAATTGTGCCACCTAACGAAATTCCAGCAGCGACGATTATGGCAGTTATTGGTGGCCCATTCTTAATATTCTTGCTTAGAAAGAGTGATAAAGTTCATGGAAATTAAAAATGTAACCTTTTCGTACGATAATGTAACGGATCGATTAAAGTCGGTTAGTAGTGAAATAGAGATTGGTAAAATTACAACAATTATTGGACCAAACGGTTGCGGGAAATCAACATTACTTGGTGTGATGTCAAGAAATCACAATCCTCGTAGTGGAGAGGTAATACTTGATGGGAAGGCAATTAGCCAATATAAACCGAAAGAGTTTGCTAGAAAGTTAGCCGTTGTCCATCAACAAAATGAAGCACCGGCAGATATGACGGTAGAGAAATTAACAAGCTTTGGCCGTATGCCTCATAAAAATATATTTTCTTCGCAAACTGATGAAGATAGAGAAGCAATAGAAAGGGCTTTAGCATGTACGAATTTGCTAAGTAAACGTGATAAGGAAATTCATGCTTTATCTGGTGGAGAAAGACAGCGTGTTTGGATTGCCATGACGTTAGCTCAGAAGACGCCAATGCTCTTTTTAGATGAACCGACAACATATTTAGATATTTATTATCAACTTGAAATATTAGAGTTAGTAAAAGAATTAAATGAAGCACAAGGATTGACAATCGTTATGGTATTACACGATATTAATCAGGCGATTCGCTATAGTGATCATATCATTATTATGAAAGACGGCGAAATTGTTACAAAAGGCAAGCCGAATGATGTTGTGACAGAAAGTATGATAAAGACGATATACGGTGTAGATGTCGTTGTAAAGCAAGATGAAAATACAGGATTGTATATGGTCCCAATGGGTATTTAAACATGCGAACAATCCGTTTTGAGGTGATAATTTGAGTAGCAAAAAAGAAAGGAAGAAGAATTCTTTTTTTCAACGAATACTTACAGTTGTTTTTTTAGGTACCTTTTTCTATTCAGTATATGAATTAGGTGATATTTTCATGGATTACTATGAAAATCGTAAAGTAATGGCCGAAGCACAAAACATTTATGAAAAAAGTCCGATGGAAGAGCAATCACAAGACGGGGAAGTACGTAAACAGTTCAAAGTTCTGCAGCAAATTAACCAAGAAATAGTTGGATGGATTACGATGGATGATACACAAATTAATTATCCAATCGTTCAAGCAAAAGACAATGATTACTATTTATTTCGAAATTATAAAGGTGAAGATATGAGAGCAGGAAGCATTTTTATGGACTATCGTAATGATGTGAAATCTCAAAATCGAAATACTATTTTATATGGTCACCGTATGAAAGATGGTTCTATGTTTGGAAGTTTAAAGAAAATGTTGGATGAAGATTTCTTCATGTCGCATCGTAAATTATATTACGATACATTATTTGAAGGATATGATCTTGAAGTGTTTTCGGTGTATACAACAACAACTGATTTTTATTACATTGAAACGGATTTTAGTAGTGATACGGAATACACATCATTTTTGGAGAAAATTCAAGAAAAATCGCTGTACAAAACGGATACAAAAGTGACAGAAAGTGATCAAATCGTAACACTTTCGACGTGTGACTATGCACTTGATCCAGAAGCGGGAAGATTAGTAGTACATGCGAAACTAGTAAAAAGACATTAAATAAAAAAAGTATAGAATATGAGAAGTGGTAACACTCTTCATATTCTATACTTTAAAAAAGAAATATGCTTACTTTGCTGCAGCCATTGGCATACGTACAACTTTTACATCATAGTAAGCAATTTTATTATCAAGAATATAGTCTGGCATCCCGCCTTGATGTGAGTGAGCATCTTTAAATGCTGAGCTCTTTGTCCAACCTTGGAAATCTTCTTTTGCATTCCAGCGAGTGCTAATTGTTACTTCATCATAATCAACTGTATTGTGCGTTAAAAGAACTTCTAATCCTAAAAATCCTGACATTGTTTCGACTTTACCTACTTTATTAAAACGCTCAATTAATTTATGGCCATTTCCCTTTGTAATTTTAGTTGTATTTGTAACAATAATCATGTTTATTCCTTCTATAAATGTAGCCTTTATTTTCAAGAACTCATATACATTAAATGATAATGAAAATCATTATCATTGTCAATGGTAATTTTCATATAAATGTAGAATTAAGGATGAATTTACTATTATATAAATAATTTGACCATATAGTTAATGAAGTTATATATTATTAAAATAAAACAAAATAAGAAATATACACAAGCAAAGTATGGTTTATACCTTGCTTTCGCAATACTATGAATAAGGAGGGTATTATGGTCGAATCATTGTTACTTAGTATCGTTATCATTATTACGTTAGGCATTGCCTCACAATGGACCGCATGGCGCTTCCAGCTCCCTGCTATCGTTGTTATGGCAGTTGCCGGATTATTAATTGGTCCTGTTTTCGGCATCATTAATCCAAAAGATGTACTTGGTGATGTTTTTAGTCCGCTTGTATCACTTTCAGTTGCCATTATATTATTTGAAGGTAGTTTAAGTTTAGATGTACGTGAACTGAGGGGACTATCAAAACCAGTATTTCGTATTGTTACGTTTGGTGCGTTTATTGCTTGGATTGCTGGCTCACTTGCAGCCCATTACGTCGCTGGATTAGATTGGGCGGTTGCATTTATTATTGGAGGACTTTTTATTGTGACAGGTCCAACTGTAATTATTCCGTTGTTACGCCAAGCACGATTAAAGCCAAGGACAGCTGCAATTTTAAAGTGGGAAGGGATTATCGTTGATCCGTTTGGAGCATTACTTGCTGTATTCGCCTTTCAAATTGTAAATTTCTTAACGAAAGAAAATGTACACTTACATACGTTACTATATTTCTTTGCAGGTTCGTTATTTGCAATGGTACTTGGGTATGCGTTTAGTATTTTTATGAGTTATATGATTTTAAAAGGGAAAGTACCAGAATATTTAAAGGCACCGATTTTGCTCGTTACGGTATTACTATGCTTCGGCATTGCAGATGAAGTCATGCATGAAACAGGTATGCTAGCCGTAACAGTAATGGGGATTACACTTGCACGGATGAAGAAATATATTTCTTCTATCGGTGATATTCGTCATTTTAACGAAAATATTTCCGTACTATTAACATCGACTGTTTTCATCATCTTAACAGCATCACTTCCAAGAACGACGATTATGGAGATTTTTAGCTGGCCTATTATTAGCTTCGTACTTATGATGATATTTGTTGTTCGTCCTTTATCAATTTGGGTATCGACAATTGGAACAGAGTTAACAAGATCAGAAAGGGCGCTAGTTGGTTGGATTGCGCCGCGAGGTATTGTTGCATTAACGGTTTCAAGTTACTTTGCGACGGAGTTATTACAAGAAGGGTATAAAGATGCTTCTATATTAACAGCACTTACATTTGCACTCGTAATTACGACCGTTTGTGCTCATGGATTTTCAATTGGATTTTTAGCAAAAAAATTAGGATTAGCGAATACACAGCCACCAGGTATTTTAATTTCAGGAGCTAGTACATTCTCAACTGCATTCGCTATGCATTGTAAAGAGATGGGGATTCCGAGCTTAATCGTAGATGTATCGGAAGAACATTTGCAATGCGCAAAGGTGAAAGGGCTTAATACATATAACGGCCAAGTACTCTCAGAGCAGTTGCAATTTGAAGTAGATATGAATCAGTATGAATACTTAATTTCAGTTACAGATACGGATTCTTACAATGTATTAGTCGCAAACACATATGTACCGCAGTTTGGACATCATAATACATTTTTACTTCCGATTCATGATGTGGAAAAGATTGAGCAAGAACGCATCTCTCTTTCGAAAAAAGCTCATTTACTGTTTGGTCAAAATGAAATTTATGAAGAGTTAGATAGAAAAATTGAAGAGGGTTATACATTTAAAACGATACAAGTTGAGGAAGAACAAAAAATTAATAAAGAAGAGAGCGATTCAGAGGATGTAATATTATTTATTCGTCACGATGATGGTAGTCTTACTTTTTCAACATTGTATAAATATATAGCGGTTATACCAGGAGATGAGCTAGTTGTACTAGCAAAGCAATAATATGGTATAGTGAAACGAGGCTTTTTTCAGCCTCGTTTTTTACATTGCTTCCTACTAATTAGAAAGCATTCAAATGGAAAGGAAGACATTACATGCGATCTGAAGTAACTATAAAAATAAAACCGAAGTTTATAAAAGAAATTAAAAGTGGATATCCACTTATTTTAAAAGATGCTATTCAGAATTTAAATGATGTACGTGAAGAAGGAACAATCATCAACGTAGTAGATGAGAAGAACCAATTCATCGGAAAAGGCTATTATGGAAAACAAAATAAAGGATATGGATGGATTTTAACGAGAAAAGAGAAAGAGCAAATTAATCAACCTTTCTTTGAAAGTAAAATCAAATCTGCTTTACATAAACGAAAAGATTTTTATAAATCAAATGATACAACAGCATTCCGTGCCCTGAATGGTGAGGGCGATGGCCTTGGTGGTTTAATCATCGATTATTATGACGGCTATTACGTAATAAGTTGGTATAGTGAAGGGGTTTATACTTTCCGCGATGAGATTATAGCAGCACTTCAAAAAGTAGCAAATTTCAAAGGGATTTATGAGAAAAAGCGTTTTGATACGAAAGGGAAATACATTGAAGGTGATGATTTTGTCGCAGGAGAGCGCGGTGAGTTCCCACTTATCGTAAAAGAGAACGGTGTAAACTTTGCTGTATATTTAAATGACGGGGCGATGGTTGGTGTGTTTTTAGATCAGCGTAACGTTCGAAAACAAATTCGTGATAAATATGCAAAAGGAAGAACGGTTTTAAATATGTTCTCTTATACCGGGGCTTTCTCTGTGTTTGCAGCGCTTGGCGGAGCGAGTAAAACAACGAGTGTGGACCTTGCAAATCGTAGTTTAAGTAAAACGATTGAGCAGTTTAGTGTAAATGAAATTGATTATGAAGCACAAGATATTATTGTAGAAGATGTATTTCTATATTTCAAATATGCAGCTAAGAAAAAGATGAAATTTGATATGGTTGTACTTGATCCCCCAAGCTTTGCACGCTCGAAAAAATATACGTTCAGTGCGGCGAAAGATTATAAAAACTTATTAAAAGAAACAATTGCCATTACAGAAAATAACGGTATTATCGTTGCTTCTACAAATTGTAGCGCATTCGATATGAAAAAGTTTAATGGCTTTATCGATACAGCATTTAAAGAAATGAACGGTAAATATAAAATATTAGAAGAACATTCTTTACCAGAAGATTTCCGTACAATTGATCAATTTAAAGAGGGAGACTATTTAAAAGTAGTTTTCATCGAAAAAATTAAAGGTTAATGAAAATAAGAAAAGGAGCTCAAGTTTAAATGAGCTCCTTTTCTTATTGAATGATATTTTGGACTCTGCCAACTTGCCCGTCCTGCAATCGTACTTTAATGCCGTGCGGATGAGAGGGTGAGTTCGTTAAAATATCTTTTACAATTCCTCTTGTTAGCTTACCTGTACGTTGATCTTGTTTTAATACAATATCGACTTCAAGACCTGATGAAATGTTAGATCGTTTTTGCCCGTTCATTTATACACCTGTACGTCTACGTTGGTTGTTTGTTTTCTTCGTTTGTTGGTTTTGTAATTTTTTCGTTTCTTGACTTTGACTTCCATTATTTGAGCCGTTTCCATTTCCTTGCTTTTTCTTCGCAAGTTGTTCGCGCATTAAATCAGCTAAGCTTACTTTTTTGTTTTCTGACATGATAAGTCTCCTTTATATAAAGTTAATTATGAACAATCGTAGTGAATTTCATCATATCATTGTTAAGGAAGGAAGGGAAGTTGGTTTGAAAATTCATATAATTCTTTCCAGCATTCATTCGTTACGATACAATTAAATTGTTAATGTTTGTTAAAAAAGGGGATAGAAATATGTCACATCATATTTTATTAGTTGAAGATGACATCTCAATTCAAGAGATGGTTGAAACATATTTAGTAAAAGAAGGTTTTCAAGTTACAATCGCATCTGATGGAGAAGAAGGAGTTAACGCATTTTTAAAAGGTTCATTTGATTTGATTATCCTCGATATTATGATGCCAAAGTTAGATGGCTTAGAGGTTGTGCGAATCATTCGAGAAAAAAGTGCCGTTCCGATTTTAATGATGTCAGCGAAAGATACAGATGTTGATAAAGCTGTTGGATTAGGACTTGGAGCAGATGATTACATTTGTAAGCCGTTTTCTATGATTGAACTAGCTGCACGTGTAAAAGCGGGTATTCGGAGGTCTACAAAGTATTCGGCTGTGGAATCAAAAGATGAGGCGATTCAGATTGGTGATTTAATAATTGACCCAATTAATTTTACTGTGGAGAAAAAGGGAAGACAGCTTAAACTTACTTTAAAAGAATTTGAGATTTTAAAGCTATTCGTGAAGAATCAAAATCGTGTTTTTACGAAAGCACAAATATATACGCTTGTTTGGAATGAAGAATATTATGGTGATGATAATGTTATTAATGTTCATATGAGAAGATTACGTGAGAAAATTGAAAGTGATCCATCTAATCCAGAATATATTAAAACATTATGGGGCATCGGCTATAAGTTGGAAGTGATGTAGTATGGTTGTATTTTTAACAGTGGTGATTATTATATTGCTTATCGTTATTTACGTGCAATATAAAATTAGGAAAAATAGTAGTAGGAATTTACGCTACACGTATGAGAAGTTAAATCGAATTGTAAAAGAACAAACTGGTGAGAAGCTATTAATTATGACAGATGATCTAGAATTGCAAAAGTTATTAGTGGCGATTAATCATTTATTAGATGCAAAACAGAAAACGAATGCAGATCATGCGAAAGTAGAAATTTCGATGAGAAAAATGCTTTCAAATATTTCACATGATTTGAAAACACCACTAACAGTTATTCTTGGATATACCGAAATGTTAAATAAGGATAAAACGATAAGTGAGGAAGAGCAGCAAATATTACTCGAAAAGGTGCATGTAAAAACACTAGAAGTGATGGAACTGATTCATAAGTTTTTTGATTTAGCAAAATTAGAATCCGGTGACAAAGCAATCGAGATGACAAAAGTAAATATGAATGAAGTTTGCCGCGAGAAGATTTTATCTTTTTATGATTTAGTGACGACGAAAGGTTTTCATGTCCATATTGATATAGCAGAAAGAAATATATATGCACTTGGAAATGTAGAAGTATTAGGCAGAGTATTGAATAATTTAATATCAAATGCGATTACATATGGGGACGATGGAAAGACACTTGGTATGACTTTAAGAGATGATGAAACGAGTGTGTATATAGACGTATGGGATAAAGGAAAAGGAATTGATGAATCTCATATTGATAAAGTGTTTGAGCGTATGTACACACTTGAAGATTCAAGAAATAGATTGTACCAAGGAAGTGGTCTAGGGTTAACGATTACGAAAAGGCTTGTGGAAGCGATGGATGGAGAAATTTATCTTTCTAGTAAGCCGTATGAAAAAACGGTTTTTACAGTTGTATTAACAAAGATGCAGTTTTAGCTTGTAGAGAAGTAGATTCTACAAGCTTTTTTGAACGTAAGGAATTTGTAAGGAACGGGTAAGAAAAAAGAGATTTTCGTTGTCTATTATAGAAATATAGAGCAGTGCGAAAGGGGAAAGTGACATGACATATATATTAAAAACGAACCAGTTAACGAAAGTGTTTAAAGGGAAAGAAGTTATTTCTAGTGTTAATATGCATGTGAAAAAAGGAGAGATTTACGGCTTTTTAGGACCGAACGGCGCGGGTAAAACAACGATTATGAAAATGATTACAAATTTAATAAAACCGACGAGCGGTGATATTGAAATTTTCGGTGAGAAGTTAACAGATACATCTTATGAAGTATTAAAAAGAATGGGGACAATTATCGAATATCCAATCTTTTATGATAAATTAACGGCGAAGGAAAACTTAGAATTACATTGTGAATATATGGGGTATTACGATAAAAACGCAATTGATCATGCTTTAAATTTAGTAAAACTGCACGGTATAGATGATAAAAAAGTAAAAGATTTTTCATTAGGGATGAAGCAACGACTTGGTATTGCAAGGGCGATCATGACAAAGCCAGAACTACTCATTTTAGATGAACCGATTAATGGTTTAGATCCAATTGGTATTAAAGAGTTACGAGACTTATTTAAAATGCTCTGCAAAGAATATGGCATTACGTTATTAGTCTCTAGTCATATTTTAGGTGAGATGGAACAAATGGCAGATACAATTGGTGTGATTCAAAATGGAAAACTAATAAAAGAAGTTTCGATGAAGAGTATTAACGGAAAACAAACAGAGTACATTGAAATCACTGTTCCGGATGTGAAGCGTGCAGCTTATATTTTAGAAGATAAACTCGCTATAAAAAATTACAAAATAATGAGTGGAAACATGATTCGTGTGTATGAATTGAAGGCGACGCAGCAAGCCATTTCAAAAGCACTCATTATGAACGATGTAGAAATTGAAAGTATTAATAAGAAACATAGTTCTTTAGAGGAGTATTTCTTAAATGTAATGGATGGAGAGGGCATTCATGCTTAATGGATTGTTAGTGAATATAGTAAGTGGATTGATCGTAATGTTCATAAGTGGGATTTTATATTATAGAAAACCTGAGCGGAAATGGATTTTAATTTTATTAGTGATAGGAATGTTAAGCGTAGTTACTGCTGGAATTAGAATGTTAGTAGCGTAGAGGCAGTTATATAAGGAATGGAGGCATGGTTTACATGTTTAAATTAATGAAGCTTGAATGGAAGAAACATCAATTATCTAGTTATTTTAAAAGTGTAGCAATTTGTATTATAGCAATTTTCACCGTAGTAAACCTCATGGCGTTGGGAGCGAAAGACGAGGTAGATGGGCTATTCTCTGACTTCACGCAACAAATGGTTTTAATAAACACTGTTATTAGGATAACATTCATTATTTTTAGTTCGGTCATTTTATCACGTTTAATAATTGATGAGTATAAGAACAAAACAATACAACTATTGTTTATGTACCCACTGCAAAGAAAAATGCTAATGAGGGCGAAATTAACAATTGTTTTTTGTTTTTGTTTTGTGAGCACGATTATCGCTACTTTCAGTATTAGTTTACTCGTATATTTTGTGAGTCCAATGATGGGGCTGATTGAAACGCCAGCTACGATAGGTGAAATAATAGCTATCGTTCCAGCTACTTTTATAAATGCATTTATGATATCTGGTATAAGTTTAATTCCTTTATTTTTTGGGATGAGAAAGAAATCGACACCGACAACAATTACTTCTGCAGTAATAATTGGGATGCTAATTAGTAGTAACTTTGGTTCTGGAAACGGTCAAGTAAGTATGTTTAATTTTATCGCTATCCCAATAGTGCTCTGTTTATTAGGGATTTTTATTAGTTATCTTTCATATCGTAAAATCGACAAGATTGATGTGGCGTGAAGCAAGCTTAAAACAACAACGAACTGGGGTATGAATAGTGAAAAAAATAATAGTAATTGCAATTTTACTTATTACAATTGCTAGTGTAGTTTTTGGTTTTAAGGTGTTTCAGGGGAAAGATTTTAAGAAAGAAAAGTCTTTTGAGATAAATAATATAAAAGAAATAGAAGTAGACAATGAAAACTGGGATATTGAATTTAAAAGTACAGACTCTAATAAAATAGTAGTTTCCGCCCAAGGTCAACAAGTAGATAAAGAGATAGATCCCGTCAAAATAGAAAATGACGGTAATAAAGTTGTGATTAAGCAAAAACAAAAGGCGACCAGATTTTTTAATGGTTTTACGTTTCGGAAGAAAAATAGCATATCTATAGCTGTTCCGAAGAAAGAAATAGATAAAATTGTATTAAATAATAAATCGGGTGATGTGAAAATAAGCGATATAGTAGTAAAAAGTATCGTGACAAAAGGCAAGTCTGGAGATGAAATGATTGTAGGACTATCGGCAGATAAGGGTGAGTTCACATCCGAAAGTGGAGATTTAATGTTAAAAGATAGTTCATTACAAGAAGTAAATATAACTTCTACTACTGGCGATAATTATGTGAAAAATATAAAAAACGAAAATATGAACATCACTTCAACATCTGGGGAAGTATTATTGAAAGGTATGACAGAAGGAAAATCATTATTTATAGAAACAAAATCAGGCGACATTGGCGTACGGTATAAAGGTGCTCCGACTTCATTGAAACTTACGGCTAAAAGTCATTCGACTGACATAATGATGGATTTAGATGGACTTAAGAAAGATAAAAATACAGAAAAAATAAAAGCGGGAACCATTGGTGATGCAAAAAACGAAGTGAAGATTTTAAGTAAAACAGGAGCGATTTATATCGATTAAAATTTAAATAAAAGGAGGACTATCATGCTACGTCTTATGAAGCTAGAATTGAAGAAGTTTAAGCTTGGATGGTATGTGAAGAGAGCGGTTATTGCAAATATCATTATACTGGCACTACTAATTTTCGTTAGTTTCGTTGCTCAAATAGAAGGGGATCCTGAAATAAAAGATCCACAGACAATTTTGTTGATGGCTAGCACATTAGTAAGAGCAACATTTATTATTTTTGGTAGTGTACTAATCGCAAAAATAATAATTGATGAATATAAAAACAAAACAATATTACTCATGTTTTCTTATCCAATTAACCGAAAGAAAATGATGGCTAGTAAGTTGGCCATTACAGCAACATTAACATTTATAACAGTTATTGTATCGAACATTTTAGTAGTAGGAATTTTCTTTGGGATAGATAGTTATTTTTCAATTCTTCCTAATTCATTTACAGTAGATCAATTGATGCAAGAAGGAATAAAACTGGTTCCTTTAGCCATTGCAACTGCGGGAATGAGTTTAATCCCATTATATTTCGGAATGCGTAAACGTTCAGTGCCAACTACAATTGTTTCATCCCTTATCGTTGTATCAATTGCAATGAATAGCAACCCAACGTTTCCTACAGCAACTTTTCTTCCCCTTCAACTAGCATTGGCAGCAATTGGAGTTGCGATTGCATATTACGGAATTAAAAATATAGAGAAGGAAGATATAACAGTATGACAAGAATACGTAACAAAGAGTTGGCGTTATACCAACTCTTTTTTGTATATGTATGCTTCGTTACTACTCTGCGAATTTGTAGTGTTTACTTAAATACTCTTGAACTCCTGGAGAAATGTTAAAGTTATTAGGACTTTTATATTCGATAGTAAACTCTCCATCTACACTTGTTTCAAAGGAGATTGCATAGCTATTCATTTTAGCATTGTAAGAAGTATTTTTGACTTCCGCATCTAGATTAAAGTATTTTGTAATATAATTTTTTGATTCTGCAATTGCTGTTTGTTTTCCCCAAGGGGTACCATAATATGTGAAATAAAGAGATACACCGATAACTCCAATAATAGAAGTTAGTAAAAGAGTTCCCATAGCTATTTTTTTATTTTTTGTATTCAATTTGGTTGCCCCTCCTCATAATATGTATTTATTTTAACTTGTTTTTCCCATAAAATAACCATTTAGCCAAAAATAGTTTCACATGAAACAAGTTACAGAAAAAGACAAGATATGTAAACATCTTGTCTTTTTTGTCGTTACATTTTAGGAGCTTCCATTCCAGACGCAGCCCATTCTTCTTTTGCGGGGCCATATACGCCAGGAACTGTTAAGCCAGCTTGTCGCATTAAAACAGTCATCTGTCCGCGGTGGTGATTTTGATGATTGATGAGTGTCATTAAAAATATAGAATTCGGCATAGGACGACCAAAGAAGTTATTAATAGTAGCTAAGTCTTTATCAGTCCACTCACTTTGAAGTGCTTCAATAAAAGCCGTATTCACTTTGCGATACCCATCTGCAATTTCTTGTGATAAAGATTCATCGGTTAATGCATCGAGCATCTTCTGAGTAGACTCAGCTTCGTATGTCCATGATTGTAGAAAACCTTCAATAGTTTGGTACATTATTGTTATCCCTCCTACTTATGTTCATAGATTAAATTCGAGATACTTAATTCATTCCCTTTTTATAGAAAAAATTTCAATACATATTGATACGATATAAAAATAATTAGAAAATATTTGTAAAAGTGTCAGAAAATCGATCTTTTCATTCGTATATGTAATGAATAAAGAATAGAGTAAAGATTAAAGAGTGGTGATAAGGGTGAAGGATATAAAAATAGTAGAAGGTCTTCGAAAACAAGACATGTTAGCGTTACATACAGTCATTGATCAATATGGAGATTTAATTTATAAGGTGGTTCATAGCGTTTTAGATACGGCACATAGCAAGGTGCTAGTGGATGAATGTGTTGACGATATTTTATTAATCGTTTGGTACAACATTAATAGTTATGATGAAAATCGTGGGAAGTTTAGAAATTGGCTTATATCTGTTGCGAAATTTAAAGCCATTGATTATAAACGAAAAAGTAATAAGGTCTATCAATTACAAGAGTTTCAGCAAAAAATATATGTAGAAGGAAAAAATGTTAATTTAACAAAATATGAGGGTATTTTAAGTGTTAATATTTTTTGGGAATTTTGACGAAATAATAACGAATTATACGGATTTTAATATATTGTATTGAAATGCATGCGTGTATCAAGGTTGAAGAAGAGGAAATTCGTTTAATGAGGAAGGCGAAAGTACAAGCGAAAGGAGAGCGTATTGCATGTAATAATTATTAGAATGTAAGGGAAAAAACCTTTATTTATAAAAGGTTTTTTCCAAAGCGGATAGTTGATAAGGAAAATAAAAACTAATTTTTTATTAGAAAGATATTTTTAATTCGTTGGCTGTACTTAAAAGATTGAACACGAAGGAGGGTCAACATGTCTTTATGGAGTAATAATGCAAATGGATATTGTGGATGTAATAATCAAAATGGTTTACATGTTGATTCGTGCTGTTTTAGTTGCGATGGGACAGTTCCTAAGCTTGGTCCAACAGGCCCAACGGGAGCAACAGGTTCAACGGGAGTAACGGGAGCGACAGGTTCAACGGGAGTAACGGGAGCGACAGGTTCAACGGGAGTAACGGG
>NZ_JAWRYM010000514.1:0-272 GCF_046534555.1 Bacillus sp. SIMBA_074 | reverse complement strand
CAAGTGCCCGGGGTTCTTCATAGCTTTCAATCACAATAAGCGGGCTGTGAGCCTGTACCAACACCCGTAAATCATCAAACTCGTGCATGTATATCCTTTACACCAACAAAAAACCCACTGTCATCCAGTGGGTTTTATCAGAAAGCGACAACGGTGCCAAGTCGCTCTTTACTGCATAGCCAACAACATAGTGGCAGGTTGCTCCAGATATTGCTTCCACAGGTTGGTAAAGCGGGCAATAGTGCCACCGTCAATCACGCGGTGGTCGCCCG
>NZ_JAWRYM010000513.1:0-272 GCF_046534555.1 Bacillus sp. SIMBA_074 | reverse complement strand
GAGATGACTTGAGGTAATTCTCAAAGAGATACCGATCTACACCGCTGGCACGAATAATCATGACTCGCACCTCCTACAGTGTAAAGTCGTACTCGGTCCCAGCGATTTCCTTGTCAAACACGGTCCGATACGTACGCTGCAGCTGCTGCAAGATCCGTTCTCCCTCAACCCGCAGGTAGGCATACTTGACCGTGTATTTTTCCACATTGTGGATGAGACGGTTTTTATCCAAAACGAAAGGCTGCAAGTCCTCTTCGCGACGTTGCCACTGA
>NZ_JAWRYM010000512.1:0-272 GCF_046534555.1 Bacillus sp. SIMBA_074 | reverse complement strand
CGTGAGAGCCTACAAGAATGGCTACCTTTTGGAAATACAAGAACCAAATGTCATTCGGGATGCTGCCGTGTTAATGGCGCTCAACTCTGCACTTGAGCCAGATGGCGGTATCAATCTCCCAACAGAGATTGTACGCAGGCATCCGGACTTCATCGCGGTCATCACGGCAAATCGCAGCTATGCCGGGTCCAGGCCACTTAACGAAGCACTGCGCGACAGGATTCAGCATGCAGAAAAAATGGACCTTCCAACCAAAGACATCATGATGGAAC
>NZ_JAWRYM010000511.1:0-272 GCF_046534555.1 Bacillus sp. SIMBA_074 | reverse complement strand
AGCGTACGCTCTGCGTGCCGATAGAAAAGCTCTCCATCGCTTTTTCCTTCGCGAAAACTACATCAGAAACGAGTACACTTTCTCTCAATACGTGATCAAAACGCACTAAAGCTTCTTGGAGATAGTCGTCGACATCAAGCGAGAGGCGAACGCGTTTTTCGATCGGTAAATCAAGCTTTTTGCGGTAATCCTGAATCACCCGTATGACTTCACGGACGAGTCCTTCCTGCTCAAGCTCCTCTGTGATCGTCGTATTTAATGCTACGTTTAAC
>NZ_JAWRYM010000510.1:0-272 GCF_046534555.1 Bacillus sp. SIMBA_074 | reverse complement strand
CTATACAAACGGACCTAACGTTACAATGGAGCGGAAGGAAAACAAAAGATGGCAAGATAGACCCGGAATACTGCCGCGTCCTATTTTATTTAGAATTAGAACGCCTAAAAGAGATTATCATCGATATGCAGGTACAAAATCGAATCATAAAGGTGACGGTCATTAATGGGCATGGAGCAGTCCTTGAAGAGACAGCAAATCAATATCTTGAACTCCTGAGAGAGAATCTGGAAAAAATGGATTACAGATTGTCAGGTGTTTCATTTGTAAAC
>NZ_JAWRYM010000509.1:0-272 GCF_046534555.1 Bacillus sp. SIMBA_074 | reverse complement strand
CTCTAATCTATGATATTTCTTCAATGAACAACAGAAAAAGCCGTATAATCCACTCGGCTTTTTCTTAATAGTTATCATTTTATCCAAAGTCACTTAATTTTCTAAACTATCTATAACAAACCGTCAACTTACTTCGATTATCTTCTCAATTATAAATAATCCTATCAACCAACTTCTTCAAGCTTTATCTAATATTCCAGTGTTGCCGCTAAACTCTACATCATTTTAATTATTTCTTCCTCTGGTATAAGCGCTACCTGCCCAAGCTTTAA
>NZ_JAWRYM010000508.1:0-272 GCF_046534555.1 Bacillus sp. SIMBA_074 | reverse complement strand
CATTTTGCTCGCGATCGGAAAACAGAGTCAAGGGAAAAACACAGTCTGGGATTCTCCTTATGATAATGGCACGCGTGATGACCCGTCTGAGCATGTCAGAAAAGAAGTGTCACCTGGCAAGTATTTGATCCGCATCAGCGAGTATGAGCAAAATGCGGTGAATGGGGAATATCGTTTGGACCTGGGCTTTACTCCGATTAAGAAAGATCCAAATGAACCGAATGATACGTATCTTCAAGCATCCCCGCTTGCAGGTGGAACCTTGATGACAG
>NZ_JAWRYM010000094.1:0-569 GCF_046534555.1 Bacillus sp. SIMBA_074 | reverse complement strand
GAATTTTGACTTTTATTTAACGAATATACCTTATCTATCTTTTCGGGACATACAGCAGCTCGCAGCCGAATTTACCGAGGCTTTGATGCAAAAGCCGAATCAGCAGCAACCTCTGATAATTGTGATGGACAGTGATTATGGGAAGGTGCTTGGTCAAACATTTCTAGCGAACCGACCAGATTTGCCGGTCATCTGCATTGATCAGACACAAGTGGAACATGGGGATTATTTAGATATAGGAAGGCTGCTGCGGACAGGGGTCGTTCCGGTTGTCGTAAAAACACTGACCTTCCACAACTAAGAAACGGAGGATTATACGATGAAATTATCTGCTCAATACTTTGGGGAAATCCATCAATTCAAATCGTTGAAAGAAGTCTTGGCCAAAGCGAATGAAGAGAAATCAGGAGATAGGCTTGCGGGAATTGCGGCGGATTCTGTCCAAGAACGGATTGCGGCGAAAGCTGTGCTTAGCGAATTGACTTTGGCGGACATTAGGAATTATCCCTTACTCTCCCCGGAAGAGGATGAAGTGTCACGGATCATAGATGGTCTCATCAATGGAACCA
>NZ_JAWRYM010000507.1:0-272 GCF_046534555.1 Bacillus sp. SIMBA_074 | reverse complement strand
CAAGCGGATGCACCTCTCCTTGTTGATCTATCCCTCTTACAAAGAGCCTTGTTAACAGACAAAAACGGCTTTTGAAGCCGTTTTTAAGTCCAGCCGGCAGAATTGAAAACACCCCAAAAAGTGAAGGTTCATGAGTCATTCCTGCCCATTCCAAGCACTTTTTGGGGACCCATTTCAATAGCCGGACGGGCCTTAAGGCTCTTTGCAAGCAGAAGCTTTTTTCCATTGTAGCGCAAACACAATCCGATGTCTAATCCACGGGCGCTCTGGAC
>NZ_JAWRYM010000506.1:0-272 GCF_046534555.1 Bacillus sp. SIMBA_074 | reverse complement strand
CAATTAAATTTAAAGTCTTAACTAATTGAATTTTATTGTGTTAAGTGTAAAATTACTGAATTTTTTGTTTTTATTAGTAATTTTTAGCTTCTATTTAAATATGAATTGTAATGAATGGCTAGTTGTTTATTCTTTAATATAAAATATAGTAGGCTGGTGTATATTTATCTTTTTTTTCTTTGGAGGTCTATATTATTGTAAGTCCAGAATTTAAATTGATTGTACTGCCAGCATCTACATTTATTAAAATTACATTATCACTATCTAGCGAG
>NZ_JAWRYM010000505.1:0-272 GCF_046534555.1 Bacillus sp. SIMBA_074 | reverse complement strand
CCTCGCCGAAGTCGACGATGAGCGCTTCATCGGGAGCGAGTGTCACCGATGACGTCGTATAGGCGATGCGCGTCTCGAGCCCGGCGGAACAGCCCACCAGTTGCAGACTGCAGACGGCCACGATCGCGCCGACAGCGAGCCTCGTCTTCAGTGTGCGCATCGCCGTCCCCTTAGCGTTTGCATCAAACTAGCGCACGGAAAGCGATCACGGCGGCATCACCGCGCATGCAGAAAAGCCCCGATGACTGGCGAGAGTCATCAGGGCTGATCCG
>NZ_JAWRYM010000504.1:0-272 GCF_046534555.1 Bacillus sp. SIMBA_074 | reverse complement strand
AATCGATGATTTTCGGTCCCGATGCCTCCCTGTCCAATTCCTCTATATTCGTAGCTAAATTATAAAAGGTTTCCGCCCTAAAGAAAAAATGATCCTTAGGTTTGTACACACCCTTTTTCAAACGGAGGTATTCGTCCAAATTGGAGTGTGAATCATAATTGGAAAAATTGAAATTCAACGTTCCGCCTTCCGGATTGAAGCCATACGCAATCGCAATGCCTTCAAGCAAGGTGGACTTCCCCATTCCATTTTCCCCGATAACATAGGTAACA
>NZ_JAWRYM010000093.1:0-576 GCF_046534555.1 Bacillus sp. SIMBA_074 | reverse complement strand
AAAACAC
The DNA here is from genome assembly GCF_046534555.1 of Bacillus sp. SIMBA_074. NCBI lineage: Bacteria > Bacillati > Bacillota > Bacilli > Caryophanales > Bacillaceae > Bacillus > Bacillus sp. SIMBA_074. The sequence goes on along the minus strand of NZ_JAWRYM010000093.1, from coordinate 569 downwards.
CTTTGTTCTTAGCATCCTTACTAGCAGCAATTTTTACAGCATTATATAAGTTTAAAGGTCCATCTGCACTAATAGCTGTAGCCGGTCTCATTGATCCAACAACCACGACAGGTTTGTTGCTTTTTACGACCAGATTCAGAAAGTAAGCAGTTTCTTCTAATGTATCTGTTCCATGCGTTACGACAATTCCATCAACGTCTTTAGATTTTAATAACTCATTAGTTCGTTTTGCCAACTTTAATAAAGTTTTATTATCCATATTGTTACTGCCAATATTGGCGATTTGTTCACCACTCACATTTGCTACTTGTTTTAGTTCAGGAACAGCTTTAATTAGTGTTTCCACACCAAGTGCACCTGCTTGATAACCAGTTGTGTCAGTATTGGACGTAGCAGACCCTGCAATCGTTCCGCCAGTAGCTAAAATTTTCACATTGTTTAACTTGGGATTTGTTGAAGTTGCTTCTACTTTCTCTTCTTTTGACTTACTATTTGCTGAGCTATGGATAGTGGCGATAGATCCAGAGAATAATAGTGTAACTGATAGAAACGTGATTCCTAGATATTTT
>NZ_JAWRYM010000503.1:0-272 GCF_046534555.1 Bacillus sp. SIMBA_074 | reverse complement strand
CCCCAATCCCATATGCAGATGTTGTTACAAGTACAACTCATAAAACATTAAGAGGACCACGCGGGGGGATCATTTTAACGAACGATGAAGTAATAATCAAAGCGATTAATAAATCCGTATTCCCGGGAATTCAAGGCGGTCCACTAATGCATATCATTGCAGCAAAAGCAGTTGCTTTCAACGAGGCTTTACAACCAAGCTTTAAGGATTATGCGAAACAAGTCATTGAAAATGCTACAACACTTGGCGAAACATTAAAAAATGAAGGTGCA
>NZ_JAWRYM010000502.1:0-272 GCF_046534555.1 Bacillus sp. SIMBA_074 | reverse complement strand
CAAGTTCACTATTGGCTTCCTGATATTTCTTTTTTATAATGGGAGGAAGACAAGCGAGGAAGGGTTGTTCGTATCCATGAATGTTCCTGTATCACTTCAGCCATATTTGAACCAGCTGTCGCAATACAATGATAGTGGCTCGCAGCAGTCTATTCTTCCATACGGGGATGAAGATCTGTTCGCAAATCTTTTGCAAGAAAAGATAGCAAATGGACAAAGAGTGATTACCTCAGAAGAAATAAAAGCTGAGCTGGACGGCTCACCTGATCTTG
>NZ_JAWRYM010000501.1:0-273 GCF_046534555.1 Bacillus sp. SIMBA_074 | reverse complement strand
CCTATTATTCGTTACTGGAAGAATTAAATTCAAGGATAGGGAGAAAATTCCAGTAGCAATAAGATATTTAAATACATATTTACCAATAAATTTCTCCGCCATCACTATAGTCAACAGTATTAAGGCATAAACCCAGCCAGACTTCAGCACCCCATGCCCAATAAACTTACCTTGGCTAAAGAGAGAAATAGCCAAGATCAGGCTAATGATGAACATAATTGTCATGAATTTCGGAGAGATATGTTGTAAATAAGGCAGCGCTAAGCCTATAAG
>NZ_JAWRYM010000092.1:0-579 GCF_046534555.1 Bacillus sp. SIMBA_074 | reverse complement strand
AATGAATAGAATATACAATTTTATCGTGGTATTTTAATTATATAATTGTATTAGAAAGTAGGTACTGATTTTGAAAAAATGGATTTTGTTGAATGAACAAGAAAAAGAGAATGTTTGGGATAGATTTTATGATGAGTTTGCCTTTAATCCTAATATAGATGGTGAGCAGTCATTTAAATTTTCTCGTCCATATATTGCTTATGATATATCTGATTGCTTTGAAGAAAAATGGACTGATGAAGATTATAATAATTTTGACGAAGAAATATTAAGATCTCTTATTGCGTGTACAAAAAGGAATGAATATATATATGCGTTAGATTGGCAACATGACAGCTATTGGATGAACCCCAGATTAGACTTAAAAGAAGATGATGATCAATGGGAAATTCCATTCATCCCAAATGGAGATTACTATTTCTTTTTACAGAAAGATTTTAGATGGGGTTACTTAGGGCATCCATGGGAAAAAGTTATTTATATTTTCGGAGAAGAATTAATTGAGAATTTTAAAGAATTAAGGACTAGTCTATTAAAAAAAATCACTGACGAAGTATAACTTTTTACTTCCTAAATCGA
>NZ_JAWRYM010000500.1:0-273 GCF_046534555.1 Bacillus sp. SIMBA_074 | reverse complement strand
CCGTTCACGCACATCACGATCGACAACCGTGCGGCGGCGCGCACCGCCACAGAGCACCTGCTCGCGATCGGATGCCGTCGGATCGCCTACATCGGTCGTCGTGATTCTCGCCCGTCGGATGCCGCGGACCGCCGACACGTCGGATACGTCGAGGCGCTGACCGCCGCCGACATCCCCGTCGACCCGGCTCTCACCGCGCAGGTCGACGCGTTCACCGCCGACGAGGGTGAACGTGTCGCAGCGGCGATGACCGCGGCGCTCCCCGACCTCGAC
>NZ_JAWRYM010000499.1:0-273 GCF_046534555.1 Bacillus sp. SIMBA_074 | reverse complement strand
ATGACATTGCCACCGATGAGCTCGGGATAGTTAGTGATCGCCAGATAGGTGATGACGCCGAGGAAGAGGGCGCTCCCGGCCGGCGCGATGATCGTCTTCCACATGGACTCCGGAGCAGTCCTCCTGCGTCTGAGGAAGAACACCAGCACGGCGAAGCTCGTGATGAAAAGGAGTAGCAGAACGGCGAACGTGCCGCTTCCGCTGGCGACAGGGTAGAGGAGATCTGGAGAGACCCCGAGGATCGTGAAGATCACCGTCGCAACCGCCCAGATC
>NZ_JAWRYM010000498.1:0-273 GCF_046534555.1 Bacillus sp. SIMBA_074 | reverse complement strand
GATTAAAGAGGATCCTGAGACTGTTAAAGCATTCGTTCATGCAGCTTCGAAAGGGTACCAGTTTGCAATTAAGAATCCTGATGATGCAGCGGACATATTAAGTAAGTCTGCACTTGATCTAGATCCAAAACTAGTGAAGAAAAGCCAGGAGTGGCTTGCAGATAAGTATCAGGATGATGCTCCGCGTTGGGGTGAACAAAAGCTTGAAATCTGGAAGAATTATAGTGATTGGATGAAGGAAAATAAGCTTCTTGAAGGTGATTTCAATCCTGA
>NZ_JAWRYM010000497.1:0-273 GCF_046534555.1 Bacillus sp. SIMBA_074 | reverse complement strand
ATCGCGCCGAGGGTGAACACCAGGGAGCCGATGATCCAGGGGCTGATGAAGAGGTATCCCGCGATCGCCTCGCGCTTGTTGTACTTCTTCGCCCGCTTCTTCTCCGGCTTGCGGTCACCCGTCGGGGTGTTGCTGCGTGACGCGTCGGTGAGGACGGCCATCATCGGCCTCCCTCTGTCGCGTCATCGAGCTCGGTGATCCTCATCGCCACCCTTTCGATCCGTCCCCCGCCTCCTTCGGCGCGGTGTGGCATCGTTACCACATAGCAGCGAC
>NZ_JAWRYM010000091.1:0-592 GCF_046534555.1 Bacillus sp. SIMBA_074 | reverse complement strand
CTCGCTGTCGTCTGCGAACTGTGAAGGGTCTAAACCCTCAGATCGCCTGTACTCCGCCCACAAAGTATTCCCTGCTGGCCCCCACGAAGCAGGTCCACATCCGCAGCACCAGGGAAACTCCTTCGTCATCCAGCCGAGGACGAAGCGCACACGTGCGTCGATCACGGCCGGTGATGCGAGGTAAGCGAACAGCTCGGGGAAGAGCGAGTTGTCGTCATCGTAAGCCGGTAGGCCCGTCAGAAAGTCCGGCTCGCTGCAGGACCACCACTCGATAAATGCGAGGCGGAGTGCCGTTTCCTTATCGTGGGGCGCCGTTTTCCATCGCTCAATTAGAGCGTGGCGCGACGCGGCCAGAGCGCCAGGACGCTCAAGCGCGATCGCGTCGATTAGCGACAACGGTTGATTTCCCTGCATTTCCTGATCCTAGGGTGTTGCGCGCGAATCGGACCGCCCGCAAGCCGGGCTGCTACCGGACACTTCGGCGAGCCATTGCGAATGCGACGCCAGCCATGATGAATCGAATCGTCCCTGCCGGCGCCGGGCCGGTGACATCGGGGGCTTCGGGCATCGGACGGTGTTCGGTCACCGGGCG
>NZ_JAWRYM010000496.1:0-273 GCF_046534555.1 Bacillus sp. SIMBA_074 | reverse complement strand
AGCGAAGGAGGTCATAAGACCGCCTATTTCGGGAGCTTTTTTTGCACGCTTTTTGTGACAAAATAGCTGTTCGATGTTTACGCAGGTCTTTTTATTATGCTTAAAAAAGATTTGATAACAGGATTGATGGTTAAGATATTCATACAGTTTTACACATGTCATTTTTAGGTAGGGATGATCAATTGATAAAAGCAAAAAAATTATTCGATCCGCCAAAAATCCTTGTACTAGGCTTTGCCACCCTGATACTTATTGGGGCCTATTTGCTGACCC
>NZ_JAWRYM010000495.1:0-273 GCF_046534555.1 Bacillus sp. SIMBA_074 | reverse complement strand
CGCAGCAATTGCAGAAACGTTTGAGCTTCCATCTGAAGAGGAGGCTGGCTGGAAAAAGGCTCTGCGATCTCTGGCAGACAAGCTCGGAGAGGAAACAGAGGCGAAAAGCTGGATCGATGCCTATGAGCGCAGAAGCACTCTTGCCCGGGAAGTGGTTGCTGGCGCATTGGGTGAGGAGGCTGTACTTCCCGTACGGTTTCTGAAGAACCGTTTATACGCTTCCTGCAATCAAGGCATTTCTGATGTCGTGTATGGCGACCTTGGATTACGAAG
>NZ_JAWRYM010000494.1:0-273 GCF_046534555.1 Bacillus sp. SIMBA_074 | reverse complement strand
CTACGCGCTTGGGCTCCCCTGTGATTGGGGTCGTGCCCATGGCATGCTTGATCTCGCGAGTCCCGCCAGCATCAGCTGGTGCTGGGGTGCTTGCGTCTTTCGGTGCTTCAGTTGCTGCTGGCGTTGTTGCAGCAGGTGCTTGTGTCTGCTGCGCCTGATTGGCAGTGCTCCCGCAGCCTGCCAAAACAGCTAGCATACTTACCAAAAAGATGCTGAGCAGTACGTGGCGAATGTGCTGAACTCCGGTATGTCTTTTCATCTCGCTATTGCCCC
>NZ_JAWRYM010000090.1:0-594 GCF_046534555.1 Bacillus sp. SIMBA_074 | reverse complement strand
ATCCAGCCCTTTTCCTGCTCAAGCCCTTTAATCTGATCTAGAATAACTTGTCTGCGTTTATCCGGATCCGCCATTACAAATTGTTCTTTTAACGTTTCTTCGTACCGTGCCGGCTGCTCGATGATTGCGCTATCGCCCAAGAAACGATGTCCCTTTGTTTCACGGGCCGTCTCGACACCAGCGATGCTAAATGGCACCACTTCATTTCCGAATAAGGCAATCAGCCATTTAATCGGACGGACGAAGCGGAGCTCTTGATTGGCCCAACGCATGTTTTTCGGGAACGTCATGCCGCTGATGATTTCAGCAAGCTCAGATAAAAGCTGTACAGTCGGCTGTCCTTTTATGAATTTATTCACATGGGCATATTCCACACCCTTGAGTTCTTTAAAATAAATATCCTCTGAAGTCATGCCTTGGCCCCTGACAAATCCCAATGCGGCTTTAGACCAATTGCCTTCGCTGTCCAAAGCTCTTTTCTTAGCCGGTCCTTTTGCTTCTTCTTCAATATCCTTTTGTGATTCTTCCACGTCTTTCAGCAATATGGCCAAACGTCTTGGTGTGGAAAACGCTTCAACTTCTCCGAATTCAATC
>NZ_JAWRYM010000493.1:0-273 GCF_046534555.1 Bacillus sp. SIMBA_074 | reverse complement strand
CGGGATGGGGACCAACGCGGCGGTGAAGGCGAAGAGCGGAAGGACCAGCCCGTTGGTGAACGGCTCCAGCAGGTGCCGAGCACGGAGGCCCGGCCGGTGCGCCATTACGAGGCCCAGCGCCACGCCCGCGATCGTCGGGTGAACACCCGACAGGGCGACCAGCACCCAGGTGGCTACCGCGAAGATCAGCAAGAGCACGATGATCAGGGGTCGGGCGCGGGCGCGCAGGAGCCGACTGAGCAGCCCAAAGACGGTCACCGCGATCGCGGCACC
>NZ_JAWRYM010000492.1:0-273 GCF_046534555.1 Bacillus sp. SIMBA_074 | reverse complement strand
AGGCTGAACTACAAAAAATGGGTGCTCCAACCAACTACTGGCAATGTGCACAAGCCCTAAGCGGCGGTCAGATGACTCGCCTGCGTCTTTGGTGGGCATTTTATCAACCACGACCTTTGCTCATTCTCGATGAACCGTCGAATCATCTCGATGCAGCAGGTCGTAACTGGTTACGCCAGCAATTACGCCAATTTGCAGCCAGGCCTGGCGCGGCCATTCTGTTTATCAGCCATGACCAGGCTCTGTTGCAACAGGCAGAGGTGTTATATGAGC
>NZ_JAWRYM010000089.1:0-604 GCF_046534555.1 Bacillus sp. SIMBA_074 | reverse complement strand
TTTGCCTCGTTTCCGGCCTAACTGCTTGGACGCGCATATCCAACAGCGCGCTTACCCTATCCTTCTGCGTCCCCCCATCGTTCAAACGATGTATAGGTGGTACAGGAATATCAACCTGTTGTCCATCGCCTACGCCTTTCGGCCTCGGCTTAGGTCCCGACTAACCCTGAGCGGACGAGCCTTCCTCAGGAAACCTTAGGCATTCGGTGGAAGGGATTCTCACCCTTCTTTCGCTACTCATACCGGCATTCTCACTTCTAAGCGCTCCACCAGTCCTTCCGGTCTGACTTCAACGCCCTTAGAACGCTCTCCTACCATCGACACCAAAATGGTGTCAATCCACAGCTTCGGTGATACGTTTAGCCCCGGTACATTTTCGGCGCGGAGTCACTCGACCAGTGAGCTATTACGCACTCTTTAAATGGTGGCTGCTTCTGAGCCAACATCCTGGTTGTCTAAGCAACTCCACATCCTTTTCCACTTAACGTATACTTTGGGACCTTAGCTGGTGGTCTGGGCTGTTTCCCTTTCGACTAAGGATCTTATCACTCGCAGTCTGACTCCCAAGAATAAGTATTTGGCATTCGGAGTTTGACTGAATTCG
>NZ_JAWRYM010000491.1:0-273 GCF_046534555.1 Bacillus sp. SIMBA_074 | reverse complement strand
ATCCTGAAAGCAGAGGCCATCGCCCATCGGCTAGGCCACTTTGTCATTGCGGATGATTCCGGATTGATTGTAGATGCATTGGATGGCCGTCCGGGCGTATATTCTGCGCGCTATGCTGGAGAGTCCAAGAGTGATGAAGCGAACACGGAAAAAGTCCTTAGGGAACTGGAAGGCGTGCCGGAAGAGGAAAGAACGGCGAGATTTTATTGCGCCTTGGCACTTGCGTCGCCCTACCAGGAAACGATTACTGTATCGGGGACGATGGAGGGCTTG
>NZ_JAWRYM010000490.1:0-273 GCF_046534555.1 Bacillus sp. SIMBA_074 | reverse complement strand
CCTGAAGTAACGGATTACTTTCTTTTTCCATAATTAAATCATTTTATAAAGTTTTTCCTAGCACATTTATTTAAATAAGAAGTGTCAGAATCTCAAAAGTAACCAATCAAAATCAAACTTCAAATGAATGATATTTTAAAATTTTACTAATATCAGTTTTTAAATAAATAGCTTAAATTTGAAGCTTTATAACCAAAATAACATGTTTAAAACCCGAAGAGAAATTGTATTTGTAATCCTTGCCGGAATATTTATCACAAACGCTGTTGTAGC
>NZ_JAWRYM010000489.1:0-273 GCF_046534555.1 Bacillus sp. SIMBA_074 | reverse complement strand
CCTCTTGTGGTGAAGATTGCATAGCGTCCTCTTCCGACTGATTTTAAAGAGCCATGAACCTTTTTCGCATAGGTAAGCAGCTTGTCCGTATAACCAATCTCCATTTTCGTCAGGTCATCCGAGGACAGCGTTTCTGAGGTCAAGCCATCGTGCAGCTCCGTATCAATCATCTGAATGGCAATTTGCGTATTTTTGAAATACAGCATCTCAAAGGTTCGCAGCATTTGGCTTGCTACGGCCGCAATCGCCATCGTAGCAGGCAATATGCGATAC
>NZ_JAWRYM010000488.1:0-273 GCF_046534555.1 Bacillus sp. SIMBA_074 | reverse complement strand
GTTGTTTTTCCTAGCACCCACATCAATTTCGGCACAATTGCTTCTGTGTTCATATTTTTAGAACGCACTACACGATTATGGTCAATTTTCCGACCAACTTCATATATATCCATGTCTTCTCCTTCTTCTAGACATTGAGTCGTAATGACAACAGATACACCGTGCTCGGTTAATTCAATCAATTTCGCTAAAATGTTGCGCACTTGAAAAGGAATACCACCACTTCCATAGCTCTCCACAACCACTCCTTTATACAAACCTTTTAGGCAGTCA
>NZ_JAWRYM010000487.1:0-273 GCF_046534555.1 Bacillus sp. SIMBA_074 | reverse complement strand
ACCATGGCAAAGGAAAAAGGGCTGGAGCCGCTTGCTACTTACCTGCTCAGCCTCCCGAAATCAGGAGCGCCTGAAGCAGAGGCAATGGGCTACGTTAACCCGGAAAAAGGAGTAGAGACAGCAGAACAAGCTTTGCAAGGTGCTATGGATATCATCGCCGAGCAATACTCTGACGACCCGGATATTCGCCAATGGGTTCGGGAGCGTACCATGCAAAAAGGCTTGCTGGTATCCGAGCAAAAAGCGGAAGAAGCAGACGAGAAAAATGTTTAT
>NZ_JAWRYM010000486.1:0-273 GCF_046534555.1 Bacillus sp. SIMBA_074 | reverse complement strand
CGATAACGTTAAAATCACCTTCGAATCTTGCCACTGAACGTTTAGTTGCGGGTGACACAAGCCCCAGCTTTATTTTTCTATCATTCCCCTTCAATTCAAGCTGATATCGGCTGTGTAGTGCATCTGTTTTCAGAAGATGTTCACCTCCCGCAGTCACTACGTAGATATTTTTTTTACCTACAAACGCCAGGCCATCAGGCGGAATACCCACAGGATAGCTCGTCCTGTTATTTACCACTGAAGCCTGAAGTCCTTTATAGCGGTATACACCGC
>NZ_JAWRYM010000485.1:0-273 GCF_046534555.1 Bacillus sp. SIMBA_074 | reverse complement strand
AATCGCGGCGACGATCCGGCGGCACAGGGCGTCCCGACGCGCCTGCCGGGCGTCGTCCGGCCCACAATCGACCCGTGAGCCGAACGACCTACACGCGCTACGTCGCCCTCGGAGACTCGCTCACCGAGGGGCTGTGCGACAGTGCGCCCGGACAACCGGACGCCTTCCTCGGCTGGGCCGACCGGCTCGCCGGGATCCTCGACGGCGACGCCCGGCTCGCCGGCGAGTCCGTCGAGTTCGCCAACCTCGCGGTGCGCGGCCGCCGCATCGCGG
>NZ_JAWRYM010000484.1:0-273 GCF_046534555.1 Bacillus sp. SIMBA_074 | reverse complement strand
GGCACAAGCCAAGCTCGCTTCCTACACGCAGGAACAAATCGATGCGATCATTGCAGCGATGTCCAAAGCGGGCGTCGAGGCAGCAGAACGATTGGCCGCAATGGCAGTGGAAGAGACGGGCTTTGGTAACATCCCTGATAAACGGATGAAAAACCTGTTTGCTTCCCAGGACGTTTACGCGTGGATCAAAGACCAAAAGACGGTCGGCATCATAGGCAAGGACGAAGAAAACAAGGTGTGGGAAGTGGCACAGCCGTTCGGCGTTGTCGCGGA
>NZ_JAWRYM010000483.1:0-273 GCF_046534555.1 Bacillus sp. SIMBA_074 | reverse complement strand
CCCATGCCCCGCAAATTCGTGATGGCCATCGCCGTTTCCACATTGATTGCACTGATGCTATCTCTCGTGCCGAGTAATAGCTGGAAAAATAATGACATTCCCACATTTCAGACAGCCCGCCCGATTCATCTAAGCGAGCAAAATGCGTTAGATTTGTTTACAAGGGTGGAAACACATTATAATATTAAGCGTATAAAATGGGAAAACTCGTCAATTTATGTCGATTTGGCGGTGAAATTCGATCAAAAGGTAGAGCTTCCTCATGTTTATCAC
>NZ_JAWRYM010000482.1:0-273 GCF_046534555.1 Bacillus sp. SIMBA_074 | reverse complement strand
GGAGTTGGCGGCATTGAAGACGAAGGCCGCGTCGTACCGGCGACGGAGGACGGCGTGCAGCACCGACAGGCCGGTGTGGCTTAAGGTCTCGAGTGTCTTGGACCGCAGGGCGGGCAGGTGGACCAACTTCATCCCGGCGTACTCCGCGGGCCTAGGCGCACCCTCGTTGGACCGGCAGTAGACCGTGCCCTCGGCGCCGGCCGCGGCCATGCGGCGGCCAATCTCGTCGACCGCGGTCTCGAAGCCGCCGTATGCTGCCGGGACGCCCCGCGT
>NZ_JAWRYM010000088.1:0-628 GCF_046534555.1 Bacillus sp. SIMBA_074 | reverse complement strand
CCTATAGAATAGACACTGAAAAAAAGTCTATTCTATAGGGTATTTCTTGTATAATGAGAGAAAATTGGAATCGGAGAAGGTTTAAAATGACAAAAAAGCTATTTACAGAAAGAGACATTCAAATTCTATCAAATAACCCATATATAAAATCTGTAAGTCAGAAAGGTATCACTTATACAGATGAATTTAAGCGTATTTTTATTGAGGAGAATGCGAAAGGAAAACTACCCCGAAATATTTTTGAAGAATGTGGTTTTGATATAGATATGATTGGAATGAAACGAATTATGTCATCAGGAAGTAGATGGCGTGCTGCTTACAGAAAAAATGGTGTATTTGGTTTACGAGATACACGCACCGAAAACGCGGGAAGAACTCTTGAGAGAGAGCTTACGTTAGAAGAGAAGTATGCTCGTTTAGAAGCCGAACGGAACTTACTAAAGGCAGAAAATGAATTGTTAAAAAAGATCAAACTTATGGAAGGGAGGATGAGAAGGAAATAACGTTATCACCTAGTCAGAAATATATCCTGATTCGTTCTGTCATCATAAAATATAACTTAAGAAATATGGTGAGTTACTTGTGTAAAGTAGCTGGTGTATCCCGTTCGGGATACTATAATTTTTTT
>NZ_JAWRYM010000481.1:0-273 GCF_046534555.1 Bacillus sp. SIMBA_074 | reverse complement strand
CCTCGGACAGCGTGGACACCATCATGTTGCGCATCCCCAGCAGCCATCCGCCGATCGAGGCGATCACGATGGTCATCGCGGGCAGGAACCCGTACTGGATGGCCGACGCGATGAACTCGGGCGTCCAGCCGGGGTCCAGAGTCACGTCGTACCCGCCTTGCGCAGGGAACCAGTGCAGGGTGGTGGCGAAGATGTAGACCAGCACCAGGGCGAGCCAGAAGTACGGCACGGCGGCCAGCAGGGTCGTCGCGGGCACGAACGAGTCGAGCCACG
>NZ_JAWRYM010000480.1:0-274 GCF_046534555.1 Bacillus sp. SIMBA_074 | reverse complement strand
GCGTCGATGCGCTCACCGATATGTCACCAGATAGCACAGGGACCCCCTATGCTTCGATGTCGCATCGACCCGCCAGCTCTACCCCACGCAGCGACCTGCTCACGCAGCGTTCAGTGCGACGCACCGCATCAACGAGCTGTCCCTCCGCTCCCCTCAGGAGCACCCCGTGGACCCCGACACCCTTTCCTGGCCCGACCTTCCTGAAGTTCGGATCTCGGACGCCGCTACCCGACTCTCCTCCGTCGCCGATGACGCCTGCGCGCACGCGTTGTAC
>NZ_JAWRYM010000479.1:0-274 GCF_046534555.1 Bacillus sp. SIMBA_074 | reverse complement strand
GCGCCGACGTGAAAGCCGGGCAGCGCGTGCTGATCCACGGCGGAGCGGGCGGCTTCGGTTCGATCGCGATCCAGCTCGCCAAGCATCTCGGGGCGTCCGTCGCCACGACCGCGAGCGGCTCGAACGTCGAATGGCTGCGGCAGTTGGGCGCCGACGTCATCGACTACCGCTCGGACGACTTCGAGTCCCGGCTGCAGGGCTACGACCTGGTCATCGACACCGTCGGCGGCGCGAACCTCGAGAAGTCACTGCGCGTGCTGCGCCCGGGAGGCCA
>NZ_JAWRYM010000478.1:0-274 GCF_046534555.1 Bacillus sp. SIMBA_074 | reverse complement strand
ACTCATCGACGCAACGGTCTCCGGCGCGACGACGGGCACCATTTTGCACGGCGGACAGCGCGTTGGCCGGCGACGGTTCCTTCCGCAGATCGGAAGCGTCCGTCCGGACACGGATCTCGTCCTGCTGACGGCCGGCGGCAACGACCTCCAATACGTGGGTAGCCTGGCCGCACGTGCCCGAGCGAACGGTCTGATCCGCCGACCGCTCACTCGATCGCTGGGACGCCGGGCGCTTCGCCGCTCGCCGCTCATCCAACCCAGCGACGAGCAGGTC